>CAXEZH010000242.1:0-17489 GCA_964000695.1 uncultured Mycolicibacterium sp. | reverse complement strand
TAGTAGCAACCCGCAGCGGGGTCTGATCCTGACCGACCCCTCGCTGTGGGTCGTCGCTACTTCGTCGGTCACTTCCTCTCCCGAAGGCCGGCACCCATGAATTCTTTGATCGCCTCGCCCGCCATTGCGTCGCCACGCACCGTGACGCCTTTTGCGACACACATCGATCATCCGATGCCGCGTGCGCTGCGGGAGCACGCCGCGACCAAGACGTTCGACGAGTTCGTCGACGAATACGCATCGACCGCCGGACCGGTGCGACTGGGCCAGTGGTCGTGCGACGACGAGAAGCGCCCTGCCCGCCGGATCGGACCGCAGGCCCGCACCTACCAGGCGACGTTGGCGCTGGGGAACTCCATCGAAACCTCCCGGGCCGCGGCGACCGGCCCCGTCGCCGCGTTGACCGCGATGCTCTACGAGCGCGGGATCGCCGTCGAGATGACCGCGTTTCACCAGCTCCCGGCCGGTGAGTACACCGCGACGTTCATCCGGGGGTGCGACGGCACCCGCACCGAGTGGGCGATGGGCTGGTCAGCCGACCCCACCCAGTCCGCCCTGCGAGCAGTGATCGCCTGCGCGAACCGGTTGCTCGCGTCGGCCTGAACTCGCCGCCGCAGCGCCCAGGCCCCGAGAACTCAGTGCAGCGGACGCAGGACGATGGGCATGCCGTCGACCGGGACGGCCATGCCGCCGTAGTCGTAGCGCGGCGTGTATCCCGGATGCGTGAGCTCGAGGCGGTACTTGCGCAACAACCGGTGCATGACGGTCTTGATCTCCAGCTGACCGAACACCATGCCGATGCACTTGTGGGCGCCGCCGCCGAACGGGGCGAACGCGTAACGGTGCTTCTTGTGCTCGTTGCGCGGTTCGGCGAAGCGTTCGGGATCGAACTTCTCCGGGTCGGTCCACAACTCGGGGAGACGGTGGTTCAGCGCCGGCCACGTCATGACCGCGGTGCCCTCGGGGATGTAGTACCCCAACAGGTCGGTGTCGCGCACGGCCTGGCGGAAGTTGAAGGGCAGCGGGGTCTGCATCCGCAGCGCCTCGTTGATCACCAGATCGTAGGCCTCGAGCTTGTCGAGCGCCTCGATGTCCAGCGGGCCATCTCCGATGCGCTCGGACTCCTCGCGCAACCTCTCCTGCCACAGCGGGTTGGCCGCGAGGTGATAGGCCATCGTGGTCAGCGTCGACGTTGAGGTGTCGTGCGCAGCCATCATCAAAAAGATCATGTGGCTGACGACATCGTCGTCGGTGAAGCTCTGGCCGTCCTCGTCCTGCGCGTGGCACAGCACGCTGAACATGTCGGTGCTCTCCGAGCGCCGCTTCTCGCCGATACGCGCGTTGAAGTACTCCTCCAGCGTCTTGCGCGCCTTGATGCCGCGCCACCAACTCAGCGGTGGCACCGGTTTGCGCACGATGGCGTTGCCCGCCCGCGTGGTGGTGGTGAATGCCTCATTGACCGTGGTGACAAGTTCCTTGTCGGTGCCGGCCTGATGCCCCATGAACACCACCGACGCGATGTCGAGGGTCAGCTCCTTGACGTGGGGATAGAACAGGAAGCGGGGATCGTCGGCGACCCAGTCGTGGGCGATCACCGCCGAGGCCACCGAGTCGATGTGCTCGACGTATCCGGTCAGGCGGCTGCGGGTGAATGCCTCCTGCATGATCCGGCGGTGGTACATGTGATCGTCGAAGTCGCGCAGCATGAGCCCGCCCTCGAAGAACGGCCCAATCACGGGATCCCAGGCGCGCTGTGAGAAGTCCTTGTTGCGGTTGGAGAAGACGGCCTGCGTGGCGTCGGGTCCCAGCGCACCCACCGCGGGCAGTACCTGCGAGCCCGAGTAGTAGATGGGGCCCCACTTGCGGTACTGGTGCAGGATGAAGTCCGGTCCGCCGCGGAACATCTCGATCATGTGAGCGAGGATCGGCAGACCCTGGTCGCCCTTCACGGCCTTGAGGCCACTGCCGGCCGGTGGCTCGGCCAGCGTGATCTCCTTGAAATCGTGCGCCAGCAGGCGCTTCTCCACCGAACCCATCCCCGGGATGGTCACCGGGGTCGGCTTCAGCCGTCGTTTGGCCTGGTCAATCCAGTAATCAGTGCTGCTGATCGTCGTCATCACACGCTCCTGAGCGGGCATACTGTGGTCGATGTCACCTGCGCTCATCCTGGTAGCCCGACTTGACGCATGTCAAGTTTGGCCGGGCGCGAGTCGTGGTGCGAAGGTCTAGGCCATGACTGCCGAACCCAACGACACCCGCCAGAGCCGCGGCGACCGGCAGCGTGAGGCGATCATCACTGCGGTCCGCGAGCTGCTCGAGGAGCGCTCGTTCGCAGAGCTGTCCGTCAGCACCATCAGCGAGCGGGCCGGCGTCGCACGTTCGGGCTTCTACTTCTACTTCGAGTCCAAATACGCCGTGCTCGCGGTGATCGTCGCCGACGCGATGGAAGAGCTCGACAAGCTCACCCACGATTTCGCCCCGCGAGAGCCGGACGAGTCCCCCTCGGAGTTCGCCGAACGCATGGTGGGTTACGCCGCGGCAGTGTTCGCGTCGAACGACCCGATCATGGCTGCGTGCAGTCTGGCTCGCAGCACCGACGCGCAGATCCGCGAGATCATGGACGACTTCCAGGACACCGTGGTCGACAAGATCGTCGGCCTGGTCAGTCAGGACACCGGCGCGCGGCCGGTGTCACCGGACATCCGGGCGTTGGTGCGGACCCTGACCGCGGTGACGTCGATGACCCTGTCCCACGACAGTGCTTTCGTCGGTCGCGATCAGGACCCTTCGCATGCCGTGGAGATCGTCCAGCGGTTGTGGCAGTACGGCCTGTGGGGCCGTGACGACGTGACGAGCTGATGGTGGGTCGCCGGTAGGGTCGGCTGTCATGGCGCAGCAAAGCGGCTCGAAACGCGGATTCAGCACCGGTTTTGCGGGGAAGCGCTGCTTCCTGACCGGCGCGGCGAGCGGGATCGGCCGTGCGACCGCGCTGAGGCTGGCTGTCGAGGGTGCGGAGCTCTACCTGACCGACCGCAACGCCGAGGGGTTGGCCGCGACGGTCGCCGACGCCCGCGCACTGGGGGCGGTGGTGGCAGCTCACCGCGTGCTCGACATCTCCGACGTCGACGAGGTCGCCGCGTTCGCGGCGGACATCCACGCCAGTGGGCCCGCGATGGACGTGGTGATGAACATCGCCGGGGTGTCGGCCTGGGGCACGGTGGACAAGCTGACCCATCGGGACTGGAAGTCGATGATCGACATCAACCTGATGGGCCCGATCCACGTCATCGAGAACTTAGTGCCGCCCATGATCGAGGCGCGCCGCGGCGGGCACCTGGTGAACGTGTCGTCGGCGGCCGGGCTGGTCGCTCTGCCCTGGCATGCCGCCTACTCGGCGAGCAAGTACGGCCTGCGCGGTCTCTCGGAGGTGTTGCGGTTCGATCTCGCCCGTCACCGCATCGGGGTGTCCGTCGTGGTGCCCGGGGCGGTGCAGACCCCGCTGGTGGACACCGTGCACATCGCCGGGGTCGACCGCGAGGATCCGCAGGTACGCAAGTGGACCGGACGGTTCTCCGGTCACGCGGTGTCCCCGGAACACGCCGCCGAGAAGATCTTGCGGGGCGTCGCCAAGAACCGGTACCTGATCTACACCTCGCCCGACATCCGCGCGCTGTACCTGTTCAAGCGGACGATGTGGTGGCCCTACAGCATCGCGATGAAGCAGGTGAATCTCGTATTCACCCGGGTGTTGAGGCCGAAGAAGGCGAAGCCGCAACGGCGTTGACGCCGAAGCCGCAACGCCGCTGAGGTTCAGCGCGTGCCCCAGTCCCACGGCGGTGTGGTGAGCAGCCCCTGCTCGGCGATCCGGGTTTCGCCCCAGTCTTTGTAGAGTTCGAGCTCCCATGCGTCACTGTCCTCGGAGCCGAGCGGTGCGGCGTCCAAGCACTCGCGCAGCGTCGGCGAGTGCGTCACGACGATCAGCTGGGTGCGGGTGGCGGCCGACGCGATCAGCGCCGCCAGGGGCCGGACCAATTCGGGATGCAGAGAGGTCTCGGGCTCGTTGAGCACCATCAGCGAGGGTGGCTGCGGGCTCAACAGCGCAGCCGCCCACAGTAGAAAACGTAACGTGCCATCAGAGATCTCGGCGCTGCGCAACGGGCGCAGCATGCCCCGCTGGTGCAGCTGCAGGTCGAACAGGCCATCGTTGACCGCCACCGACACCGTCGCACCATCGAACGCGTCGGCCACGGCGCGGGCGAGATCATCGGTGCCGGTCTCGATGATCGTCTGCACGGCCGCGGCCAGGTCGGCGCCGTCATCGGCGAGCACCGGGGTCCGGGTGCCGACCTGAGGCCGTCGCGACGGCGCGTGGGTGTCGGCCCGGAAGCCGTCGTAGAACCGCCAGTCGCGCAGTCGCTCCCGCACCATGACCAGCTCCGGGGCCGCGCCCGCCCAGTCGGCCAGGACACTTCGATGCGCAGGCAGGTCGCGGACGAGCTCGTCGAAGCCGTGTCCGGCATCGGCTGCGACCTCGACGTATCCGCGCGTCCTGCGCACCAGCGTCGTCGCGCGCCGGGCCGCGGGCCCGGAGAAGATCACCTCGCGTTTGACCTCGGGGTCGCGTCCGAATGCGGTCTCCTTGGCCTGCGGCAGGCCCAGATCCACCAGATAGCCGAAATCGTCGGAGGCGTAACCGAGTTCGATGGACACCGAACGAGTACGGGGACCGCCTTCGGCGGTACCGGTCCGACGCGCACCACCGAGGTGTTCCGGGCCGGCCCACAACGCCGAAGCGACGCCGCCCTCACGGGCGAAGGACCCGATCACCTCGCCACGCCCACAATCGGCCAGCAGGCGCAGTGCCCGGTACAGCGACGACTTGCCGGTGCCGTTGGCGCCGGTGACGACGGTGAGCCTGCGCAGCGGCACCACCAACTCGCGCAACGACCGGTAGCCCCGGATCGCGACCGTCTGCAGCATGGTTGCGACGCTAGCGGTCCCCGGCGACATCACCGGCGACCACTCTGGGGGCTGCCGTGGGGGCGGGCATCGCCAACTCCAGTCGCACTCCGAGCAGGCGCACCGGCCGGTCCAGCTCGAACAGATCGAGCAGCGCCAGAGCCGTGGTGACGATCGAGCCGGGGTCGGTGGTGGGCACGTCGAGCTTGCGGATCCTGGTACGGGTGAAGAATGTGGCGGTGCGGACGGTGACCGCGACGCGGGTGACGGTGCGGTGCTGTTCGACGACCTCGGCCAGTGTGCGGTGGGCGAGGTCGGTGACTGCGTCGGCCATCTCGGCGCGGTCGGTGAGATCGGCGGGGAAGGTGACGACATGGCTGCGTGAACGTGGCACCCACGGTTTCGCGCTGACCGTGTCCTCACCGCCGCCCTTAGCCAGCAGCAGGATCCACAGCCCCGTCGTCGGGCCGAATGCCGACGTCAGGATCGCCGCGTCCGTACCGGCCAACTCGGCGACGGTGGTGATACCCATGGCGGCGAGTTTCTTCGCGGTCTTCGGTCCGACGCCCCACAGCGCGTCGACAGCACGGTCACCCATGGTGGCCATCCAGTTCTCGTCGGTCAGGGCGTAAATGCCCGCCGGCTTGCCGAATCCGGTGGCGACCTTCGCGCGCTGCTTGTTGTCGCTGATCCCCACCGAACATGTCAGACCGGTCTCGGCGGTGACGAGTTCCTGGATGCAACCGGCGAGGTCGACGGCTTCGCGCAGCTCGACGAGGTCACCGCCCACATAGGCCTCGTCCCACCCCCACACCTCGACAGGATGGCCCAGGTCGCGCAGCAGACCCATCACCTGCTCGGAGGCGGCGTCGTAGGCCGCGGGATCGGACGGCAGGAATGTCGCGTCGGGACAGCGCCGGGCGGCCCTCCGGAGCGGCATGCCGGCATGGACGCCGTAGGTACGTGCCTCGTAGGAGGCACACGTGACCACCTTGCGCGGCTCGGACGGGTCGCCGCTACCGCCGACGATGACCGGCAGGCCGGCGAGTTCGGGATGGCGCTGCAGCTCGACCGAGGCGAGGAAAGCGTCGACGTCGACGTGTAGGATCCACGGTCCGCCGGCGGGGGTCATGTCCCGCAGAGCTTGCGCGCCACCGTCTCCCACGCATCACCGAGGTCGGCCAGGCTGCGGCCGCGGTCGGTGAGCTCGTGCCGCACGTAATCGGCGTCGAGCAGGTCGAGCAGTGCGGTGGCCTGGGTGTCGAGATCTCCGGATGTGCCCGCGCTCTCGAGCAGCAGCCGGATATGGCTGTGGTGCAAGGTCATCGGCGCGTTGAACCGCATCTGCGGATCACGGTTGACGTCGGAGAGCAGGGCATGGTGGGTGTCGACGAACTTCAGGCGTTCGCGACCGTAGGCGAGCAGGCGCTGGAGGGGAGGTGCGCCCGGACCCAGAGGCGGAGGACCGAACAGGATGGCCTGCTGCTGGGCCTTCTCGTCCTCGTCGAGGAGCACCACCATCAAGCCGGCGCGGCTGCCGAAGCGGCGAAACAGCGTGCCCTTGCCCACACCGGCCGCCGCGGCGATGTCGTCGGTGGTGACCGCCTCGGCGCCGCGCTGGTCGACCAGCCGGCGCGCGGCCTGCAGTAGCAGCGCCCGGTTGCGGGCGGCGTCGCCCCGCTCGGGCGGGCCGGCTTCGCTCACCGTCAGCGTCGGCAACCGGTCAGACACAGGCACCTGACAACTCTATCCCAGCCGGAATAATTCGGACTCAAGTCCGGTTAGTGGGGACGATGACGAGCGAGTGGAGGGTGGACGTGACGGAGAACGCGAACGCGACGGTGCTGGTGCTGGTGGGAAGCCTGCGGGCTGCCTCGGTCAACCGCCAACTGGCGGAACTGGCCGCGGAATCGGCGCCGGCCGGCGTGCAGGTGACAGTATTCGACCGGCTCGGCGCGGTTCCCTTCTACAACGAGGACATCGACGGACCGGCCGTGCCGGAACCGGCGCGGGCGCTGCGCGAAGCCGGCGCGCACGCCGACGCCGTACTGGTCGTCACTCCCGAATACAACGGCAGCGTGCCCGGGGTGTTGAAGAATGCGATCGATTGGTTGTCCCGCCCGTTCGGCGACGGGGCGATCAAGGGCACGCCGCTGGCCGTCGTCGGCGCGGCGCACGGCCGTTACGGCGGCGTCTGGGCACACGACGAGACCCGCAAGTCCTTCGGCCTCGCCGGTGCGCGGGTGGTCGAGGACCTGAAGTTGTCGTTGCCGACCGCCGAGCTGGGGGACCGGCATCCGCGGGAGAACGCCGAGGTCACCGGCCGCCTGCGCGACATCGTGGGCAAGCTGCTGGCCGAGGCCGACTGACGCTCATCGTCCGAGTCGACGTTGCCGCCTCTGGCCCGGTGGCCCCGCTGGGACGCCACCGAGTGGAGTGCGCAGGTGGCTGAACGCGGCAAATGCTGCCTACCTCTCACGGTCCGGTGGCGGCGAAGTGTTTGCTGTGCGGTTCCGGCGGCGGGACCTGGGGTCCGTGTCGTGTCGGTGGCTACTGCTACACATCCCTTGTGGCTTCCCGACACGCCGATGTGACGCGCGACACGCCGGATGCCGCGCTGGTCGCAGGCTTACGACCTGGGAATTTCAGAAATGTCATTCAGAACATCTTGTATCCCTTCGCAATGTCGGACACTAGGTGTAGTGTTTCGAACACCGACGGACCCCCAAGATCTGGTGGTCGGCCGGAGTCACCAGATCCGGCGGAGTCGGCCTACCGGCCCGGCGGAGCGTGGCCCGGACGGCCAGGAATTTCACGGGCCGGCGGGCCGCTGAACCTCAGTGGGACGCACCATCCGACCAGTTGCCAGCACCAGCCGTTGACTCGCCTCATTCTCGACAGGAGCCGTAGCGCAGATGACTCAGCCCGCATCCGTCACCGTGTACACCAAGCCCGCCTGCGTGCAGTGCAACGCGACCTACAAGGCCCTCGACAAGCAGGGCATCGCCTATGACGTCGTCGACATCAGCCTCGACGACGAAGCCCGCGACTACGTGATGGCGCTGGGCCACCTGCAGGCGCCCGTGGTGGTCGCGGGCGGCGAGCACTGGTCGGGCTTCCGTCCCGATCGGATCAAGGCGCTCGCCGGCGTCGCCGCAGCGTCTGCCTGATCCGTCCCCCTGCCGGCGGGCCCGGAACCGATCTCGAGGAGTCATTGTGAGTCATCTCGTCTACTTCTCCAGCGTGTCCGAGAACACCCACCGCTTCGTCGTGAAGCTGGGGCTGCCCGCCGAGCAGGTCACCAGAATCCCGCTGCACGGGCGCATCGAGGTCGATGAGCCCTACGTGCTGGTGGTGCCCACCTACGGCGGTGGGAAGGCCACGCCGGACATCAACAGCGGTGGCTATGTGCCCAAGCAGGTCATCGCGTTTCTGAACAACGAGCACAACCGGTCGTTGCTCCGCGGCGTCATCGCCGGGGGGAACAACAATTTCGGCGCCGAGTTCGCCTATGCGGGCAACGTGATCTCCCGCAAGTGTGCGGTGCCGTACCTCTATCGCTTCGAACTCATGGGAACCCCGGACGACGTGGATGCCGTCCGTGCCGGACTGGAAGATTTCTGGAAGGAACAGACGTGCCACCAACCGTCACAGCTGCAGAGCCTGTAACCACCGACGGCGCGCACGCGCTCCCCGGCGAAACGGATTACCACGCGCTCAACGCGATGCTGAACCTGTACGACGCCGAGGGCAGGATTCAGTTCGACAAGGACGTCCTCGCCGCGCGCGAGTTCTTCCTGCAGCACGTCAACCAGAACACCGTGTTCTTCCACAATCAGGACGAGAAGCTCGACTACCTGGTCCAGAAGAACTACTACGAGCGCGAGGTGCTCGACCAGTACTCCCGCAACTTCGTCAAGACGCTGCTGGATCGCGCGTACGCCAAGAAGTTCCGGTTTCCGACCTTTCTCGGCGCGTTCAAGTACTACACGTCCTACACCCTGAAGACCTTCGACGGGAAGCGCTACCTGGAGCGCTTCGAGGACCGCGTCGTCATGGTGGCCCTGTCGCTGGCGGCGGGTGACACCACGCTGGCCGAGCGACTGGTCGACGAGATCATCGACGGCCGCTTCCAACCCGCCACCCCGACGTTCCTCAACGCCGGCAAGAAGCAGCGCGGTGAGCCGGTGAGCTGCTTCCTGCTGCGCATCGAGGACAACATGGAGTCCATCGGGCGCTCCATCAACTCGGCGCTGCAGCTGTCCAAGCGTGGCGGCGGGGTTGCGTTGTTGCTGACCAACATTCGCGAGCACGGCGCACCGATCAAGAACATCGAGAACCAGAGCTCGGGTGTCATCCCGATCATGAAGCTGCTCGAGGACTCGTTCTCCTACGCCAACCAGCTCGGTGCCCGTCAGGGTGCCGGAGCGGTGTACCTGCACGCCCACCATCCCGACATTTACCGGTTCCTGGACACCAAGCGGGAGAACGCCGACGAGAAGATCCGGATCAAGACACTGAGCCTCGGCGTCGTGATCCCGGACATCACGTTCGAGCTGGCCAAGAAGAACGAGGACATGTACCTGTTCTCGCCCTATGACGTCGAGCGGGTCTACGGCATCCCGTTCGCCGACGTCTCGGTCACCGAGAAGTACCACGAGATGGTCGACGACAGCCGCATCCGCAAGACCAAGATCAAGGCCCGCGAGTTCTTCCAGACGCTCGCCGAGCTGCAGTTCGAGTCGGGCTACCCGTACATCATGTACGAGGACACGGTGAACCGGGCCAACCCCATCGACGGCAAGATCACCCACTCCAACCTGTGCTCGGAGATCCTGCAGGTCTCGACGCCCTCGGAGTTCAACGACGACCTGTCCTACGCCAAGGTGGGCAAGGACATCTCGTGCAATCTGGGGTCGCTGAACATCGCCAAGGCGATGGACTCACCGGACTTCGCGCAGACCATCGAGGTGGCCATTCGGGCGCTGACCGCGGTGAGCGACCAGACGCACATCACGTCGGTGCCGTCGATCGAGCAGGGCAACAATGACTCTCACGCCATCGGTCTCGGGCAGATGAACCTGCACGGCTATCTGGCGCGTGAGCACATCTTCTACGGCTCCGAAGAAGGTGTGGACTTCACCAACATGTACTTCTACACCGTGCTCTACCACGCGCTGCGGGCATCGAACCGCATCGCGATCGAGCGGGGGACCCACTTCAAGGGCTTCGAGCGCTCGAAGTACGCCAGCGGCGAGTTCTTCGACAAGTACACCGCCCAGGTGTGGGAACCCAAGACCGACAAGGTGCGCGCGCTGTTCGCCGATGCCGGCATCCGCATCCCGACCCAGCAGGACTGGGAGCGGCTCAAGGAATCGGTGCAGGTCCACGGCATCTACAACCAGAATCTGCAGGCGGTCCCGCCGACCGGATCGATCAGCTACATCAACCACTCGACCAGCTCGATCCACCCGATCGCCAGCAAGGTCGAGATCCGCAAGGAAGGCAAGATCGGCCGCGTCTACTATCCGGCGCCGTACATGACCAACGAGAACCTGGAGTACTTCCAGGACGCCTACGAGATCGGCTACGAGAAGGTCATCGACACCTACGCCGCGGCCACCCAGCACGTCGACCAGGGGCTGAGCCTGACGCTGTTCTTCAAGGACACCGCCACCACCCGCGACGTGAACAAGGCGCAGATCTACGCGTGGCGCAAGGGCATCAAGACGCTGTACTACATCCGGCTGCGTCAGATGGCTTTGGAGGGAACCGAAGTCGAGGGCTGCGTGTCCTGCATGCTGTGACCCGCGAAAGTGCACACACGGTAGTGCCGAGTCGCCTCGCGCTACCGTGCGCGCACTCTCGGCAGCCGGTGAAGTCGCGATGACCGATTCTTCAGACTATCCACTGACACCGATCCAGCAACGTGCGTGGCTGAACTACATGCGCGTCTATCATCGGCTCGAGTACGAGATGAACCATCACCTCCGGGCCGAATGCGGACTCTCGCTGTACGACTACACGGTGCTCAACGCGCTGTCGCGCGCACCGGACCGCCGCCTACAGGTGACATCGCTGGCGACGGTGATCGGGTGGGAGCGCAGCCGACTGTCGCACCACCTCGTGCGGATGGCGAGACGTGGCCTCGTCGACCGTTTGGCGTCGGAAACCGATGGTCGGGGCACGTTCATCGTCCTGTCTGAGCAGGGCTGGGACTTGCTCGTGCGCGCCGCTCCGGTGCATGCCGAGTGGGTGCGTCGTACCTTCTTCGCCGACCTGGATCCCGAGCGCGAGGAAACCCTCGCCGACATCCTCGCCACCGTGCACGAGGGATTGTTGCGCGAGGGTACTCTGCCGCGTCCGGACGTCTAGACCTGGTTGATGCCACCGTCGACGACGACCTCGGAACCGGTCATGAAACTGCTTGCGTCCGAGGCGAGAAACACGACCGCCGCGGCCAACTCCTCGGGGTCGCCGATGCGCTTCATCGGGTTCGACGCCAGGCCGTCCAACATGCCCTGGCGCTGCTCCTCGTCGGCCTCCAAGCCGTGCAGCCCCGGTGTCATGATCGGACCGGGAATGACGGTGTTGACGCGGATTCCGCGGTCGGCCAGCTCCGTCGCCCAGGTTCGACCGAACGACCGGATCGCGGCTTTGGACGCGGCATAGGCGCCGAACGCCGGGGTGCCACGGGTGGCCGCACTGGAACCGGCCAGCACGATCGAGGCGCCGGGGGAGAGCAGCGGCAGCGTCTTCTGCACCGTGAACACCGTCCCGCCGACGTTGCGATTGAACGTGTCGGCGAGGTGCTCGGGGGTTTCCTCCTCGAGAGTCACGTACTCACCGCCGCCGGCGTTGGCAAAGACGATGTCGAGTCCGGTACCGCCCTCGCGAATGACGTCGATCAATCGGTCCAGATCCGCCGATGCGGTGACGTCACTGGCCACACCGACCACGCCGCTTCCGAGGGACGTGGCGGCATCCTGGACCCGCTGTTCGGTGCGACCCGTGATGAACACCTTCGCCCCTGCATCGGCGAACGCCCGGGCGGTCGCGTAGCCGATGCCCGACGTACCGCCGGTGACCAGTGCTGTTTTTCCTGCAAGTGGGGACATCTCATGCTCCTGTTGTCGGGGAACGTCCGTCGCGTTCCGCCCGGCACAACAAGGTGACATGTCACGTTATTTCCCGTGGTGTGAAAGGGCGCCCGTGCCTTGCCCCTGGGCCGGTCGACTCAGGATTAGACGGGCGATGCTGGATCGGCCCTCACCGGGTCTTGTCCGCGCGTTGTGCTTTCAGGCGTCTCTCCTCGCGCAGCACGTTCTGGTAGCTCTCTCGTTCGGCGACCAGCCACTCCGGCTTATCGTCGAGCAGCGCATCGATCTGCTCGGTGGTCAGTGCCTCGGTGACCCCGCCCCGCGCGAGGCCGGCGATCGACACGCCCAGCTTGGCTGCGACGAGGTTCTTCGGGTGCGGGCCGTCCTTGCGCAGGTCTTTCAGCCACTGTGGGGGATCGGCCTGCAGAGCAGCGAGCTCGTCGCGGGTGATGGGATTCTGCTGGAATTCTTCCGGGGTGGCGGGCAGGTACACATCGAGCTTCTTCGCCGCGGTGGCGGGCTTCATGGACTGCGAGTTCGGCCTGCTCATGGCTCGAGCCTATCGGTAGCCTGGCGTGGTGACCCGGACCTCGCTCACCGTGGGATACGTCCCGGGAGCAACGCCGGCGAAGTGGGCCCGGACCTGGGCGCAGCGCCGCCCGGAGGCACTGCTGGAGTTGCGGGCCGTCCAGGCCGCGGACGCGGCGGCCGAGGTGCGGGACGGCGGCGTCGACATCGCCATCCTCCGGCCGCCTGCCGATACCTCCGGGCTGGCGGTCATCCCGCTCTACGAGGAGACCACGGTGGCCGTGGTGCCCACCGATCACGTCCTCAGCGCCGCTGACGAGATCACCGCTGCCGACCTCGCTGACGAACCGACACTGTTGCCGGAGGACGACGTCATCGGCTGGAGGGATGCGCCCGGAGTCTTGCTCGAACACCGGCCTGAAACCACGCTGGCTGCAATCGAACTCGTCGCCGCGGGCCTCGGCGTGCTGATGGTTCCGCAGTCCCTGGCGCGGCTGTACCACCGCAAGGACCTCACCTACCGCGCGATCGCCGATGCGCCCACCTGTCCCGTGGCGCTGGCATTCCCGAAGGGGGAGCAGTCCGAGCTTGTCGAAGAGTTCATCGGGATCGTGCGTGGCCGCAGAGCCAGTTCGTCACGGGGACAAACCGAGTCCGCACCGAAGCGCACCGCGCGGGAGAAGACCCTCGCCAAGCAGGCGGCACGTGCCGCGGCGGGCAAGGTTGCCCGGCGGCCGGGGCGTGCGGGGCGCGGTCGACGCTGAACTCAGCATCGACGCTGCGGTGAGATTGCCGTTGTTGTCGAGAACGCGAACTCACCGCAGTTTCGTCGGAGTTGTCAGAGCGTCAGCGTGCCGTCGTCATTGATGGTCCAAAACGGGTTCATCGCGACTTCCCAGACGTGCCCGTCGGGGTCGGCGAAATACCCCGAATAGCCGCCCCAGAATACCTTTTCGGCCGGCTTGAGGATGGTCGCACCGGCGGCCGCCGCCTGGGTGAGCACCATGTCGACGTCGGCTTCGGTGCGCTCGTTGATCGCGATGGTGATGCCGCTGAACTGGCCGTCGACGGGATGACGCGCATCCTCGGCGAGATCATGGCGGCCGAACAGCGCCAACGCCACACCCGGCAGCTGATAGAACACCACGCCCACGGGAGCGTCCTTGGCCTCCCATCCGAGCCCTTCCTCGTAGAAGCGGCGGGCCCGCGGGAGGTCGTCGACGCCCAAGGTGATCAGGCTGATGCGTTGCTCCATGGCGGCGACGCTACGCCCGCGCTGTGACAGGCCAGACCCTTGGAGCTTCGGTCCGTCCTCCAACCTCCGCGGCCTGCACGTATTTCCCGTGGCCCGCCTGGCATCTGGGTTTGCCGACCAGGATGCTGACGATGACGTGGCCCGGCCCCGGTCAACCGGTGTACCACCCGAGAGAGCTGTGGATATCGCGCCACGTTGGGACAAGTGTCGATGTCGTCATTTATCCCGCCACGGCTCCGGGTCGCGTCTAGCATCTTTGCCATGCTGGTCGACGGAGCCGGGGGGCTCCCTGCCGCGGAATCGGAGACGCCGGTCGACCTGATCCGGACGATGTTGAGTGTGCTTCGGCGTCGCTTGGGCCTGGAGACGGCATGGCTGTCGTCGTTTCGCGACGACGTCCAGGTGTTCGAGGTGCTCGACGGGAATCCCGAAGCGATGGGCCTGTCGCGCGGCGCGGGCGCCTCGCTGGCCGGCTCGTACTGTGTGCGCGTCATCGACGGCCGTCTGCCCTCCGTCATCCCCGACACCTCGGTCAACGAGACGACCGCGATCCTGCCCATCACGGGTGAGTTGGATCTGGGCGCCTACGTGGGTGTGCCGGTACTGGGACCTGACGGCTCAGCCCTGGGCATGGTGTGCGCGGTGAGCCGACAGGCCAGCCCGCATCTGGTCGAGCTCGACCTGCGCATCGTCGAACGCGTCGCCGAGCTCATCGGCTTGCTCATCGAACCGCCGCCAGCTGCCGCCCGCACTCCTGATCGTCATGCGGCCGTCCGGCGGGTGGTGACAGACCACGACTTCGAAGTGGTCTTCCAGCCCGTCTACGACGTCCACAGCGCCATGGTGGTGGGTCTGGAAGCGCTGGCCCGCTTTCCCTGCGAGCCATTCAGGCCCGACGCATTCCTGGCCCAAGCCGCCTCGCTCGGCCTGGGGATCGAACTGGAGACGGCGATTCTGGAACGGGTGCTGTCGTTGCTGGCACAGCTACCCGACAACGTGTTCATCGCGGTCAACATCTCGCCCGCGGCAGTGCAGCACGCGCCCTGGGCAGAGCTTCTCGACCGCGTGGACCCTTCGCGAATCGTCTTGGAGATCACCGAACATGCCGCCGTCGAGAACTACGGTGCTCTCGACGACGCATTGGACGCATGCCGCGCAAGAGGCGTTCGGGTGGCTGTCGACGACGTCGGTGCCGGCTTCTCGTCGTTCTCTCACGTGCTCGAGTTGAACCCCGAATTCGTGAAGATCGACAAGTCGATCATCCGCAATATCGACAGTGACGCTGCGCGACGTCGATTGGCCCAGGCCATCTGCGAATTCGCGGCGCAGACCGGCGCCACCGCCATTGCCGAAGGCGTGGAGACCCAGGCGGAACTCGATGCGGTGGGTGCCGCCGGAATCAGGTGTGCGCAGGGGTACTACCTCGGTCGCCCCAAATCCCACGTTCACGGCTTCGAGTCCGCCGCTGTGTCCGCGATGAGTACCGAGGCAGCTCCGGCGGCGTTGGATCTGTTGGGGGAACGCCGATTCGAGTTGGCGCTGGCTCACTCACCCATCGGGATGGCGGTCGTCGACCTGGACGGCGCGTTCCTGCGCACCAACCGCGCAATGCACGCAATGCTCGGGTACACCAGCCGGGAGATGGCCCGCTTGAACTTTCGGGACATCACCCATCCCGACGATCTCGGTGCGGATCTGTCGCTGATGCACGAGTGCCTCGCCGGCAAGCGGCGCTCCTATCACATCGTCAAGCGCTACATCACCGCCGATGGACATGTCGTGTGGGGTGCGCTCACCGTTGTGCTGGTGTGCGGGCCGTCCGACCGTCCGCACTGCTTCATCTCTCAGATCCTCGATGTGACCGCCGAGCGGGCCAGGGAAGCCGATCTGGTCCGCCGTGCCGACACTGATCCGCTCACCACGATCGCCAATCGTGCCGCCGCCTGGAGCCGCCTCGAAGAGTTGGACGGCCGCGACGCCGGCTACGGCGTCTTGTTCTGTGACATCGAGCGATTCAAGTCGGTCAACGACCGGAGCGGCCACCACGCCGGCGACCACATGCTGGTCGAGGTCGCCGAACGACTGCTGGCCGCCATCGGTCCCGACGATCTGGTGGCTCGCTGGGGCGGCGACGAATTCCTGGTGGTGACCGAGTCCGTCGACGACGACGACCTTGCCCTGCTCACGAGCAGGATCGCCGACCGGATGGAGTGCACACCGGTCACGTTGGCCGATGGCACCGACGTGCCGGTGACGCTGACAATCGGTGTGTGCGCGCATCGTCCGGGCGACGGCCGGTCCATCGACGACGTCCTCGCTCTGGCCGACGAAGCCATGTACCGGAAACGGCGCAGCCGGATCTCACGGCCGCACTGAAGCCGGGGGAGCCGACACGCGGCTGAGGGCCGGGGCAGTCCCGGCCTTGTCAGTACGTGTGCTGGGGCCCCTGCGCCTTCTTGTACAGCGCCTTGAGCATGCGGTCGCGGAACGCGGCGTTGTCGATCAGCTTCACCCCGGCGTTGGCCAGCTTCGGCTGCCCGATCAGCTTGTGCATGTAGCGGCCGCGCTTGTACTCGCGGCCCCACGCCGCCTCCATGCGCAGGGCGTAGTTGGTGAAATCGTCGGGGCCGCCGTTGGTCAGCGCCGCGATCGCGCACTCGCCTGCGGCCAGCCCGGATTCCAGGGCCTTGGAGATCCCGGCGCCCGAGGCCGGCTTACCCGCACCCAGCGAGTCGCCGGTGAACAGCACGCCCGGCCGCCAGGGCGGCCACGCGGTGAATCCCATCGGCAACCGCCAGGCCCGCACGCTCTTGTTCTTCTTCAGTTCCTCGATCGCCGGCAGATCCCATTCGCGCGGCAGGGTTCGCAGGAAGTCGCCCAGGAATTTGGTGGCGTTGATGGACTGCCAGTTCTTGTAGCTGTTGACGTACCCAAGGCCGATGTTGAAGATGCCGTTGCCCATCGGGAACACCCAGCCGTAGCCCGGCAGCTGATCGCCTTCGAACATCAGCTTCAGATAGATGTCCAGCGAGTCGGAATCGGCTCGGTTGGCAGGCATCTCGGAGCGGATCGCGATGGCGGAGTAGCCGTTGTACTCGGAATCCACCTTCAGCGCGCGTTTGATGGGGGAGTAGGCGCCGTCGGCGGCGATGACCGCGTCGCCGTAGACCTTCTCGCCGCTCTTGAGCACGACGCCAATCACCCGGCCGCTGGCGTCCAGCTCGGGCCCGGACACCTCGGCGCCCTGGCGGATCTCTGCGCCTGCCGACTCGGCGTGCTTGAGCAGCACAGTGTCGAGATGCTCTCGACTCACGGTGTGACCGTGGTCGGGCATGCCGGGTCGCTTCGGGAACGACAGCTCCCACTTGCTCGGGCTGAACACCGTCACGCGGTTCACCCGATGGAACGCGGCCACCTCGTCGGCCAGGCCCATCTTCTGCAGGTAGCTGACCGCGCGGGCCGTCAGGGCGCCGTTCTGGTTGAAGACCTCGACCCAGTCGTTGTCGACGATGCCGCCGGCCTTCGCGTCGGCCTCGCTCAGCCAGACAACGGGGCCACCGCGGTTGAGCGTGAGCATCATCAGGTTGTCGGAATAGGTGGAGTGGATGCCCCACTTCTGGTGCGGGGTGATGAAGTTCAGCACCACG
>CAXEZH010000241.1:0-6598 GCA_964000695.1 uncultured Mycolicibacterium sp. | reverse complement strand
CCTGCCTGTTCGTCGGTCTCGAGGACACCTATCAGCTGCTGCGCGGCGAGATGACCCCCGAGCAGGCCGAGCAGTTCTACCGCTCAGCTTGGCCGCTGGGCACCACGCTGCAAGTCACCGACGACCAATGGCCCCCGACCCGCGCCGAGTTCGACCGGTACTGGGACGACGCCTGCATGCAGGTCGCCGTCGACGATGTGGTCCGCACCTACCTGCGCGACCTGATCAACCTGAAGATGATCAACCCGCTTCTGGCGCTGCCGTTCCGGCCGCTGCTGACGTTCCTCACGACGGGTTTCCTCGCGCCGGTGTTCCGCGACGCCCTCGGCCTGACGTGGGGCCCGGTGCGACAGCATCTGTTCGAGCGCCTGTTCCTGATCGTGGCGTTCGCCAACCGGTTCCTTCCGGGGTTCATCCGGCAGGGCGGTACCCACCTGCTGCTCGCCGATGTCCGGAGGCGAGTACGCCGGCAGCGCCGTCTGGTCTGAGGAGGCATCGATGGGGGTGAAGACCGCCACGCGCCGGCTGCTGAGCCGGCGGGTCAGCGTGGCCGACGTGGTCGAGTTCGGGTTGTGGCTCGGAATCCCGTACGTGATCGTCGGATTGGTGTTCGCCTTCTTCAGCATCGAGCAGGTCCGGCACATCGAGTCGCTGGTCAGTCCGGTGCTTCCGGCCGGCGGTGAGATGGCCGGCTATCTGTTGGTCGCTGGTCTGTGGCCGGCCTTCCTGCTGCTGCCCGCGGTGTGCGGCGTCTGACCCGACCCACGACCAGCGCAAGCAGGCTGCCCAGGAGCTGGATCAGCCAGACGAGGTGCGCCCCCAGCAACACCCCGCGCTGCGGGGCCTGCGGAGCGTTGCCGCCCACCGCGTACACCGCGATGTCGGAATCCCGATAGGTCAGCGGCAGCGGCAACTGTCCCGGGTCAGGGCCCTCGACGACCACCCAACGCACCCCGGCCTCGGCGAGCCGCTGCGCGTCCGCCCCACCGACGAGCAGCTGTTGCACCTCACGGGCCCGGGTACCCTCCCCCGGGATGAGCCGCCCGGCGATGACGAGGTCACCGGTGCTGAGGACCTCGGCACGCACCCAGCGCGGCAGTGGATCGAGTACCGGTGCCTCACCTGCCCACGGGAACCGGCGCATGCTGTCGACCGGCAACACGGCCACCGGCCCCGGGTCGGCATTGATCAACGCTGCCGCCCGCTGCCACCCGGGCGGGTAGTGCACCGACCGCACCTGCCCGCCCACCCCCCAGGCCAGATCGGGCAGGGTCGCCACCAGCACCGCGCAGCAGACGGCCGCCGAAACCAGCGCCGGCACCCGGGGGCGCAGCGTCACCACCGTCCCCGCGGCGGCCAACGCATACACCGGCATGGCCAGCGCAACCCATTTCTGGCCGTCGCGCACCACACCCAGCCCAGGAAAGCCCCGGATCACCGCCTCGACGATCGCCAACCCCGGGCCGGTCGCCATCAACGCCGGCACCGTGACCGCAACCAGCGCCAGCAGCAGCAGCGGTGTCGCGACGCGCCGGCGGATCAGCAACGGCACACCGATCGCCACGATCGTGAGCAGGGCGATCACCGACAGCATCGCGAACACGCTCGTCCGCGACGCGGGCACCGCCTCGGCGTTCCAGATGCCGCCCAGGCCGGCCAGACTGCCCAGGGTGCCCAGGCCCGGCTCGGCGCGGGCCGCGAACGCAGCCACCCCGGCGTCGGCGACACCAGCTTGAGCCGCCCATCCGGGTGCCACTGCCGCCGCCGTCAGCCATGGCAGCGCGGCGCCGACGGCGGCGCCCAGGCTCAACAGCGCGCAGAACCGCCGGGACCGTCCCGCGCCGCCGGCCGTCGCGCACGTCAGCGCGACGGTGGCGGCCAGCATCAACCCGGTGGGCGTCAGCCCTGCCAGCGCCATCCAGAACAGCAGCGCCGGCACCTGCACCGCCTCGCGGGATTCGGACCGGCGCAGCGACAACACCGTCAACGCCACCCACGGCAGACAGCCGTAACCGACCAGCAGGCTCCAATGGCCCTGCAGCAGCCGCTCGGCCACGTAGGGATTCCAGATCGCCACCGTGACCGCGACGGCTTGACCGGCCAGGCCGGCGTCCGGCAGCAGCATCGCCACGAGTCGCGCGGCTCCCCAACCCGCCAGCCAGATGCCGAGTATCAGCAGAACCTTGACGACCACACCGCCGTCGAGCATGTGCGAAGTCACCGCGACGGCGAAATCCTGCGGCAACGCGCGCGGCGCGGCCTGTGTCGCCCCCAGCGCCGCATCCGACAGATACGACCGCGGCGTCGACACCGCGTCACGCAGCAGCAGATAGCCCGGCGACAGCAACGGACCCGTCACCGCCAGTGTCAGAGCCAGCGCGAAGGCCGGCGGGAATGCGCGGGTGATCAGCCCGGTCTGTCCGGGGGCAGATCGGACGGCCGTTGCGCGGGCAGCTTCTCGGTCTTCGCCTCGGCGCCGGGTACCGGCTCGCCTTCGTCGTCGCGGTGACCGAAGAACCGTCGCCCCGCGTCGTCGAGGCCCGGATCGATGAGCATCGACTCCGCGCGCAGGCTGAAGGCGCCCAGCAGCGCCCCTCCGACCAGCGCGATCAGGCCCAGCGCAGTGAAGGTGATCGGCAGGATGCGTCCCCACAGGGCCACCCGGTCCCGTTCATCCCGCGCCGCGGAGACCTGGGATTCGATCGACTCCTCGTTCGTGGTGACGCTGTAGTCGACGAAGGTGACCTCGGGTTCGAGCGCCTCGCGGGCGTAGTAGTGATAGCCCCGATCGGTCTGTTTGACGATGGTCCCCGACACCGGGTCCACCCAGAAGGTGCGCTGCGCGGCGTAGTACCGCGTCATCGTGATCGGTTCCTCGGGATCCTCGGCCTCGATGCCCCACAACCGGGCCGGGGCGGTCGCCCTGCTGTCGGCCTCGTCGTCGTAGAGCGACGCGTAGGGGATCGGGTCGACCAGTTCGCCGTCGCCGTCGAAACCGACGTTCTGGGTGAACTTGTAGGTCGTCAGCCCGTTGACGTCCTCTTCACCGTCGTAGTTGGCGTCGAACGCCTTCTGCGCGATCGGATCGAAGTACGGGTAGGTCTTCTTCTCGGTGTCGAACGGGAAGCGATAGGACAGCCCCTCGTGCGGCAATGCGATGTTGGTGGGCGGTTCCTCGTTCTCGATCGCGCGCGGCTTCTGCACCGCGCCGCCCGGATTGCTGTCGCTGGACACCGCCATCGCGGTCTCGCGGTCGAGGGTGACCGTGTCGACCATCGCCAGCAGCAGGCCGTTCTCCTGCTGTTTGTCGCTACGCCGCAACGTGCTGCCCACCTGCAGCGTCACCACGTCGGCATTGGCCGGGGACTCGACGGTGACCTGCTCCTGCATCACCAGCGGCACGTCTTCGTTGACCACGAAGTTCTGCTCGTTCAGCGACGCCGGGTCGAACGCTGTCCCGCTGCCGTCACTGACCACCGTGTGGTCGATGTCCAGCGGGATCTTGGAGATGTTGCTCTTGGTATAGGTGGACAACAGCAACGCGGCGATCAGCAACGCGGCCCCCAGGCCCATGATTCCGCACGCGGCGATCCTCAGCGCGACTGCGCGGTTCAATACCGTGTCTCCCTTCACCTACCGCCACAACCCAGACCTGTGTTGTGGCGGCAAAACCCGTTCGACCCTAACAGCAGAGAATAAGGTCGTCGCTCACTACGAGCCGTTGACGGACCCGTTCGGCGCAAGCCTCCGTGCGGGGGTGACTACCCGTTCTCGCCGTCATCGACCGCAGCGGGGCACACTGTTGGGCGTGACCGCCACCGCGACACCGCCCAGCGCGGCTCCCGACGCGGCGCAGAACGCCGTCGGCGGCACCCGCAGCTTCCTGCCCGCGGTAGAGGGAATGCGTGCGTGTGCGGCGATCGGGGTCGTCGTCACCCACGTCGCATTCCAGACCGGACACACCACCGGTGCGGTCGGGCGGGTGCTCGGCCGGTTCGACCTTGCGGTGGCGGTGTTCTTCGCGCTGTCGGGATTCCTGCTGTGGCGCGGTCACGCCGCGGCGGCCAGGGGGCTGCGCGAGCGGCCCAGAACCGGGCACTACCTCCGGTCGCGGATCGTGCGGATCATGCCCGGCTACCTCGTCGCGGTCGTCGTGATCCTGACGCTGCTCCCCGAGGCCCAGGCCGACCTCACGGTATGGCTGGCCAACCTGACGCTGACCCAGATCTACGTGCCGCTGACGTTGACCGCGGGCCTCACCCAGATGTGGAGCCTGTCGGTGGAGATGAGTTTCTACCTGGTGTTGCCACTGCTGGCGCTGCTGTCGCGGCGGGTGCCGGTCCGCGCCCGGATCGCGGTCATCCTCGTTGCCGCGGTCGCCAGCCTGTTCTGGGTGCACATCCCCTTCGACGGCGGATCCGGCCACAACCTGTGGAACTGGCCGCCCGCGTTCTTCTCGTGGTTCGCCGCGGGCATGGTGCTGGCGGAGTTGACCGTCTCGAAGGTCGGCTGGCCGCACCGACTGGCGCGGCGCCGCGTCCTGATGGCGCTGATCGCGGTGAGCGCTTTCGCCGTCGCCGCGTCGCCGCTGGCGGGTCTGGAAGGCCTGCACCCCGGCTCGATCGCCCAGGTGACGCTCAAGACCGCGATGGGTGCGATCGTGGCCGGCGCGCTGCTGGCGCCGCTCGTGCTGGACCGGCCCGATACGCGGCACCGAATTCTGGGCAGCGACACCATGGTCACGCTCGGCCGGTGGTCCTACGGGCTGTTCGTCTGGCACCTGGCCGCCCTGGCGATGGTCTTCCCGATGATCGGGGAATTCTCCTTCAACGGACACTTCACCGTGGTGCTGGTGCTGACCGTCCTGTTCGGTTTCGCGATCGCCGCGGTCAGCTACGGGTTGATCGAATCGCCCTGCCGCAACGCGCTGCGGCGATGGGAGCGTCGCAACGACCCCACCCCGCTGGACAGCTCGGTCACCGAGCAGATCGAACCCGCCGTCGCGCGTTAGCCGTATTGCGCGGCCCGCCGCGCTCAGCCGTATTGCGCGGCCCGCCGCGCGATGACCTCGTCGCGGACCGCCGACCTTCGCGCCTTTCCCGCATCGTCGCGCAGCGGCCGCTCGGTGAACTCCACCGAGCGGGGCAACTTGTGCGCGGCGATCCGGGTGGCCAGGAACTCCCGGACCGTGTCCTCGGACATGTCGGCAGCGGGTTGCACGATCACGTGCGGCACCTGGCCGAGGTCGTCGTCGGGCAGCCCCACAGCCAAGCTGGACAACACGTGAGGATGCTCGGCCAGCGCCGACTCGATCTCAGCGGGATAGACGTTTCGCCCGCCCACGGTGAACATGTCCACGCGACGGTCGTTGAGGTACAGGAATCCATCGGCGTCGAAATAGCCCAGATCGCCCAGGGAATCCCAGCCGTCGCGGTTCTTCGCGGTGCTACCGATGTAGCGGTAGGTCGGCCGGCTGCCCGGAGCGGGCCGCATGTAGATCTCGCCAGGCACACCCGGCGGGCACTCCTTTCCGTCGTCGTCGAACACCTTCATCTCACCGGACACGACCACCCCCACCGAGCCCGGATGGCTCAACCACTGCGCACCCGAGATGAAGGTCAGCGCCTGTAACTCGGTGCCGCCGTAGAGCTCCCACACCACATCGGGCCCCAGCAGATCGATCCAGGCCTGCTTGACCGCCGGCGGGCAGGGCGCGGCGAGATGCCAGAACCGCCGAATCGACGACAGATCGTAAGCGTCGGGATCGGCGCGGTGCACCGGCAGTAGCCGCTGCATGATCGTCGGGACGGTCGCCAGAAACGTCACCCGGTACTCGGTGACCAGCCGGAGGAACTCCTGCGGCTCGAACCGCGGCATCAGCACCAGATGGTGTCCCTGCAGCAGTCCGATGGCGAACGTGGTGAATCCCGTGTTGTGGCTCAGCGGAACCGACACCAAGTTGACATCGCCGGGTTGCGCACCCAGCGGGGCCCCGATCGTGGGCGGCACCCTGCTGTCGTTGCCGGCCTCGATGAGTTTGGGACGCCCAGTACTTCCGCCCGACGCCATGGACTTCCACACCGGCGAAACCGCCTCCGGCAGTGGATCATCAGAGAACTCGGCAGCGATCTCGGCGACCGCGGCTGAAGCACTCGGGGTGTCGCCGGTCGGGTCCGCACGCCCGACGAGCAGCGCCGGGGGACGCAGCTCGAGCAGTGCCGCCAGCTCGGTGTCGGGCAGCCGCGCCGAGAGGGGCTGCGGCACCGCCCCGAGCTTCCAGCACGCCAGCACCGCGTACACCCAGTCCAGCGAGTTGGGCAGCACGATCGTCACGTAGTCGCCGACTCCGACGCCCAGCGACGCGAACGCTCTCGCGAGGCGGTTGGATGTCGCGTCGAGCTCGGCGCGGGTGATGGTGACACCCGAACAGGTGACCGCCGGCGCGTCAGGGGCCTGTGCGGCCAGCGCCGATACCTGGGTGCCGATCGGGGGAACTCGTTGGCTGCCTGGGTGGGTCATGGGCTCCATTGTCGTCGGTGGGCTGCTCCGCCCGGCCGGAATCGGGCAGGCCGGCCGAGTCGCTCGCCGGTGCGGCGGG
>CAXEZH010000240.1:0-52838 GCA_964000695.1 uncultured Mycolicibacterium sp. | reverse complement strand
CGCTCACGCGACTCCTGCCTGATCGTCGCTCACGCGACTCCTGCCTGATCGTCGCTCACGCGACCTCGACAATGATTTCGACCTCGACCGGCGCGTCCATCGGGAGTTCGGACACCCCGACCGCCGACCGGGCGTGTGCCCCGGCGTCACCGAACACCTCGCCGAACAGCTCCGAGGCGCCGTTGATCACGGCGGGCTGGCCGCCGAAGCCCGGCGCCGACGCGACGAAGCCCACCACCTTGACCACCTTGACCACCGCATCGATACCGACCAGCGCGTCTACTGCGGCCAGCGCATTCAGACCGCACTGCCGGGCCAGCGCCTTGGCCTGCTCCGGGGACACTGCGTCACCCACCTTGCCTGTCGCCGGCAGCTCGCCTGCGGTCATCGGTAGCTGGCCGGCGGTGTAGACCAGGTTGCCGGTCCGGGCCGCCGGCACATAGGCCGCGACGGGCTTGACCACGTCGGGGAGCTCGATGCCGAGCTCGGTCAGGCGCGCCGACCAGGCGGTCACTTGGGCCGCTTGAGGTAGGCGACGTGCTGTTCGCCGGTGGGGCCGGGCAGCACCGACACCAACTCCCAGCCGTCCTCGCCCCACTGGTCGAGGATCTGCTTGGTGGCGTGCGTCAGCAGCGGGACGGTCGCATACTCCCAGCGGTTCGATTCACTCATGTCGCCGAGCTTATCGGGCGGCCAAATCGGCTTGGCTAGCATGCAGTGGTGGCTAGCACACCAAACGGGTCGACGTCGATCGGTTGGCCCTCCCGCCTGACCAAAGCGCGCCTGCACTTCGTCTCTGGCAAAGGCGGTACGGGAAAGTCCACGATCGCCGCATCGCTCGCGCTGGCCTTGGCCGCCGGCGGTCGCAAGGTTCTGCTGGTCGAAGTCGAAGGGCGCCAAGGTATTGCGCAGCTGTTCGACGTTCCCCCGCTGCCCTACGAAGAGGTCAAGATCGCGACCGCCGAGGGTGGCGGGCAGGTCAACGCGCTGGCCATCGACACCGAGGCGGCGTTCCTCGAGTACCTCGACATGTTCTACAACCTGGGGCTGGCCGGACGGGCGATGCGCCGCATCGGGGCTGTCGAGTTCGCGACGACGATCGCTCCCGGTCTGCGCGACGTGCTGCTCACCGGCAAGGTCAAGGAAGTCGTGACCAGGACGGCCAAGGATGCGCGGCCCAAGCATTCCGTCTACGACGCGGTAGTCGTCGACTCGCCGCCGACCGGGCGCATCGCGCGGTTCCTCGACGTCACCAAGGCGGTCTCCGACCTCGCCAAGGGCGGCCCGGTGCACTCGCAGGCCGAGGGCGTGGTGAAGTTGCTGCACTCCGACCTGACGGCCATCCACCTCGTCACGCTGCTGGAGGCCTTGCCGATCCAGGAGACCGTCGAGGCCATCCAGGAACTGCGGGAGATGGATCTGCCGATCGGCAGTGTCATCGTCAACCGGACCATTCCCGCTTACCTGGCACCCGACGACCTCGCCAAGGCGGCCGAGGGGGACGTCGACGCCGACGCAGTGCGCTCCGGGTTGGCCACCGCCGGGATCACGTTGTCCGACACGGACTTCGCCGGGCTGCTGACCGAGACCATTCAGCACGCCACCCGGGTCGCGGCCCGCGCCGAGAGCGCCGAGCAATTGGTCGAGATCGATGTGCCCCGGCTGCAGCTGCCCACCCTGACCGACGGGGTGGACCTGGGCAGCCTGTACGAACTGGCCGAAGAGCTCGCCCGGCAGGGCGTGCGGTGAGCGGAGGAAACCGATGAGCACCACCCCACCGGCCCTGGACATGGCCGCGATCCTGCGTGACACCTCCAACCGCGTCGTGGTGTGCTGCGGCGCGGGTGGTGTCGGCAAGACCACGACCGCCGCGGCGATGGCGTTGCGGGCGGCCGAGTACGGCCGCACCGTGGTCGTGCTGACGATCGACCCGGCCAGGCGACTGGCCCAGGCGCTGGGCATCCAGTCGCTGGGCAACACCCCCCAGCGGGTGCCGCTGGGGCCCGAGGTCACCGGCGAGCTGCACGCGATGATGCTGGACATGCGGCGCACGTTCGACGAGATGGTGATCCAGTATTCGGGCACCGAGCGTGCCGACGCGATTCTGGAGAACCAGTTCTACCAAACCGTGGCCACGTCGCTGGCCGGCACGCAGGAGTACATGGCCATGGAGAAGCTGGGACAGCTTCTCGGCGAAGACAAGTGGGATCTGATCGTGGTCGACACCCCGCCGTCGCGGAACGCGCTGGACTTCCTCGACGCGCCCAAGCGGCTCGGCAGCTTCATGGACAGCCGGCTGTGGCGGCTGCTGCTGGCTCCCGGCCGCGGCATCGGCCGACTGGTCACCGGCGCGGTCGGACTGGCCATGAAGGGGATGTCGACGGTCCTCGGTTCGCAGATGCTCTCCGACGCGGCGGGATTCGTGCAGTCGCTGGATGCGACGTTCGGCGGGTTCCGGGAGAAAGCCGACCGCACCTATGAGCTGCTCAAGCGGCGGGGCACGCAGTTCGTCGTGGTCTCGGCGGCCGAACCGGACGCGCTGCGGGAAGCGTCGTTCTTCGTGGACCGGTTGGCCGGCGAGCGGATGCCTCTGGCCGGCCTGATCCTCAACCGCACCCACCCGACGCTGTGCGAGCTGCACGTCGAGAAGGCCACGGAGGCGGCCGAGGAGTTGGAGAAGACCGACCCGGCGTCGGTCGCCGCGGCTGCGCTGCGGATCCACGCCGACCGGGCCTCCACCGCCAAACGCGAGGTGCGTCTGCTGTCCCGGTTCACCGGCGCCAACCCGCACGTGGCGATCGTGGGGGTGCCGTCGCTGCCGTTCGACGTCTCCGACCTCGAGGCGCTGCAGGCCATCGCCGACCAGATCACCGGAGAAACCGAAGCGGCCTGACCCCGAGGGGTCCGGCCGCCGGCTCTGATCAGGTCTGCGAGTTAGCCCGCACTGCGGTGCTTGCGCTGGGCGGCAAAGAAGTCAGCCCAGGAAACCACCTCGGGGTGCTGCTTGAGCAGGGCGCGCCGCTGACGCTCGGTCATGCCGCCCCACACGCCGAACTCGACGCGGTTGTCCAGGGCATCGGCGCCACACTCGGCGATGACCGGGCAGTGCCGGCAGATGACCGCGGCTTTGCGCTGGGCGGCGCCGCGGACGAACAACTCGTCAGGGTCGGTTTGGCGACACCGGGCTTGCGAAACCCACGCAATCCGGGCTTCTGCCTCCGCACCATGCAGAATGGTATCGGCGGACGGATTGATGGTGGTCCTGCGAGCGGCGGGCTTGATACCTGACACCGGCGTCCCCTTCGTTCTGGCCGCGCCCCGACAACGCAGACGAATGTTTCCCCTATGTACTTCGACGTTGATCGCTGGGTGCGATCTACGCCACATTGCGTGCGGTGAGTGTGATCTGCATCGCACTGTGTTGTCAACTTAGGTGGTCAGGGCCGTTCGGCGCAATACATCCGTGACCACTTTTTTGGGACGACCGTGCCGTCATCGGCACCAAATTGACGATTTCGCCGTTTCACCACACGTCACAGCGGGTGAGCCGGGCCGATCGGCGGATCGGGTGGCGCACGTCGTCGCTACTCTGTACCCATGCCGGAGCAGCTCCCGACCCCACCGCCGCCGCGGTCGGTCACGGTCATCAAGCTCGCCTGGTGCGTGCTGCTCGCCAGTGTCGTCGCCGCGGGTCTGATGTTCCCGGTCGTCGGCGGCATCGGCCTGATGTCCAACCGCGCCTCCGATGTCGTTGCCAACGGCTCGGCTCAACTGGTCGAGGGGGAGGTCCCTCAGGTGTCGACGATGGTCGACGCCAAGGGCAACCCGATCGCCTGGCTCTACACCCAGCGCCGCTTCCAGGTGCCCAGCGAGCAGATCGCCAACACGATGAAGCTGGCGATCGTCTCGATCGAGGACAAACGCTTTGCCGAGCACAACGGTGTCGACTGGCAGGGCACGCTGACCGGCCTGTCGGGTTACCTGTCGGGAAACCTCGACACCCGCGGCGGATCGACGATCGAGCAGCAGTACGTCAAGAACTACCAGCTGCTGGTCATCGCCCAGACCGACGCCGAGAAGCGCGCCGCGATCGAAGTCACCCCGGCCCGCAAGCTGCGTGAGATCCGGATGGCGCTGACGCTGGACAAGACGTTCACCAAGCCGGAGATCCTGACCCGCTACCTGAACCTGGTGTCGTTCGGCAACGGCTCGTTCGGCGTTCAGGACGCCGCCCAGACCTACTTCGGCATCGACGCCTCCGAACTGAACTGGCAGCAGGCCGCGCTGCTGGCCGGCATGGTGCAGTCGACCAGCGCACTGAACCCCTACACCAATCCCGACGGCGCGCTCGCGCGGCGCAACGTGGTGCTCGACACCATGATCGAGAACCTGCCCGAGTACGCCGACGAACTGCGCGAGGCCCGCACACAGCCGCTGGGCGTGCTGCCCCAGCCGCAGGAGCTGCCGCGCGGCTGCATCGCCGCCGGCGATCGGGCCTTCTTCTGCGACTACGCGCTGGACTACCTGGCGCGGGCCGGGATCAGCAAGGACCAGGTCGCCAAGGGCGGCTACCTGATCCGGACGACGCTGGACCCGGACGTCCAGGGGCAGGTGAAGTCCGCGATCGACGGCGTCGCCGATCCCGACGTGCCGGGGGTCGCCAGCGTGATGAGCGTGATCCGGCCGGGCAAGGAAGCCCACCCGGTGCTCGCGATGGCCAGCAACCGCACCTACGGCCTGGACCTCGACGCCGGCGAAACCATGCAACCGCAGCCGTTCTCACTGGTCGGTGACGGCGCCGGCTCGATCTTCAAGGTGTTCACCACCGCCGCTGCCTTGGAGATGGGTATGGGCATCAACGCCCAACTCGATGCACCGTCCCGGTTCGAGGCCAAGGGGCTCGGCACCGGTGGTGCGCGGGGCTGTCCGCCGGCGACGTGGTGCGTGCAGAACGCCGGCAACTACCGCGGCTCGATGACGGTCACCCAGGCGCTGGCGACCTCGCCGAACACCGCGTTCGCCAAGCTCATCGCGCAGGTCGGGGTGCAGCGCACCGTGGACATGGCCGTCAAGCTGGGCCTGCGTTCCTACGCGCTGCCCGGCACGGCCCGCGACTACGACCCCGACAGCAACGAGAGCCTGGCCGAGTTCGTCAAACGCCAGAACCTGGGTTCGTTCACGCTCGGGCCCATCGAGGTCAATCCGTTGGAGCTGTCCAATGTGGCGGCGACGTTGGCGTCCGGCGGCATGTGGTGCCCGCCCAGTCCCATCCAGGCGGTGTTCGACCGGCACGGCGAGGAAGTCGCCGTCACCACCGAGACCTGTGAGCAGGTGGTCCCCGAGGGTCTGGCCAACACGCTGGCCGTGGCCATGAGTGAGGACGACAGGGGTTCGGGCACCGCTGCCGGCGCCGCGGGGTCGGTCGGCTGGACGCTGCCGATGTCGGGCAAGACCGGAACCACCGAGGCGCACCGCTCGGCGGGGTTCCTCGGGTTCACCAACCAGCTGGCCGCCGCCAACTACATCTACGACGACTCGACCTCACCGGGCGAGCTGTGCTCGTTCCCGTTGCGCCAGTGCGGCGACGGAAACCTGTTCGGCGGTAACGAGCCCGCGCGGACGTGGTTCACCGCGATGAACCCGATCGCCACCAACTTCGGCGAGGTCGTGCTGCCCCCGACCGATCCGCGCTATGTCGACGGCGCCCCCGGATCGCGGGTGCCCAGCGTGGCCGGGATGGGGCTGGAGACCGCCAAGCAGCGGCTGCGGGAGGCCGGCTTCCAGGTGGCCGATCAGGCCACCCCGGTGAACAGCAGCTCCCGCCAGGGTGCCGTCGTCGGCACGTCGCCGAGCGGTCAGACGGTGCCCGGTTCGATCGTCACGATCCAGGTGTCCAACGGCATCGCCCCGGCCCCGCCACCGCCACCGCCGGGTGCGGCGCCGCCGGGCGGACCACCGCCGCCGGTCGGGCAGACGGTGATCGAGATCCCGGGCCTTCCGCCGATCACGGTGCCGGTGCTCGGTGCGCCGCCACCGCCGGCGCCACCGCCGCCACCGCCGCCGGGCTGACCCGATCGGCACGCCCGACGACCTGTGGCCGGTCGGCGGTGGCGCTAGGCTGCGTACATGCCTTCTGCTTCATCGGGATCGCTTCTGAAGACCTCTGCTGCGGCCTCCGTCGGCACGCTGGTGGCCGGAATCGGCTACGCCTCGCTGATCGAGCGCAACGCGTTCGTGGTCCGGCAGGCCACCATGCCGGTGTTGACGCCGGGGTCCTCGCCGCTGAAGGTGCTGCACATCAGCGACATCCACATGCGTCCGACGCAGCGCCGCAAGCAGGCCTGGCTGCGGGAGCTGGCCGGCTGGGAACCCGACCTGGTGGTCAACACCGGTGACAACCTGGCGCACCCCAGGGCGGTGCCCGCCGTCGTGCAGGCGCTCGGTGACCTGTTGTCGGTGCCCGGGGTGTTCGTGTTCGGCAGCAACGACTATTTCGCTCCCAAGCTGAAGAATCCGGCTAACTACCTGACCAACCCCAACCGCCGCATTCACGGGGAGCCGCTGCCGTGGCAGGACCTGCGGGCGGCGTTCACCGAACGCGGCTGGCTGGACATGACCCACACTCGGCGCGAGTTCGAGGTCGCCGGCCTGCACATCGCGGCCGCGGGCGTGGACGATCCGCACCTCAAGCGTGACCGCTACCCCACCATCGCCGGGCCGGCGAACGCGGCGGCGAACCTGACGCTGGGCTTGTCGCACTCCCCTGAGCCGCGTGTGCTCGACCAGTTCGCCGCCGACGGATATCAACTGGTGATGGCCGGCCACACCCACGGCGGCCAGCTGTGCCTGCCGTTCTACGGCGCGATCGTCACCAACTGTGAACTCGACCGCTCCCGGGCCAAGGGTCCGTCGCGCTGGGGGGCGCGCACCCAGCTGCACGTGTCGGCGGGCATCGGCACGTCCCCGTTCGCCCCGTTGCGGTTCTGCTGCCGGCCCGAGGCGACGCTGCTGACACTGGTGGCAGCGCCCACCGGCGGATCGGACATCCAGACGCGGGAGGGACAGTCGCATCCGACCGTCTCCGCACGGTGAGCCGACCGGCCGCGTCGGCCTGCCGCCAGTCCCGGACGTGGGTGGACAACGCGGTCCGGCTGATCGAGGCCGACGCGCGGCGCAGCGCTGACACCCATCTGCTGCGTTACCCGCTGCCGGCGCGCTGGGCCGCTGACGCCGATCTGGCGCTGTACCTCAAGGACGAATCGACCCACATCACCGGCAGCCTCAAACACCGGTTGGCGCGGTCGCTGTTCCTGTACGGGCTGTGCAACGGATGGATCAGCGAGGACACCACCGTCATCGAGGCTTCCTCGGGGTCGACGGCGGTGTCGGAGGCCTACTTCGCGGAGCTGATCGGGGTGCCGTTCATCGCGGTGATGCCCGAGTCGACCAGCGCAGCCAAGGTCGCCTTGATCGAATCGCAGGGCGGGCGTTGCCATTTCGTCACCGAGTCGGCTCAGGTGTATGACGAGGCACAGCGGTTGGCCGATCAGACCGGCGGCCACTACCTGGACCAGTTCACCAACGCTGAGCGCGCCACCGACTGGCGGGGCAACAACAACATCGCCGAGTCGATCTACGAGCAACTCGGTCAGGAGACCCACCCCGTGCCGGAGTGGATCGTCGTCGGCGCGGGCACCGGCGGAACGAGCGCGACGATCGGGCGCTACATCCGGTACCGCCGCCATCCCACCCGGCTGTGCGTGGTGGACCCGGAGAATTCGGCGTTCTTCCCCGCCTATGCCTCCGGTGACCGCAATGTCGTGACCGGCATGTCGTCGCGGATCGAGGGGATCGGCCGGCCGCGCGTCGAACCGTCGTTCCTCCCCGAGGTGGTCGACCGGATGATGACGGTGCCCGACGCGGGTTCGGTGGCGGCGGCACACCATGTCAGCCGGGTGCTGAACCGCCGGGTCGGCCCGTCCACGGGCACCAACATCTGGGGCGCGTTCAGCCTGCTGGCCGAGATGGCCGCAGCGGGCTGCAGCGGATCAGTGGTCACGCTGCTGGCCGACAGCGGTGACCGCTACACCGAGACCTACTTCTGCGCCGAATGGCTGACCAGCCACGGACTCGACCCGTCGGAGTCGGCGGAGGTGCTGGCGGAGTTCGAGCGGTCAGGCCGCTGGCTCTGATCACGTGAGCCGCGGGTCAGCGGTCCGTCGGAGGTCAGATACAGCCACAGTGCGGCCAATGCGAAGAAGCCCAGGTACAGCGATGCGCCCAGCCCGGTCATGGCACACCTCGTTTCTTTGGTTCGTGTTTGTCAGTGTGCACAACGCCACCGACAGCCCTGTTCCTTCCCGCGGCGTGTCGGCGTCCTGATACGCGTTTGGCTTCAACCTCGGCCAGTGCGATACGCTGTCGAGGCTTCACGCGGGGTGTGGCGCAGCTTGGTAGCGCGCTTCGTTCGGGACGAAGAGGTCGTGGGTTCGAATCCCGCCACCCCGACTCGTGTGATCGCAGGTGAGAGGCCCTGACCGGTTCTTCTGGTCGGGGCCTCCCTGCTGCTGTGAGCCCGGTGCTGCGCTGGAAATTGGTGCGCGGGCGGCTCGCCCGGCTCCACTAATCTGGACGCTGTGGAGGTCGATCCGGAAGTCCTGCGTGCGTTCGCCGGCCAGGTCGACATCACCGCGCGCGTAATCCGCGAGGCAGACGTCGGAAACACCGTCGCCACGGCAGCCGACGGCGTGGACGGATCGACAACCCAGTGGGCGGCGCGGCTTGTCGGTGCGCATGTGACGCAGGTCGTCGAGCAGATCGAGGCCCAGGTCAGCGCCATGGGTATCGCCGTGCGTGGGGCGGGCGACGCCTACGAGGTGACTGACGGCGACCTCGCCGCCAGCTTCGACGGGATCTTCTGACCAGTGTTGCCGTCGCGTTCCCGTCTGGAGCGCTGGAATCCCGATTCCCTGACCTTCAACGGTCAAGCAGTCGAGGCCGGCGGCCGGACCGTCGACGACGCCGTGACGACGATCGCCAACAACATCGCCATCATGCCGGAGACCAGAGCGTGGTCGGGTGACGCGCACACCGCGGCCACCAGAATGTTCGAGCGAGCACAAGACCAAGCCGACGCATTCGCGGCATACACACGCGATGTCGGCGCTGCCCTGCGTGACGGTGCCGGCACCATCGGTGCAGCCCGCACAGCGCTGCTGGACAAGGCCGACGAGATCGACATGAATGGCCAGCTGCACGTCAGCGATCAGTGGGTGGTGCTGATCACTGGGGCAGCGATGACCGCCGAGGAGGCGGCGGCGCTGGAACGGCGCGCACAGGCAGAGCAGGTCACTGTCAACGCACTACTGCTGGCGGTCGGCGGCGCCGACGACGCCACCGCCGCAACGGTGACCACGGCGGCCGTCGCGCACGGATACGAATCCCCTGATCCGACCGGCTGGGACAACTTGACGCCCGGACTTCAGCGGCCCGGCGACGAGGTGCCAAACCCGGCCGGAGCGGCCGGACTGATGCAGCAGGCAATGCTCCGTGACATCGACATGTCACGAACGATCAGGGACACCAGCATTGAAGTAGACGGTGACATCACAACCACCACGCACACCATGCAGGATGGCAGTAAACAAGTGGTGACCGAAGACAACGAATACCAGTGGGACCGTGGCCCCACCCTGCGGGTCACCCATTACGACAAAGATGGCAACTTCTTGTCCCAGACCAGCACTGTCACGTGGAAGGACACGACGACGTACTCGCTTCGAGGTGCCACGACGACCAGTACGCGACTTGCGGACGGCACACTCCTGGAAAGGCATCAGTGGCCCAACGGCAGAGTCGAAGCCAAGGTCTACACACCAGACGGTCGCGAAGGCGACATCCCTGTCGAGATTCTCAGCAACCCCCCTACGGCGATCGCGGGCGGCGCTCTGACCGGATTCGAGCGTTATGTCGACCAGGGTGGGTCCGTCCCTAGGCTGAGTGCGGATGCTCTCAAAGGGGTCGGCGTCGGTGCGAAGTTCGCCGGACCTGCCGTGGGCGTGGCCGAGATGTTGTTCAACGTCGCAGGCGCTCAGAGTGCTTTCGAGAGATGTGTCGACACCTACAGCGGCGTCGGTTCGGTAGCAGGAGGTTTCGCGCCTTTGGCATTTCCCGGGGTGGGATGGATCGGCGCCGGTTTCATCTCCGTGGCGGGATCGCAGGGTATCGGCGCTCTCGGTACCTTCTTGGGAAATCAGTTCTGCTCGCGATGAAATCAGTCAGCAACTTCGCAGCGTTCGTCCTCGTCCCTGCCTGCGGAGTCTTTTTTCTCTGGTGGGGTCTCGCGAAGATCGTTGATGGAGGAGCTCTTTCAGGAGCGATCGCATCGATTTTCGCCTTGGCCGCCTTCGGCTTTTCCGCCCAGTGGGCGGTCATGCGGTTCATGGCCGACCCACGGGGTGACTTCGACTCAGTGGGCACCACCATTCGGCCACGCAAGCTGTTCGACGTACTTTCACTCTTCTGGATGGGTGCCGCCGTGCTCGCAGCTGCGCTCTTCGTCACCTTCGCACCGTTCGGTTACGTCGACATTCCCACCTATCGGTCTTCCACTCCTTGGATGATGGTCTTCATCTTGTTGACAGGCTTGGCGACGCTGTGGCGCATGATCGCTCACGGCGGCGACTGCTACCTGCGCTTGACCCCGGATCGTTGCGAAGTGTGGAACGGCCCGTGGCTGGCCTTTCGGCGCGCCAACTGGGAGGACATCGAACAGATTCAGGACCATCCGCTGCGGCGCAAACTCCGCGGCCGGGAACTGGTCGTGCTGGCGTTACCCGAGGGCAGAAGTGCCACCCTTCTTTCGGATTGTGTCACCGACAACAGCGAAGCGCTTCGGGATTGGGTGCGGTTCTATTGGCAGCACCCCGAGTACCGTGACGAACTCGTCGACGGTCGTGGCCTGCAACGTCTTGATGACCAAAAGTTCACCGTCGAATGACATTGACAAAGCCCATCTCTGGAGGATCGGACTACCCGGTTGGCGCCGAGCTTCCTATCCCGACATCGGGCCACGACCCCTGCGCGCGGCCTCCATGTCGTCGGCGATGAATCCCTCGATGAATCCGCGCAACATGTCTGCAGTGACGGGCTCGGCGTACCCGACGTCAGCCTCGTAGAGGTAGTCACCGTCGCCGCTCACCTGCACCCACTGCAGGATTCGCCGGAAAGAATCGATACCCCACTGCCGCGCCGGCCGGTCGCGCGTCTGCACCGTTCCGCTCGCCACGACGTCTTGGATATCGACAACAGAGATGGCCGGTTCATCGGTGTCCGTCCGCGGAAGCAGAAAGCCTAGGTCGTCGTATTCCTCGATCGCTTCAGGAGGCTTCGGAAGCCGGCTCCGACCACCTGCCACCGCGATCCGGTGGTGCGCACCGGAGCCGACCAGTCCGACCGATTCTGTGATGACGCCAGCCAACGCGTCCGGCGCCACCGCGAACACGTCGACGACATCGACACCGTCATCATCGATCCTTTGGGTCGCGACGAAGCCGAGCACGCCCGCGCGAACCGCATGCAGACGCAAATCGTCCTGGCCGGGTTGGTGCACCCGGCATTCCACGGAGACATCGGCTCGCACAAGGGCTTCCACCCAAGCTCGAACGCCGGACAGTTCACCATCTGCGAGTCGGTCGGCGATCGGCCGCACCTGCCTGGTGGCGAGCCAGACAGATCCGACCGGTCGGCGGCGGCCGAGCGGATACGGCAGTGCGTTCCGTCCGTAGAGTTCGCATGCCGTCTCCAGATCGACCACCGCGATGGTCCCTGTGTGTTCGGCGGGAAACGCCGTAGCAAGACTCGGCCCGAACGTCACACATGCCATTCTGCAGCGTTCGTGCGGCGTCTTCACCAACTGGTCGTCCGTGCGCCGACGGTAGGCTCGGTGCAACGCTGGGGGCGTCATCCGTGCCATGTCGGAACGAATGCAGAACGGGGGCTTGCGTGGCAACGAGGATCGACAGGCGGGTGGCGCTCGACGGCGATCAGCGCCTGCGGCGCGCCCGGCACCGTTGGACCGCCGTGCTGATCGGCGCGCTGTTGTTCGGCGTGGCGGTTTACCTGCTGGCCGTCCACACGCGGACCGGGCAGCGCCTCGAGGACGCCGCACTGCGCGGCGCCACCCAGGTCGACGCCGACCTCCGCCAGACCGCGCTGGACATGTTCCACACCATCACGGTCACCTCACAGTTGGCCGCGGCGTTCCTCGTCGGCCTGATCGGGTTGCTGCGCCGCCAGGTGTGGCTGGCCGTGGCGGGCGTCGGGGTGATCCTCGGCGGGCAGGCCGTGACCCAGGTGCTGAAATACCACGTGCTGTCGCGCCCCGACCTCGTCTCCATCAACGGCACGTTCGCCGACAACACCCTGCCCAGCGGTCACACCACCGCGGCGATGTCGCTGTTGTTCGCGACGTTGATCGTGATGCCGTACCGGTTCCGCGGGGTGGCGATGTTCGTGACGCTGACGTGGGCGGTGGGGATCGGCGCCTACACCGTCATCATCAGGGCGCACCGACTCTCCGACACGCTGGCCGCCGACGCCGTCGCCCTCGTCGTCGCGTGCGCGGCGTCGCATTTCCTGGCGCGCACCGGCCGGATCCGCGCGGTCATCTCACCCGGCGCCGCGCGGTTCACGTTGCGTACGGTGTTCGTGGTGCTCGTCGGTGCGGTCGGTGCGGCGAGCCTGACCCTCGGCCTGGTGCAGGTGCTCAACGCGGCCTCGGCTCATCTCAACGACCGGCCCGCCGAGTGGCACCTCTTCCTGGGTTCGCAATGGCTGGCCGCCGCGGGCTCGATCGGGGCGGCCCTGCTGTTCTGGTGGACGTGGCACCGCCTGGAGACCAAACGCAGCGGCGACCCGGTCAGCACCCGCTAGAACTCAGGCCGTCGGCTCGCCGGCGTCCTTGTCGACGTCGGGGGTGTCTTCGCGGTGCTTGCCCTCTTCCTCGGCTTCGCGCTTGGCGCGCGACGCGGTGGAGCCCTCTTCGTCGTCGTAGATCCCTTTTCCTCGAGTCATCGAGCCTCCTTTCAGCGTGAAGCGTCGCGGAGCTTGCTCAGCAGCGGTCCCGCCGCCTCCTTGAGGAACAGGTCCTGATTCTCGTCACCGATCTGGACGAGCGCAATGTCGGTGAAGCCCGCCTCCCAGTACGCGCGCACGGCTTCGACGATCCCATCCAGATCCGGGCCACACGGAATCGACTCGGCGACATCCTCGGGCCGGACGTACTGGGTCGCCGCGGCGAAGCCAGCCGTGGTGGGGATGTCGGCGTTGACGGCCCAGCCGCCAGAGAACCACCGGAACTGGTCATGGGCGCGCGTGACGGCGGCGTCGCGGTCGGGATCCCAGCAGATGGGGATCTGACCGATCACCCGGGAATCCTCGGCCAGACCCGTCGCGCGGCGCCGGTCGTGCCACCCGGCGACCAGATCCTTGTCGGGCTCGGTGGTGATGAGGTGGTCGGCCAGCGCGGTGAACTGCTCCACCGAGCGCTCACCGGACACCGCCGCCGCGATGGCCACCGGAACCTCGGGCACGTCCCAGATGCGCGCGGAGTCGACCTCGAAGTAGTCACCCTTCCAGTCGACGAGCTCGCCGGTGAGCAGTTCCCGGATGATCCGGATGGCTTCGGCCAGCATCTCCTGGCGGCGCGCCACGGTCGGCCAGCCGTGACCCACAACGTGCTCGTTGAGGTTCTCCCCGCTGCCCACGCCCAGCGTGAACCGGCCGTCGGCCAGGATCTGCATCGTGGCCGCCTTCTGCGCGACGACGGCGGGGTGGTAGCGCATGGTCGGGCAGGTGATGTAGGTCATCAGCTCGACGCGCTCGGTGGCGTGGGCGACGGCCCCCAGCATGGACCAGGCGTAGCACGCGTGGCCCTGCGAGGAGAGCCACGGAAAGTAGTGGTCGCTGCTCACCTCGAAGTCGAATCCGGCCTGCTCAGCCGAAACAGCATAACGGACAAGGTCTTTGGGTCCACTCTGCTCAGTCATCAGGGTGTAGCCGAATCGGGTCATGGGCAGCGGGGTACCCCGTTGACCAACCCCAAAACGGTGGTTGCCCGTCGCTGCGCGGATGGTGTCGACGTTGTCAATCGTTGCCGGCGTCGACAAGATGGTGATCATGACCCACGACGCCGGCGGCTATGGCCCACCTCAGGGCCCAGCGCCCGGGTACGGCCCGGCGCCTGGCTACGGCCCACCACCCGGCTACGGCCCACCACCCGGCTACGGCCCACCACCGGGTTACGGACCGCCGCCGGGTTACGGACCACCGCCTGGCTACGGACCACCGCCGAGTTATGGGCCACCTCCCGGATACGGACCACCGGTCCTCAAACCGGGCGTCGTTCCGTTGCGACCGCTGACCCTGTCGGACATGTTCAACGGTGCGGTCGCCTACATCCGCGCGAATCCCAAGGCCACGCTGGGCCTGACGACGATCGTGGTGGTGGCGGCGCAGGTGATCGCGCTGCTGTTGTCGCTGTGGCCGTTCGCCTTCAACGGCGACCTGGCGCAGTCTCTGGACGGGGACGACCCCTCCACCGGGGCGATGGTCAGCTGGATCGCCTCCAGCCTGGGCTCGTCGCTGACCACCGCGTTGTCGACCATCCTGCTCAGCGGCCTGCTCACCGTCGTCATCGGTCGCGCAATCTTCGGCGCCGGCATCACCATTGGCGAGGCGTGGCGCCGGCTACGGCCGCGCCTGTGGGCGCTGATCGCGTTCACCGTGCTGCAGGCCCTCGGCGCGCTGCTGCTGATCGGGGTCGTGGTCGGGGTCATCGTCGGTGTGGCGGTCGCCGGGAACGGGTGGGCCGCGTTCTTCATCGGCGCGCCGCTGGTGCTCGCCCTGATCGTCGGGCTGGTCTACCTCGCCGTCATGCTGGCGTTCACGCCGTCGGCGATCGTGCTCGAGCGCCGCGACATCATCTCGGCCGTCAAACGCTCGTTCAGCCTGATCAAGGGCGATTTCTGGCGGGTCCTCGGCATCCGGCTGCTCGCGGTGCTGGTGGCGCAACTGGTGGCGGCGGCGGTGGCGATCCCGTTCACCATCGGCGGGCAGCTCGTGCTGGGCGCCTCGGCGGCGTTGGCCACCGAGATCCTCGCTCTGGTGATGCTGTCGGTGGGCGCTGTGGTCGGCCAGATCATCACCGGACCGTTCAGTGCCGGGGTGATCGTGCTGCAGTACACCGACCGCAGGATCCGAGCCGAAGCGTTCGACCTGGTGTTGCAGACCGGTGCCGCCGCGGGCCCCGGGGCCGCGCCGGAGTCGACCGACGACCTGTGGCTGACCGGTCCGCGCTGACGTGGCCCAGATCGACATCGACCGCGACGCGGCGCACGACGCCGCGCAGGGCGAGCTCGCCAAGGCGATCTATCCGAAGCCCTCCCTCGGCGATCAGATCATGAGCTGGATCGAAGACCTGCTCTACCGGGCCGTGACCCACGGGGCCGAGCTGCCCGGCGGCTGGTTCACCGTGGCGGTGCTGGTGTTGCTGGTGGTGATCGCGGTCATCGTCGCGGTGCGCATCGCCCGCCGTGCGATGAAGACCAGTCGATCGGCAGCAGTCACCCTGTTCGACGACCACGAGCTCAGCGCCGCCGAGCACCGCGCGACCGCCGAGACCTTCGCGTCCTCACAGCAGTGGGCGCCCGCCATCCGGCACCGCGTCCGCGCCGTCGCCCGCCAGCTCGAGGAAGACGGGGTTCTCGACCGCGTCCCGGGCCGCACCGCCACCGAGCTCGCCCGCGCGGCCGGGCGTGCCCTGCCCGCGCTGGCCGACGAACTGGGTTCGGCCGCAATGGCGTTCAACGATGTGACCTACGGTGAGCGACCCGGCACCGAGGCGGGCTACCGACAGGTCGCGGCGCTGGACGGCAGGCTCGGCGACCGGGCGACCTCCGGACCGGGGTCGCCTCAGCAGCCCGTCGCGCCGAGCTGGGCCGAGGTGCGATGACGCCTACGTCGACGGCGGTCGGCCCGACCATGACCGCACGGTGGCGCGGCGCGCGCTGGGTACTGGTGGCCGTCGTGGTCATCGTCGCGGTCGCTGTCGCCGGCGCCTACCTGTCCGCACCGCGCTCCGGTGGCCCGATGGATCCTGACTCGACCGCCGAGGACGGTGCGCACGCCCTGGTCGCGTTGCTGCGCGACCGCGGCGTCACCGTCGTCGAAGCGGCCGACCTCGCCAGCGTGGAGCGCGCGGCGCGGCCGGACACCTTGCTGATCGTGGCGCAGACCCCTGACCTGCACGGCGACGAACTGTTGGGCCGGCTGGCCGCCCTGCCGGGTGATCGTCTGCTGGTGCAACCCTCGGGCGCCACCCGGGAGGCGCTGGCGCCCGAACTCGACGCGGGCGAGCCCACCGAGTTCGGTGGTCTACGGCCGGACTGCGACCTGCGGGAAGCGACCCGGGCCGGCGCGGTGCGGTTCGACGGCGCCGACACGTTCGACGCTGCGGGCGCGGTGCCGGTGACCCGGTGCTACGACGGCGCGCTGGCCCGCTACACGCTCGGCGAGCGCACCATCACCGCAGTGGGCAGCGCCCACGTCATGGCCAACGGCGGGTTGCTGCAGGAAGGCAACGCCGCGCTGGCGATGAACCTCGCCGGTACCCGGCCGCGGGCGATCTGGTATGCGCCGCAATTCGCCCAGTTCGATGACTTCGGCGGGGACGCAACACTTTCCGACCTGGTACCTGAGCAGGTCGGTTGGCTGGTCTTCCAGCTGGTGCTGGTGGTGGGACTGCTGGCGCTGTGGAAGATCCGCCGCGTCGGTCCGTTGGTGGCCGAGCAGCTGCCCGTGGTGGTCCGCGCCTCCGAAACCGTGGAGGGGCGCGGGCGCATGTATCGCGCGCACCGGGCCCGCGATCGTTCTGCCGAGGCGCTGCGGACTGCGTCGCTGCACCGCATGCTGCCGCGGCTGGGCCTCGGGCCGGCGGCGTCGCCCGATTCTGTCGCCCTCGCAGTCCACCAGCGGTGCGGGCTGGACCCCCACCACGTGGCCCGTACTCTCTACGGACCGCCACCGGTCACCGACGACGAGTTGGTGAACCTGGCCGGCGCGCTCGACGACATCGAAAGGCAGGTCGCACGATCGTGACACAGCCCGCCCCGCACGAGGGTGCCCGCACCGCACTGATGGCGTTACGCGCCGAGATCGCCAAGGTGGTCGTGGGCCAGGACGCCGTCGTCAGCGGCCTGGTGATCGCGCTGCTGTGCCGCGGGCACGTGCTGCTCGAGGGTGTGCCCGGGGTGGCGAAGACGCTGCTGGTGCGCACGTTGGCCGCGGCTCTGCAGCTGGAGTTCAAGCGCGTTCAGTTCACCCCGGATCTGATGCCGGGCGACGTCACCGGGTCTCTGGTCTATGACACCCGCACCGCCGAGTTCGAGTTCCGCGCCGGACCGGTGTTCACCAACCTGATGTTGGCCGACGAGATCAACCGCACCCCGCCCAAGACGCAGGCCGCGCTGCTGGAGGCGATGGAGGAACGTCAGGTCAGCGTCGAGGGACAGCCGCGGAAGTTGCCCGACCCGTTCATCGTCGCCGCCACCCAGAACCCGATCGAGTACGAGGGCACCTACCAGCTTCCCGAGGCGCAGCTGGACCGGTTCCTGCTCAAACTCACCGTCGGTCTGCCGCCCCGCGAGCAGGAGATCGCGATCCTGCAGCGACACGCGCGCGGCTTCGACCCGCGCGACCTGTCCTCGGTGCGCGCGGTCGCCGGCCCGGCAGAGCTGGCCGCGGGCCGCGAGGCGGTCAAGCAGGTGTTGGTCGGCGACGAGGTCCTCGGCTACATCGTCGACATCGTCGCCGCCACACGCCATTCGCCGTCGCTGCAACTCGGCGTCTCGCCACGCGGCGCCACCGCACTGCTGTCCACGTCGCGGTCCTGGGCCTGGCTGTCCGGGCGCAACTACGTCACCCCTGACGATGTCAAGGCGATGGCCAGGTCGACGCTGCGCCACCGGGTGGCGCTGCGCCCCGAGGCCGAGCTGGAGGGCGCGAGCGCCGACGGGGTCATCGACGGCATCCTGGCCGCCGTACCGGTGCCGCGTTAGATCCGTGGTTCTCACCGGACGGGTCGGGCTGATCGCACTGCTGTGTGCGGTGCCGATCACGCTGTCGTCGCGCCCGGCCCTGATGTTCGGCGTGGCGCTGGCCGCGCTGACCGCCGCCGTCGTGGCCGACGCCCTCCTGGCGGGCAGCCCCCGCAAGCTCGAACTGGTCAGGGACGGAGCACAATCCGCACGACTGGGTCAGCCGGTCGAAACCACCCTGAGCCTCACGAATCGGGGGCGGCGCCGCTTTCGCGGAGTCGTGCGCGACGCCTGGGCACCCAGCGCACGAGCGCAGCCGCGCACGCATCCGGTGGACATCGCTGCCGACCAACAGGTTCGGGTGCACACCCGGCTTCAGCCGGTGCGCCGCGGCGATCAGGTGTCAGCACTGGTCACGGCGCGCTCGACGGGGCCGCTGGGCCTGGCCGGGCGTCAGGGTTCGCACCGGGTGCCGTGGCGGATCCGGATCCTGCCTCCCTTCCTGTCCCGCAAGCACCTGCCGTCGCGGCTGGCCCGGCTGCGCGAACTGGAAGGCATGACGCCGGTGCTGATCCGCGGCCAGGGCACCGAATTCGATTCGCTGCGCGAGTATGTCGTCGGGGACGACATCCGCTCGATCGACTGGCGGGCGACGGCTCGACGCGCGGACGTGGTGGTGCGGACGTGGCGGCCCGAACGGGACCGTCGAGTGGTGATCGTGCTGGACACCGGAAGGACGTCGGCCGGGCGCGTCGGTGTGGACCCCACCGGGGCCGATCTGAGCGGCTGGCCGCGACTGGACTGGTCGATGGACGCCGCGTTGCTGCTTGCCGCGCTGGCGGCCCGCGCCGGTGACCACGTCGACTTCCTTGCTCACGACCGGGTCACCCGCGCCGGCGTTCTCAACGCCTCGCGCACCGAGTTGCTCGCCCAACTGGTCGACGCGATGGCGCCGTTGGAGCCCGCATTGGTCGAGTCAGATGCGCGTTCGATGGTCGCCGCCGTGCAGCGCCGCGAGCGGCGCAGCGCGCTGGTGGTGCTGCTGACCGACCTGAACGCGTCGGCGATCGACGAGGGGCTGATCGGAGTGATTCCGCAGCTCACCGCCAAGCACCGGGTGATGCTGGCCGCGGTGGCGGACCCGCGGGTCGACAGCCTCGCCGCGGGACGCTCCGACGCGGTGGCTGTCTACGACGCCGCGGCCGCCGAGCGGGCCCGCAACGACCGCCGCGAGGTGGCGGCGCGGCTGCGCGGCCTCGGTGTCGACGTCGTCGATGCCCCGCCGGACGAACTCGCCCCCGCCCTGGCCGATCACTACCTCGCGATGAAGGCCGCGGGCCGCCTGTAGGTCTCTGGTTAACGAAATCTGACGGTTCCCCGCCCCGGCTTGAGAACGAAATTGCCGGGTATTGAGATTTCCACGTGGACGCGTCGAACTGTTGCAGAATCACTGAGGTGGCCTGCCGGTCGGCGGCGACCCACCCAGCGCGCGCCCGCGGGCTGCGGATCCGAGTGCGGGGTGACGATGCTGGGACAGCTCTACGAGCGGGCGCTGGGCGGCGAAGGATGCTGGATCCGCGATGCGCGCGGTGGAGTGTCTGACCTGCCGGTCGCCCAGTGGTTGGGTGGCCACGGCGCCGACGAGCCGTTCGACACCGCGGTGATCGCCATGTGTGACGGGCCGACGATCGAGCTGGGCTGCGGGCCCGCCCGTCTCGTGGCCGGCCTGGTCCGTCGCGGTGTTCCCGCGCTGGGGGTGGACCAGTCGGCCACGGCGGTACGACTGGCGCGTCGGCGCGGCACCCCGGTTCTGCACGGCGACGTCTTCGGACCGCTGCCAGGGGTGGGACAGTGGGCGACCGTGCTGCTGGCCGACGGGACGGTGGGGTTGGGCGGTGACCCGCAGCGCCTCCTGAGCGTCGCGGCACAATTGCTGCGCCGCGGTGGACGCTGCCTGGTCGAGGTCGACCCGACGTTCGCCGGCGTGGTGACCAGCCGGATCAGGCTGGAATCGTCCGATGCGATCGGCGAGTGGTTCCCCTGGGCGCGGGTCGGCGCCGACAGTGCCGCCCTGCTGGCCGAACAGGCCGGCCTCACCCTGGCCGGACTGCACCGGCTGGGTACGCGGGTGGTCGCCAGCCTCGCAGCGGTGCCGTGACCGACGACGACAGGGGCGGTTACGGGTTTCCGGCCGCGGCGTGGCGGACGCTGGACCGCCATCCGCCGCCGGGGGTGAAACGGGTGCAGCGCTGGCGCAGTCCGCTACGCGGACCGTGGCTGACCTCGGTGTTCGGGGCGGTGCTGTTGGTGACGCTGCCGGTGGTGACGATCACCGGGCTGCTGTCCTACATCGCCTACGCGCCGCAACTGGGGCAGGCCATCCCCGGCGATGTCGGGTGGCTGAAGCTGCCGACCTTCGACTGGCCCACCGACCCGTCCTGGCTGTACCGGCTCAACCAGGGGCTGCACGTCGGGTTGGGGTTGATCCTGATCCCGGTGGTGCTGGCGAAGCTGTGGTCGGTGATTCCGCGGCTGTTCGTCTGGCCCCCGTCGCGCTCGATCGCCCAGGTCCTGGAGCGGGTCTCGCTGCTGATGCTGGTCGGCGGCATCCTGTTCGAGATCGTCACCGGGGTGCTCAACATCCAGTACGACTACATCTTCGGGTTCAGCTTCTACACCGCGCACTACTACGGCGCCTGGGTGTTCATCGCCGGCTTCGTGGTTCATGTCGCCATCAAGGCACCCCGGATGTGGTCGAGTCTGCGGTCTCGGTCGATGCGTGAGGTGCTGCGCACCAGTCGTGAGGACACGGTCGCGGAGCCCCACGAGCCGGACGGGCTGGTCAGCTCCGACCCGGCACCGGCGACTCTGAGCCGGCGAGGCGCGTTGGCGCTCGTCGGCGGGGGCGCGACCCTGGTCGCCGTGCTCACCCTCGGTCAGACCATCGGCGGCTGGACCCGCCACGCGGCGTTGCTGCTGCCGCGCGGCCGCAGCCTCGGTGACGGCCCCAACGACTTCCAGGTCAACCGAACCGCGGTCGCGGCCGGGATCAACCCCCAGAACACCGGCGACGGCTGGCGGCTCACCCTCACCGGCGGTTCGGAACCGGTCGTGCTGGATCGCGCCGCGCTCAGCGCCATGCCCCAGCACACCGCGGTCCTGCCGATCGCCTGCGTCGAGGGATGGTCGACCACGCAGACGTGGACGGGCGTGCGGCTGCGCGACCTCGCGCAGCGGGCCGGGGTGGCCGAACCTGGATGGGCGCAGGTGACGTCCATCGAACGGTTCGGCGCGTTCAACAGCGCCAGACTGCAGGCCAACCAGGTGCGTCATGCCGATTCGCTGCTGGCATTGCAGGTCAACGGCGTCGACCTGTCGCTGGATCACGGCTTCCCCGCGCGCATCATCGTCCCCGCGCTACCCGGCGTGCACAACACCAAGTGGGTGCGCGGCATCGAGTTCCGGACGGACACCCGGTGAGCACGCTCACCGGCGGGTTCCGCACGGTCTACGGTTCGCACCCGCTGCACCTGCTGGTGCTCATCGCCGGGTTCGCCCTGTTCGGCGCGGTGATCGCCACGCTCGGGGTGAGCGCGCTGTGGAATCCGACGACGTGGTGGCAGTCGATCGCAGTGTGGTTCGCTGCGGCGATCATCGTGCACGATCTGGTGCTGTTCCCGGTCTACGCGCTGGCCGACCGGGTGCTGCTGCGGGTCACCCGACCGCGTGCGGGTCACCGATCCGCCGTGCCGGTGGTGAACCACGTCCGGATCCCCGCGCTGGCGGCGGGATTGACGCTGCTGATGTTCCTTCCGGGCATCATCGAGCAGGGCTCGCGCACCTACCTGGCCGCGACCGGGCAGACCCAGGAACCCTTCCTCGGGCGGTGGCTGTGGTTGACGGCCGCGCTGTTCGGCGTGAGCGCCGTGATCTACGCCGTGCGACTCGTCCGGGCCCGCCGCAGCGGCACCGCCGAGCTCACGCAGTAGGCAGCACGTCGGGCGCGTCGGCGACGTCGCCGGTCTCCCCGGCGCGCGCCGCCCGCGCGCCGAAGTAGATGATGTAGCCCAGGAACGCCGCCTCGACGGCGACGCCGATCGCGATCCGCGCGAAGGTCGGCAGCGGGGACGGCGTGACGAACGCCTCGACCAGGCCGGCGACGACGAGCACCGCCACCAGGCCGACGGCGACGGCGATCACCGCGCGGCCCTGTTCGGCCAGCACCTGCCCGCGGGGCCGGTCGCCGGGCGAGATGGCCGACCAACCCAGCCGCATTCCCGCGCCCGCGGCCAGGAACACCGCCGTCAACTCGATCAGCCCGTGCGGGGTGATCAGCCCCAGGAACACATCGCCCTTGCCCGCGCCGAACATCAGGCCGGCGCTCAGACCCAGATTCAGCGCGTTGTTGTACAGCACCCACGGAATCGGGATGCCCAGCAGTATCGCCGAGGCGATGCACTGCACCGCGATCCACGCGTTGTTGACCCAGACGCTGAGCGCGAACGACCCGGCCGGGTTCTCGCTGTAGTAGGCGGCGAAGTCGTTGTTGACCAGCTGGTCGATCTCTTCGGGCGTGGCGATGGCGGCCTGCACCTCGGGGTTGTTCGCGATCCATGCGGCGATCACGATCGCCACCACGAAGAAGCCGACCGCCGAACCCAGCCACCACCGCCAGGACCGGTAGGCGACCACCGGGAAGGACACCGTCCAGAATCGGATGAACTCCTGCCGCAGCGGCGCATGGGCGCCGGTCACCACCGAGCGGGCGCGCGCCACCAGACCCGACAGCCGGCCCACGAGCACCGCATCCGACGACGACGACCGCACGATGGACAGATGGGTCGACACCCGCTGATAGAGCTCGACCAGCTCGTCGACCTCGGCGCCGCTGAGCCGGCGGCGTTTCTTCACGAGGTGCTCGAGGCGATCCCACGAGGCCCGGTTGGCCATCACGAACGCGTCGACATCCACGCCGGCCATGCTAGTAGCGTGAGCGGTTATGGTCGGTTCGCAGCAGCCCGTGGTCACCGGGGACGCGGTGGTGCTCGACGTCCAGATCGCTCAGCTGCCGGTGCGGGCACTGTCGATCCTCATCGACATCGTCGTCATCTTCGTGCTCTATGTCGTCGGCGTGATGCTCTGGGCAACCACGTTGGCCCAGTTCGATTCGGCGTTCTCGGCCGCGGTGCTGATCATCTTCAGCGTGCTCGCACTGGTCGGCTATCCCGTGATCTTCGAAACCGCCACCCGTGGTAGGACCTTGGGCAAGATGGCGCTGGGACTTCGGGTGGTCTCCGACGACGGTGGCCCGGAACGGTTCCGCCAGGCGCTGTTCCGCGCGTTGGCCGGGGTGATCGAGATCTGGATGCTGACCGGAGGGCCGGCCGTCATCTGCAGCCTGATCTCGCCGAAGGGCAAACGCATCGGTGACATCTTCGCCGGAACGCTGGTGATCACCGAACGGGCCCCACGTCTTTCGCCACCACCGACCATGCCGCCACACCTGGCATGGTGGGCTGCCACGCTGGAACTGTCCGGGCTGGATGCCGAGCAGGCCGAGTTGGCCCGGCAGTTCCTTTCCCGGGCACCGCAATTGCATTCCCAGGTGCGCGACCAGATGGCCTACCGGATCGGCTCGGATGTGCTGTCGCGAATCTCTCCTCCGCCACCCGCGGGCACCCCGCCGGCGATGGCGTTGGCCGCCGTACTCGCCGAGCGGCACCGGCGCGAGATGATTCGCCTGCAGCCGTCCGCGCCCCCGGGCTGGTCCGGCCCCGTCTCCCCGCCGCCATACCCCAGGTCGCCGGCGCCCCCATCACCGCCCGCGCCGCCCCGCACGGACGGATTCGCGCCACCGTCCTGAGTTCTCAGTCGGCGATCCAGTTCCCGTGAAAGCCGTATGGAACCCGTTGCGGCAAAGCGATTCTGGCGACCGGCGGGCCGGTGAAGTCGGAGGCATCGATGATGACGAGGTCGCTGCCGTTGCGGGCGGGATCGTAGACGTAGGCGAGATACCAGCCGCTGCTCTCGTCGGCGGGCCCGACCGCGGACGGCACGAACACCGCCTCCCCGGGCCCGCCGGGAGCGTCGGCGGTGCCGAATCGGTGGTCGACGGTGCTTCCGGTGCGCAGGTCGTGTCGGATCAGCCTGGCGTCGCCGACAGTGACCGCGTAGCGGGCCGGCAGCGTGGCGAGTCGATCGTCGATGCGCGGGAACTCCACGACCCGGTCGTCGTGCTGGCGTTCCGACACGGTGCCCCGCTGCATGTCGAGCGTCCAGGTCCACATCACCGCCTGAGCGTCGAAACCAGCGTTGTCTCGCCACAGTTCTGGGTACCGGACCGCCTGCAACACAATGGTGTTGCCGTCGTCGTGGGCGTTGGCGACGTGGAAGACGTAACACGGATCGATGTCGAACCAGCACACCTCGCCGAACGGGTCGTCGCGCCGCAGCACACCGAGCCGGGCCCCGTAGCCGTCGTCCCAGCGGTAGGGCATGTCCCCGGTTCCGCTGCGGGCGAAGTCGACGTCGAACACGATCGGCAGGTCGAGGAACACCACGAAGTTCGCCGTCAACGCGAAGTCGTGCATCATCGTCAGCGCGGGTACGTCGAGTGGACGGTCGATGACCAGGTTTCCGTCGGCGTCGGCGCGGTGGTAGGTCACGTGGGGCGCGAAGATGCTGCCGTATCCGAAGAAATGCAGTTCACCGGTGACGGGGCAGATCTTCGGGTGGGCGGTCATCGCGTCGACGAGCTTGCCGCCGAAGTCGTACGCACCGACGGTCTCGAGCTCGTTGGTGATCTGGTAGGGCAGCGACGATTCGACCAACGCCAGCGTCTTGCCCGCATGGTTGACCACGTGGGTGTTGGCCACGCTGACGCGCAGGTTACGGGTGCCGTCGGCGTTGTAGAACGGTGTGGCGTCGTCGAAGCTGTCGGTGCGCACCCAGCGGTTGCGATACCACTTGGCCTGCCCCGCTTCGAGTCGGACGCCGTGGATCATGCCGTCGCCGGTGAACCAGTGCCCCGTCGCCGAGCGGGGATTGGGCCCGTTGCGCAGGTACCACCCACTCAGTTCGGCCGGTATGGCACCGGTGACCGGCAGATCGTATTCGGTCAGCTCGTCCTCGACGGGCGCGTAGTTGCCGCGTTGGAAGAAGTCCCCGGTACCGAACAGCGTGGGGTCGTCGTGGTCGGTGGCGGTTTCGGTCATGGTCTGCAACCTCCTGTGAGATGTCTACCACATTCACATATCAATTCTGACATGTCAATAGTGGAATGTCAGCTTCGACCGTCCCTCCCCCCGTACGATGCTGGCCGTGAGCCTGCGCTATGCCACCCTCGGCCTGTTGGCCCAGCACCCCGGCAGCGGATACGACCTGCTGAAACGGTTCGAGGTGTCGATGGCCAACGTGTGGCCGGCGACCCAGAGCCAGCTCTACGGTGAACTCAACAAGCTGGCCGCCGACGGGCTCATCGAGGTCACCAACGTCGGCCCGCGCGGGCGCAAGGAGTACGGCATCACCGACTCGGGGCGGGTCGACCTGCTGGCCTGGATCACCCGGCCGCACGACGACACGCCAGTGCGCCGGCCCGAGGTGTTGCGGGTGTTCCTGCTCGGCGAAATCCCAGCCGGCCAGGCGCGCGACTACGTGACCCGCATGGCCGACTCCGCAGATCATGCACTGGCCCGCTACGAGCACATCCGCGACTCCGTCGAGTGGGGCGACTCGGACACCGCTTTCTTCGCCCGCGCCGCGCTCGAGTTCGGGTTGCGCACCGCGGCCATGGAAGCCGACTGGGCCCGCTGGCTGGCCCAGGCCATCGACCACCGCACCGGCCCGGTGCGGTAGCCCCGACCGAGCCCGGCCCGGCGGTCCCACACCGGCCCGAAGTCGAGATCGACTGCCGCAGAGCCGAATCGGCGTTGCGGCGCCTCGGCGCTGCCTCCGTGCTGAAGAGGCGTTGCGCTGCCTCAGCGACGGCTGATTGGCACCCCCCGCGTTCGACCACGACCACACCGGGGGCCACCTCCACCGATGCAGCGCACCTCGGTCCGTTGCATCGCGATACTTTTCGATATATCGTCGAGCCATCGGAAGCGCACAGTGCGTTTCCCCGAGTTCGTGAGGAACACAGCGATGAACCACCCATTCAACGCACCCACCGGCGGCTTCGGCTTCGGCCCGATCGACCGCCGTGCACTGCACCACCAACACCGTCAGGCTCGCCGCGAGCTGCGCGAGCACCTGGGCGAGCACGCCGGTTCCGACGCCATGGGACCCGGCTTCGGCCCCGCCTTCCGGGGCGGACGAGGTGCCGGTTTCGACCCTCGTGGCGGTTTCGACTTCGGCTTCGATCCTCGTGGCGGCTTCGGCTTCGGCCCCGGCCCCCGTGGGGGTCGACGCGGCGGACGGCGCGGCAAGCGCGGCGATGTTCGCGCCGCGATTCTGTCGTTGCTGACCGAGCGCCCGATGCACGGCTACGAAATGATCCAGGAAATCGCCGAACGCAGCCAGAACGTGTGGAAGCCCAGCCCCGGCTCGGTGTACCCGACGCTGCAGCTCCTCGAAGACGAGGGCCTCATCGCCGCCGGTGACAGCGAGGGCAGCAGGAAGCTGTTCGAGCTGACCGAGGACGGCCGGGCCGCGGCGGCAAAAGTCGAGACACCACCGTGGCACGGGCTGGCCGACGATATCGAGCCCGGGGAGGCCGACCTGCGCAACGCGGCGGCCCAGCTCCTCGGCGCGATCCGGCAGGCGGCGTTCGCCGCGTCCGAGGATCAGCAGGAGCGCATCGTGGCGATCGTCAACAAGGCCCGCCGCGAGGTGTACGGCGTCCTCGGAGAGGACTGAACCATCGGATCCGGCGCGGTAGAGCCCCGGGAGGGGACTAAATCGCGCCGGATCCGCGTCGGTATCGGTCATGGACACCTTCTCTCTCGGCACCCACACGGTCGGTCGCGTCGGCTTCGGCGCCATGCAGCTGCCCGGACCCGGCGTCTTCGGTCCGCCGCGCGACCACGACGAGGCCGTCGCCGTCCTGCGGCGGGCGATCGAACTGGGAATCGACCACATCGACACCGCGCAGTTCTACGGGCCGAACGTGGCCAACGAACTGATCCGCGAGGCCCTGCATCCCTATCCGGCCAACTTGACGCTGGTCAGCAAGGTGGGTGCCACCCGCGACGAGCAGGGCGGCTGGGTCGCCGCGCAGCAACCCGATGAGCTGCGCCGCAGCATCGAGGAGAATCTCTCGGCCCTCGGCGTCGACCGGCTCGCCGCGGTGAATCTGCGGGGCTTTTCCGGGGGCGACCCGAACGCGCCCGCTGACGTCGATCCCGATCTGTTTCCCCGCCAGCTCGAGGTGATGGTCACGGCGCGTGACGAAGGGCTCATCGACGGCATCGGACTGAGCAGCGTCAGCGTCGACCATCTGCGGATGGCCCTCGATCACACCGAGATCGTCTGCGTCCAGAACGCCTACAACCTCGTCGACCGCACCTCGCAGCCGCTCCTGGACCTGTGCACGGAACACGCCACCGCGTTCGTGCCGTTCTTCCCGCTGGGCTCGGGATTCACCGCCGACAACCCCGTGCTCGGCCACCCTGCCGTCGTCCGCGAAGCCGGCCGGCTCGGCCGGACTCCGGCGCAGGTCGCGCTGGCGTGGACGCTGTCGGTGGCCCCCAACGTGTTGCTCATCCCCGGCACGTCGTCGGTGGCCCATCTGGAGGAGAACACCGCGGTCGCTGACATCACCCTCGACGCCGACGTCAAGGCAGAGCTGGATGCCGCCGGCTGACCCCTCGGTCATGATGGAGGCCATGGGCACCGCATCACTGGATAGCAGTATCGCCGCGATGCCGCGCGGCGGGCCGGACGCATCCTGCCTGGACCGGCTGTTGCAGACCGACCGGCCGGAATACCTCGACCGGGAATCGGTCGACGCCGTCGACGAGGCACGCAAACGCAGCGTGATCCGGGCCCTGGACTGGACCGGCGAGGTGTTCGGCAACCACGACAGGTTCGCCCAGCTCACACTCGACGAGGTCGCCGACGTGGCCGATCCGCGCATCCTGGAACTCGGCGCCGGACACGGCGGACTGTCCCGCCGGCTGCTCGACTGGCATCCGACGGCACGGTTGACCGTCACCGACGTCGACGAGGAATCCGTCCGCGCCATCGCCGCCGGGGAACTCGGCCACCATCCCCGGGCGACGGTCCGGACCATGGACGCCACGGCCATGGACGCCGGCGACGGTGAGTTCGACCTGGCGGTGTTCGCACTGTCGTTTCACCATCTGGGGCCCGAGGCAGCCGCCCGGGTGTTCGCCGAGGGCACGCGGGTGGCTACCCGGCTGCTCATCGTCGACCTGCCGCGGCCGCCGGCGCCGCTGCACCTGCTGCGGCTGGCCACGATGCTGCCGTTCGCACCGCTGGTGCCGTTCGTGCACGACGGCGTCATCAGTTCGTTGCGCGCCTACAGTCCGTCGGCACTGAGGGCGCTGGCCGCGCACGCCGACCCCGCCATCGAGGTGACGTTGCGCGGAGGTCTGCTCAGCCCGCAGGTGGTGCTCGCGACGCGGCCACACTGAATCTGGGCACAAACCCGCGCGAAGTCCCCGCCTCCCCGACAATGGCGGAGTGGGTGAGGAACTCAAGCACACCAGCTTCGGACCGGGGCATCGGCGCGACTACCGGCGCAAGGTGCAGCTGTGCCTCGACGTCTTCGAGACGATGCTCGCCAAGTCCAGCTTCGACTTCGAGAAGCCGCTGACCGGCATGGAGATCGAATGCAACCTGGTCGACGCGGAGTATCAGCCGGCGATGAGCAACTCCGAGGTCCTGGCCGCGATCGCCGATCCGGCGTACCAGACCGAATTGGGCGCCTACAACATCGAATTCAACGTGCCGCCGCGGCGGCTGCCCGGGCGGGCGGCGTTGGACCTGGAAGCCGACGTGCGGGCCAGCCTCAACGCCGCCGAGGCCAAGGCGAGCACCGACGGCGCGCACATCGTCATGATCGGGATCCTGCCGACCTTGATGCCCGAACACCTCACCGGCAGTTGGATGAGCGAGTCGGTGCGCTATCAGGCGCTCAACGACTCGATCTTCACCGCGCGCGGCGAGGACATCATGATCGACATCGCGGGCCCGGAGCGGCTCAGCCTGCAGACCGCCTCGATCGCCCCCGAATCAGCCTGCACCAGCATGCAATTACACCTGCAGGTCTCCCCTGCCGACTTCGCCGACAACTGGAACGCCGCGCAGGTGCTGGCCGGGCCCCAACTGGCGCTGGGGGCCAACTCGCCGTTCTTCTTCGGCCACCACCTGTGGGCCGAGACCCGGATCGAGTTGTTCGCCCAGGCCACCGACACTCGACCCGATGAGCTCAAGACCCAGGGGGTCCGCCCCCGCGTGTGGTTCGGTGAACGCTGGATCACGTCGATCTTCGATCTGTTCGAAGAGAACGTGCGCTACTTCCCGTCGCTGCTGCCGGAGATGTCCGACGAGGACCCGGTGGCCGAACTGGCCGACGGGCGCACCCCGAAGCTCTCGGAGTTGCGTCTGCACAACGGCACCATCTACCGGTGGAACCGCCCGGTCTACGACGTCGTCGAGGGCAGACCGCATCTGCGGGTGGAAAACCGCGTCCTACCGGCCGGGCCGACCGTGTTGGACATGATGGCCAACTCGGCGTTCTACTACGGGGCGCTGCGTGCGCTGTCCGAAGAGGATCGCCCGTTGTGGACGAAGATGAGTTTCGCTGCGGCTCATGCGAACTTCCTGGAGGCGGCTCAGAACGGCATGCAGGCGCGGCTGTACTGGCCCGAGCTCGGCGAGGTGACTCCCGACGAGCTCGTGCTGCGTCAGTTGCTCCCGCTGGCCGACGAGGGGCTGCGCAGGTGGCAGGTGGCCGCCGAGGTCCGTGACCGCTACCTCGGCGTCATCGAGGGACGCGCGAAATCCGGCCGCAACGGGGCAGCCTGGCAGTCCATGACGGTCGAAGCGTTGCAGGGCCGGGGGCTCAGCCGGCCCGACGCGCTGGCCGAGATGCTGCGGCTGTACTGCCAGGGCATGCACAGCAACGAGCCGGTGCACACCTGGGAGGTGCCGGCGTAGGTTGGTCCCATGGCACCGGAGAGCTCAGAGGTGATGGACTGGGACAGCGCCTACCGCGGCGAGAGCCCCGGGTTCGAGGGAGCACCGCCGTGGAACATCGGCGAGCCGCAGCCGGAGCTGGCGGCGTTGATCGCCGCCGGCCGGGTACGCGGTGAGGTGCTCGACGCCGGGTGTGGCTACGCCGAGCTGTCGTTGGCCTTGGCGGCGCAGGGTTTCACGGTCGTCGGTATCGAGCTCACCCCGACCGCCGTGGCGGCCGCGCACCGTGCGGCCGAGGAGCGGGGACTGTCCACCGCGACGTTCGTGCAGGATGACATCACCAGCTTCACCGGATTCGACAACCGCTTCGACACGATCATCGACTCGACGCTGTTCCACTCGTTGCCGGTCGAGGCGCGCGACGCCTACCAGCAGGCGGTTTTCCGCGCGGCCGCGCCGGGGGCCACCTATTACGTGCTCGTCTTCGCCAAGGATGCGTTCCCCGCCGAGATGGAGACCAAGCCCCACGGTGTCGACGAGGACGAGCTGCGCGCCGCGGTGGGCCGATACTGGTCGATCGACGAGATCCGGCCGGCGTTCATCCATGCGAACATGCCCGATACCCCGGAGTTCTCGCTGCCCGATCACCAGCGCGACGACCGGGGCCGGATGATGATGCCGGCGTTCCTGCTCACCGCCCACAAACCCGCGTAGTCGTCAGACGCCGAGGTCACGGCGGAAGCCGTCGGGAACGACGAGGTCGGCGGCACTCAGCTCGTCGATCGACGACAGCCCCAGCCCCAGCAGCGCGGAATCGATTCCACCGCGCAGGATGTCGAGCACGTTCTCCACTCCGCTCTGACCACCGGCGGCCAGTCCCCACAGATAAGCGCGGCCGATCATGACCGCCCGCGCGCCCAGTGCGACCGCCTTGACGACGTCGCTGCCGCGTCGGATCCCGCCGTCGAGGACGATCTCGATCTGGTCGCCGACCGCGTCGGCGATCGCCGGCAATGCCCTGATGGGTGCCGGTGTGCCGTCGAGGTTGTTGCCGCCGTGGTTGGAGACCGAGATGGCGCTGGCCCCGGCGTCGACCGCACGCTTGGCATCGTCGACACGCATCACGCCCTTGAGCATGAACGGACCTCCCCACTGCTCCCGCAGCCACCCGATGTCCTCCCAGGTCGGCAGCGGGGTCTGCATCCATTCGCCGTAGGCTCCGAAGAACGTCGGCGCCTCGCCCCCGTCGGCCAGATTGGGTGCGGTCAGGTCGGGAATCTTTCCGGCCTTGGCGAAGTCGGCGAGCCAGCGAGGCCGACGGAGACCTTCGGGTGCGAAGCGCAGCATCGCCCGCAGATCCATCTTCTCCGGGATCGCCGGGCTGCCCCAGTCCCGTCCGCTGGAGAACGACCAGTCCGTCGTGATGATCAGACCCACCGCACCGGCCCGCCGGGCACGTTCCATCCGGGCGAGCAGCCGATCCCGGCCGCCGGTCCAGTACATCTGGAAGAAGGTCTGCGGGTTGGCCGCTGCGACCTGCTCGACGGACTTGCTGGCGAACGAGGACAGACCGATGGCGGTGCCGCGTGCCGCAGCTGCGCGTGCCACGGCCACTTCACCGTCCGGGTGGACGGCCTGTACACCTGTGGGCGAGATGAGGACGGGCATCGACAGTGACTGGCCCATGACTGTGGTCGCCATATCGCGTTTGGCGGACAGTCCCGCGACGTGTGGGGCGAACCCGAGTTCGCTGAACGCCGAGAGGTTGTCACCGACCGTGAGACCTTTCTCCGACCCGGCCACCAGCGCGCTGTAGACACTGGGCGGCAACCGCTTCTGGGCACGCCGCTGAGCTTCGGCGACCGTTTCGAACCAACCGGTGGCAGCCATCTCAGTAGACCCCGCACATTCCGTCGATCGACACTTCCTCGACCAGGGTCTCGGTGACGATCTCGGCGTCCGGCTCTTCGTTGTCGACATGCTCCATGGCGGCTCCTTCCCGACGTGGTGTGCCTCGACGTTATGGCACCCGCTACCCACGGGGCACTCGCCAACCGGGCAGGACCTGCCCGGCCGGACGGGCGCAACGATTCGCCCGTTCGGAGCGCGCGCGTCCAGGTCATCGGTCAATAGCGTTGGGGGCTATGACGACCGCGCTGCTCGACCCGCTCGCCCCCAGCGAGGACGGCGTGTGGAGCTGCGCCGGCGTCCAGGTGCGGCGCCGCCGAAATCCTCATCACCGGCACGCCGCCCAGACTGCCACGTGCACACCGCGATTCTGCGTGCAACGCTACGGGGCTGTCCTGCTCGTGGACCACGACCTGACCCCCGACGAACTGTCTGACGATCTGGCCGTCTTGTTGGCCGACGAGCTGGTCGACAGTGGTGTGCTGCGGGGACAGACCGAGTTCGAGTTGGTCTTCACCGGTGTCGTGCGCTCGACAGTCGTTGGCGGACTTGCCTCGTGGTCGCGGTTCTACCGCAACTCCGTCACACGCCTGGAGGAGGGCACCGCCGCGTTCGCGCCGATCCACGCCTTCGCGGCAGGCCAGGTTCGGGGCCGGCAGGTGATCGACCTCGGTTCGTGTTTCGGGTTCTTCCCGTTACGGCTGGCACAGCAGGGATTCGACGTGCTGGCCACCGATCTCAGCGCCCCGGTCATGTGCCTGTTGGCCGAGATGAGCACCGAGATGCGGCGGCCTCTGCACACGCTGGTGTGTGACGCCGCCGATGTCACGCTGCCCGACGGGTGCGCAGACACCGTCTCCGTGCTGCATCTGATCGAGCATCTACCCACCACGTCGATCACCGCGGTGCTGGATGAGGCGGTGCGACTCGCCCGCCGCCGCGTGATCGTCGCCGTCCCCTACGAAGCCGAGCCGCGCGCCTGTTACGGCCATGTGCAGCGGTTCGATTCGGCTGCGTTGCATGCGCTCGCGACGGCCACCTGCTCAGCGCATCCCGGTTTGACGGCGCGTGTCCACGATCATCACGGCGGCTGGCTGATCCTGGATCGCTAGATCAGGCCGCGCTTGCTGGCCGCGTAGACCGCCTCAGCCCGGCGGCTGACCTCGAGCTTGCGCATGATGTTGCTGACATGGAACTTGGCGGTGGTCGCCGAGATGTAGAGCTTCTCGCCGATCTTGTTGTTGGACAACCCCGCCGCCAACAGACGCAACACCTCCAGCTCGCGGTCGGTGAGCTGCTGGCGTGCCTCGGCGCGACCGGACATCGAGCGGACCACGGCTGCGGCGCTGCGTGAGTCGAACGCACTGTCGCCCGCCGAGATCGCGCGGATGGCGCGGACCAGTTCGGTGGTGTCGACGTCCTTGACGACGTAGCCGCGGGCGCCGGCGTGCACCGCCCGCACCACGAGGTCCTCGTCGAGGAAGGTGGTGAGCACCAGCAGTCCCAGGTCGGGGTAGGCGGCAGAGAGCTTGGTGCACAACGTGAGTCCCTCGAACTCCGATCCGGCCGAGAGCTTGAGGTCGAGAAGCACGACGTCAGGAGCGGTGGCCCGCACCACCGCTTCGGCTTCCGCCTCGGACGCGGCCTCGCCGACGACGACCAGATCGTCGGCGCGTTCCAGGACCGAGCGCAACCCCTGACGCAGGATCGCGTGGTCGTCGACGAGCACCAGCCGAATCTCGCTCATGGGTGGCGGCTTTCTTCTGGATCCGACTGCGGGTAGGGAATGCGGGCCACCACCCGGACACCGCCGATGCGGGCGCGGTGGACCTCGAATGTGCCGCCGTGCTCGCCGGCGCGGGCACGCATGTTGGCCAGGCCGCGGTGCCGGCCGTCGACGTCGGTCGCCTCGGCCAGCTGCAGGATCAACCGCATCTTGGCCGGGTCGCCGGTGCCGTCGTCGGCGATCGCCAGGCTGACGCCGAAATCACTGTAGGTCAGGCGCAGCTGGGCTCGGGTGGCGTCGCCGTGCATGGCGGTGTTGAACAGTGCCTCCCCGGCGATGCGCAGCAGCGCGTGTTCGACCTCGCCGGGCAGTTCGACGCGCGGACCCGCGACCCGCAGGCTCACCCGCAGATCTTCGGGCATGTGCACGGTGGCCAGCTGGGCCAGCATCTCGGCCAGGCTGGACCGGTGGGCGTCGTCACCGGGCTGGTTGAGCGCGTAGATCGCCGAGCGCAGCTGCTCGCTCGCCGATCGGGTCAGATCCTTGGCCAGGTCGAGCCGCTCCCCCAGATCCTCGCGGCCGGTGAGCCCGTCGATCTCACTGCGGCACACCTGGATCTGCATTCCTGCCGACAGCACGGTCTGCGCGACGCTGTCATGCAGTTCGCGTGCGATGCGGTGGCGTTCGGAGTCGAGAACCTGATGGCGTTGGGCGGCGCCGAGTTCCCGCTGGGTCGCCAGCAGCTCGGCATTGTGCGCCTCGGACTGCGCCAGCAACGCCAGCGATTTGGTGAACAGCGCCGAATTCTGCAACGCCACCGCGGTCTGCCCGGCCAGGATGCGCATCACCACCGCGTCGGTGTCGTCGAGGGTGCGGTGCGTGGGCGTCCACGCCGCGAACGCGCCGATCACGTCTCCGTCGAGCTCGATGGGCACGTGGGCGTGCCGGCTCTCGATGACCGGCGAGCGGAACTGCGCGAGTTGCCCACGCAGGATGTCGTTGAGCCGGTTGAGCACCGCGTCGGGCAGGTGAGGACCCGGGTCGCGGGCTTCGGAGAGCCCTTCGAAGGCGTACACCACCCCGTCCGAGTCGACGATCAGATGCCGAACACTGGCCTCGGGCAGGGCGCCGTCGGCCAGGGCGAGCAGCACCCACTCCGCGTCGAGGTGGGCGCGGGCCGCCTCGGCGACCGCGCGCACCAGATTCTCCGGCCCTTCGGTGGTCCGTACCAGCGCCCGCGAGATGGTGTCCAGCGCCGTCACTGTGCGGTGCAGACGCTGCGCCGTGACCCGCAACTCGGGATAGAAGCTGCCCTTGCCCGACCGCAGCCCGGTCAGCCGAGCCAGATCGGGGGCGGTCACGGCGCCGCCCCGGTGGGCGTCACATCGCCGCCTGGAAGAGCGCGCGCATCTGCTCTTCGTCGGCGGGGCGCGGATTGGTGCTCATGCAGGCGTCCTGCAGCGCGGAGCGGGCCAGCCGCGGCAGGTCTTCGTGACGCACCCCGAGCGCGGCCAATCCGCGCGGCACCCCCACGTCGCGGGCCAGCCGATCGATGCGGTCGGCGAGCGCCAACGCGGCCTCGGCTGCCGGGGACCGCGGATCGGCCACCCCGAGGCAGGTGGCGATGACGGCGTAGGGCTGCGGGTCGGCTTCGGCGTTGAACCGCACCACGTGCGGCAGCAGCACCCCGTTGATCACCCCGTGCGGCAGGTCCAGCAGGCCTCCGACCTGATGACTCATCGCGTGCGCGGCGCCGAGGATCGCGTTCGTGAACGCCAGCCCCGCTTCGAGGGCAGCCTGGGCCATCAGCACGCGTGCCGGCATCTCTGCGGGCCGCTCCATGGTGCAGACCAGGTTGTCGGTGACCATCTGCACGGCCCGCAGCGCGTGATGGTCGGTGAGTTGGTTGTGACCCAGCGACACGAACGCCTCGATGCCATGGGTGAGGGCGTCCAGACCGGTGGCCGCGTTGAGCCAGTCCGGCATCGTGGTCAGCAGGCGAGGGTCGATGACCGTGGTGTCGGGAACCAGCGCGCGGCCCAGGATGGTGATCTTGGTGTTGCGGGTGGTGTCGGTGACGATGCAGAACTGCGACACGTCGGCCCCGGTCCCCGATGTCGACGGGACCACCACGAGCGGCGGGATGGGCACCTGCGCCTTGTCCACGCCCTCGTAGTCGAGGATGTCGCCACCGTTGGCGGCCAGGATGGCTATCCCCTTGGCGGCGTCGATGACCGATCCGCCGCCGACGGCGACGAGGACGTCGCAGCCCTGCTCGGCGTAGCGCTGATAGCCGGCGGCGATCTCGTGGTCTTTCGGGTTGGGCGTGAGATCGTTCCAGACGACGGCCCGCACACCCTGCTCACGCAGGTGCGCGACCATCTCGTCGACCCAGCCCGCCGCAATCAGCCCGGGGTCGGTCACCAGCATGGGACGCAGCGCACCGAGTCGCAGCGCGGCATGCGCGGCCTCGGCCATCGAGTCGACACCGAACACGATCTCCGGCGCGTGGAACTTCAGCAGCCGCGGAGCGACCGCGGCGTGGGCCCGATCGGTCTCGGCCGTCAGCGTCGGGTAACGCGTGCCTGCCGAGGTGGGTCCCCTCATGTCCAGCTTCGCCACGGTCTCGCCTCGTCCTGCCCGTCCCGGACGCACCGAATGTGACCCGGGCAACATTGCATGCTCCAGGGTACGGCCCGGTCTGGTCGCCTCGACCCGGTTCGCGGCGTGAGCGTTCCTCACCGCCCGACCGCCTCGGCCGCGAAGTCGTGCGCCGCGCGCTCGAGACCGGTCAGGTCGGCCACCACCCGCACGCGGTCGCAGTATTCGGCGTAGGCGGGCAGATCGCAGCTGCCCAGGCCCCACGAGTAGCGCGGCTCGGGGGTCAGCCAGACGGTTTCGCGGGCGCGGCGGGTGATCTCCTCGAACGCCGCCAGGTTCGGGTCCTTGGCGTTGTTACGGCCGTCGCCCAGCACCAGCACGGTGGTGCGGCGGGTCACCGCCGAGGAGTGTTCGGCCAGGAAGTCCCCGAACACGGCACCGTAGTCGGAATTGGCCGCCACATCGACGACGTCACCCCCGAAGATCAATCCCAGAGCGCGTTCGCCGGCATGGTCGCGGAACAGCTCGGTGGTCTCGGCGATCCCGGCCACGAACGCGAACGAGCGCACCTGGGTGAACAGGTCCTGCAGCCCGTGCACCAGGTTCAGCGTGAACCGCGAGGTCGCCCGCACCGACAGGCTGACGTCGGCGAGCACCACCAGCCGGGGCCGGTCCTCGGCGCGCCGGGTCGTGACCGGGACGAACGGCACGCCGTCGAAGCGCATGTTGCGCCGCATGGTCCGTCCGGAGTCGACCCTGCCTGCGGCGGTGACGCGGTGCCGGTGGGTCAGGGCACCGTGCAGCGTGTGGGCGAGCCTGCGCAGCGAGTCCTCCAGGTCCGCGCGTTCGCGCTCTCCGATACGGTCGACGGTCGCCTCCCGACGCTCGGTGGTCTCGACGATTCTGGCCTCCAGCGCGAGCAGCGCCTCGAGGTGCCGTTGGAGGGCCTGCGGCAGGTTCTCCAGCACCCCGGCCAGCCGGGCCCGCACCGCGGCAGCGTCGGTTTCGTCGCCGGCGGCGTCGTCGAGTTGGCCATCCAGCCAGCCCAGCAGCACCTCCTGTTCGGCGATGGACAGCTCCGCGTCGACCGGGGTCCCGCTCGCCGTCGCCAGGCTGCCGGCGGTGCCTGCGCCGCGCAGCCGCTCGGTGCTGAGCTGCATGCGATAGGACTCGTCGTCGCCGGTGCGGCTGTCCTTGGAGAACGCGATCTCGTCGGTCAGCGCGGCCAGGTCGATCTTGTTGGCCTCCTGGTGCAGGTTGTAGCGCTGGGCCAGGTCCTCCTGCTTGAAGTAGTCCCGGATGCTGGCCGGCTTGCCGTGCTCATGGCCGGGTTGCGGTGTCTCGCTGGGCTCTTCGGAGAGCGTGAACGATTCCAGGTCACCGGTGTCGGCGAGATCGTCGTGGGCGTGGGTGTGACCGTGGCCCTGGTCGTCCGGGCCCACACGCACCAGCGAGAAGAATGCGTCGAAGATCTCGTCGAACACCGCCTCGTCGCGATGGTCCTTGACCAGGGCCACGCGCAGCGCGGTGCGCAGCACGGTCCGCGACGACAGCACCCCGGGCTCGGCGGCGCAGCGCATCGCATCCAGCGCTTCGGGGATGGACACCCGCACTCCGGCCAGCCGCAGCAGCCGGATGAATCGGTGCAGGGTCGCCTCCATGGCTACCGGGTCCGCATCGTCAGAGAGCCCGCCGGCGGCCCAAAGACGCCGTCGGCCCGGCCTGCCCGGTCTTCTTCGGGGTGCCGTAGTAGCCGTCGGTGAAGCGGCCGGGTTTGTCCTTCGCGGCTCGCACCGCCCGGCCGTCGCCACCATGATCGTCATCCCCGTGATCGTGGGAGTGGCCATGGCTGTGGTCGTGGGAGTGACCGTCGTGAGAATGGCCGTGAGAATGACTGTTGTGCAACGAGGCCGGCACCGTGGCGTTCGGGTCCACAAGGCGCGGCAGCGCATCGAGGGCCTTGCGTACGTCCTTGTCGTACTTGACCACCACCGAGACGGTGTCGGAGAGCACCTGCGCGGACAGTTCGTCGACGCCGAGAACGGCCAGAGTGCGGGCCCAGTCCAGGGTTTCGGAGATGCTGGGCGCCTTGCGCAGTTCCAGCTCCCGCAGACCGCGGACGATGTCGACGAGCTGCGCGGCCAGCGCGTCCGGCAGTCCGGTCTTCTTCGAGCGCACGATCTCGAGTTCCCGTTCGGCGGCCGGGTAATCCAGGAACAGATGCAGACAGCGCCGCTTCAGCGCGGCCGCCAGGTCCCGGGTGTTGTTCGAGGTCAGCACCACGTACGGCGCGTGCTTGGCCGTGAACGTGCCGATCTCGGGAACCGAGACCTGGTACTCGCCGAGCAATTCCAGCAGCACCGCCTCCAGGGCCTCGTCGGCCCGGTCGATCTCGTCGACCAGCAGCACGACCGGATCCTCGGATCGCACCGCCTCCAGCAGCGGGCGCGGGGCCAGGAACCGGTCGGAGAAGAACACGCTCTCCTGGGCGCCGATCCGCTCCACCGCCTCGCCCAGATCGGATGCGTCGGAGACGATCTGGCCGATCTTCTCCCGCAGGATCTGGGTGTAGAGCAATTGCTTGCCGTAGTCCCACTCGTAGAGTGCCTTGGTCTCGTCCTGACCTTCGTAGCACTGCAGCCGCAGCAGCCGCCGGCCGGTAGCGGCGGCGAGGACCTTGGCCAGCTCGGTCTTCCCGACCCCGGCCGGCCCCTCGATCAGCAGCGGTTTGTCCAGCCGGGTCTGCAGGAACACGGTGGTGGCCAGGCGCTCGTCGGCGATGTAACCCTCTCCGGCGAGCGCCCCGCGCACCTCCTCTACGGTCGAGAACATCAGGGCAGCAGCTCGTCCAGGTCGCCGTTCATGCAGTGCTCGACCACCGGGCGCACGGTGTCGAACGTGCACTCCTTGGCGTTACCCGGGGTGCAGGCATCACCGAGAACGTGGTTGGTGATGCGGTCGACGTCGGCCTTGTCGCCCTTGATCACGGGGGCGTTCTCGTAGAACTTGGTGGGCCCCTTGCCCAGCCGGTTCTTCGAGTAGCTGTCCTGCTTGACGTCGGTGAACTTCTCGATGATGTTGACGTCGCGCAGCAACCGGATCGCGGCGGCCAGTGCGGCGTCGGCGGCCTGCACGTCGGTCATGCCGTAGGTGTCCACCCCCATGGCCACAGCGATGTCGGCGAACCGCTTGTAGGCCACCGGCATGTTGAACGCCCACACCCGCGGCAGCGCTATCGCGTTGTTCAGGCCGTGGTGGGTGTCGTAGAACGCGCTGACCGCGTGCGAGATGGAGTGGATGATGCCCAGACCGCCGGAGTTGAACGCCTGCGCGGCGATGTACTGGGCATACATCATGCCCTCGCGACCCTTGAGGTCGGTGCCGTTCCAGGTGGCCTCACGCAGGTTCTCGGCGGTCAGCTTGATCGCGCGAATCGCGTTGCCCAGTGACGGTTCGAAGTTCAGCCGGGACACGTAAGGCTCGGACGCGTGCGCGAGCACGTCGAAACCGCACTGCGCGGTGTAGTCAACCGGGCACTCGTAGTAGAGCACCGGGTCGTCGACCGCCAGGGTGGCCACCGACGCGTCGTCGAACGCGACGTACTTGTGGGGGTTGTCCGGGTCGGTGGTGGTGTCGGTGATGACGTAGGCCCACGACGTCTCCGAGCCGGTGCCCGCGGTGGTCGAGATCGCGATGTGCGGCGGGTTCTTGGGGTTCTCGCTCTTGTTGAAACCCTCGAAGTCGTTCACGTTGCGTCCGTCGTGGGCAATCGAGATGCGGGCGCCCTTGCAGGCGTCGTGGGTGGAGCCGCCACCGATGGAGACGAAGCTGTCGCATTCGTTCTCCTGGTAGAGCTTCACGGTGTCCATGACGTTGTAGTCCTTGGGGTTGGACTCCACCTGGTCGTAGACGACGACCTCGAGCCCGTGCCACTTCAGCGATTCGGCCATGTTGTGCACGATGTCGGTGCCACGCAGCCCGGAGGACATCAGCAGGGTGCGCTTGAAGCCCATCTTGAGCGCTTCGGGGCCGACCATCTCGTGTGCGCCGGGACCCATCATGGCGCGGGGGAAGGGGTGGAATTCCTTGATCGGGAAGGGCTTGAGGAGATCTTCGACCTTCATGGTGTGGTCCTTTCCGGGCCGTGGCGACGATGCAGCAGGGATGAGTCGGTGCTCTGAGTTGGCACGGTAGGCGCGCGGATGTGAGCTACGGAACAGCTGTGCGGCAAGACCGAATCGTCGGGCAGCGCAAGTGCGCACGACCGGACAGTGGTGGACCTACCCGATCGGGCAGGTCGGCAGCGTCATGGCCAGCGAGTCAGGGGGTCACGGCGTGCAGAGCACCGGCCACCGCGGCGAGCTCGGCGTCGGTGACGTCGACATGCGGCGACACGCGCAACGCCGGCTCCGTCATCTCCCGCGGGGCCCGCTCTCGCCCCAGGTAGGTCGTCACGATGGAGTGCTCGGCGATCAACCGGGCGCGCACGTTCGCTGGGTCGACACCCGGCGGCGGGCGCAGGGTGGTGATCGCGCTGGGTTCGTCGACGGGTTCCACGACCGCCCAGCCGGCGACACCGGCCAGTGCGGTCCGTGCGGCTGCCCCGACCTCCCGCAGTCGGGACTGCATCTCGGCAGGTCCGGCCGCCACATACTCGCCGAGAGACAGCGAAAAGCCTACGTGCAGGCCCACATTGGTCTCCGCATGCCCAAGCCGCGCTGCGGTCGGTTCGGACAGCAGACCGGGTCTGGTCGCCAGTACCCCGACACCGCGCGGGCCCGCGACCCACTTCCGCGACGACGAGTAGAACGCGTCCGCGCCGATCCCGGCGCAGTCGAGATGGCCGAAACCCTGGGCGGCGTCGATGACGACGGGCACTCCGAGGTCGCGGCACACCGCGGCCACCTCGCGGGCGGGCTGCACCGTCCCGGTGTGGCTGCCCAGAATCGTGAAATGCACCAGCGGCGGCGGGTCGGCCGACAGCGCCCTGCTGGCCGCGTCCACGTCGAGTCGGCCGGCGCCGTCGACCGGCAGCGTCTGCACCTCGAACCCGCGTCGCGCCATGATGGCCAGGTTCGGCCCGAATTCACCGGGCAGGCAGGCCAGCCGGCGCGCGCCGCCCCAGTCGTCGAGCAGGATGTCCAGAGCGTGGTTGGAGCCGGTGGTGAAATACACGTCGGCGTCAGTCATGCCGGTGAGCGCGCGAACCGCGGCCCGACCGGCATCCACCGCGGGGCCGGCGGCCTGCGCAGCCTGGTATCCGCCGATCTCGGCTTCGTGACGCGCGTGGGCCGCCGACGCCTCGATGACGGCGAAACTCTGCCGCGAGCAGGCGGCGCTGTCCACGTGGATGCCCGCCGCGGGCGGTCGTGCCGCGCGCCACTGCTCGGCCAGCGTCATGTCACCGGCTCGGCTCACTTCACCGAGAGCGACAGCCCGAAGTCGCCCGCTTCGTCGGTCCACCAGTGCGTGCGACGCAGCCCGGCCGCCTCCAGTTCTGCGTCGACCCCGGTCGGGCGGAACTTGCACGACACCTCGGTCAGCATCTCCTCGCCGTCGGCGAAGTCGACATCGAGATTCAGCGCTGCGATGTGCACCCGCTGCGGACGCGTCGACCGCAGCCACATCTCGATGCGCTCCTCGTCGGCATTCCACTTGGCGACGTGCTCGTAGGCAGGCACGTCGAAGTCGGCGCCGAGTTCGCGGTTGACCACCGTGAGCACGTTGCGGTTGAACTGCGCGGTCACCCCGGCGCTGTCGTCGTAGGCACGGACCAACCGGTCGACGTCCTTGACCAGGTCGGTGCCCAGCAGCAACGTGTCACCGGGCTGCATCATCTCCGACACGGAGGCGAGGAACTCGGCACGCGGTCCGGGCGTGAGGTTGCCGAGCGTGGAGCCCAGGAAAGCGACCAACCGCCGGCCGACGGCCGGGATCTTGCCCAGGTGTTCCTCGAAATCGCCGCACACCGCGTTGATCTCGACACCCGGGTATTCCTGTTGGATGGCCTGCCCGGCCAGCTGCAACACGCTGGGGTCGACGTCGAACGGGATGAAGCGGCGCAGCGACCCCTGCTCGCGCAACGCGCTCAGCAGTGCCCGGGTCTTCTCCGACGTTCCGCTGCCCAGTTCGACGAGGGTGTCCGCCCCGGAGGCGGTGGCGATCTCGCCCGCTCGGGCCGCCAGGATCTGCGCCTCGGCGCGGGTGGGGTAGTACTCGGGCAGCCGGGTGATCTGGTCGAACAGGTCGCTGCCGGCGGCGTCGTAGAACCATTTGGGCGGCAACGTTTTCGGGTGCTGCGTCAACCCGTCGCGGACGTCGCGGCGCAGCGCCGCGTCGGCGGCGTCCGCGGCAAGGTAGTTGTCGAGCGACACGTCGGTCATCACAATCCTCTCAGGGGCGTCAGCGTCACCTCTGGGCCGGTGACGTCGACGAGGTGGCGGTCCGGGACTTCCTGCCAGGCCGGGTCGTCGTCGTAGGGTTCGCTGGCGATGACGGTTCCGTCGGGTCGGCGTAACACCGACAGGGTGTCCCCCCAGGTGGTGGCCAACATGCGGGAGCCGTTGGCGGCCACGATGTTCAGCCGCGCATCGGGGTCCCCGGCGGCCACCTCCACGATGGTGTCGCCGAGGTGGTCGAGACCGCGGTCGAAGATCAGTGCGGCCAGCAGCGCGCTGTCATTGGTGGACTCGGCTCGGCGCGACATCGGCAGCACCGCGCGGTCGACGATTCCGTTGTGCGACAACAACCAGGTGCCGTCGGTGAACGGCGCCGACGCCGAGGCCTCGACGGGCATGTTCACACTCGCCGAACGAACGGCCGCCACCACGCACCCGCTGGACAGCGCCGGCGCCACCGACGCGAACGACGGGTCTCCCCACAGCGGGGAGGCGCTGCGCCACCGCCTGGGCACCGACCGATCGAAGAAGCCGACACCCCAGCCGTCTGCGTTCATCAGTCCGTGCTTCTGCCGGCGCGGCGCGTAGGACTGAACCAGCAGACCCGACGGAGGCTCCAGCATCAGCGAGGCGACCGACACCGGTTCCCCGAGCCAGCCCAGGTGCCTACACATGCGCATCCCAGGCCAGTCGCACACCCGAGAAGATCTGCCTGCGGATCGGGTGGTCCCAGTTGCGGAAGCTGGGCCGCAGGATTCCCGGCGCGACGGCCCACGACCCGCCGCGCAGCACCCGGTAGTCGCCGCTCGTCACTCCGTCGAAGAACGGCTGAGAGTAGTTCTCGTAGACCATCGGGGTGAAGCCGGGCCACGGCCGCAGTGGTGAGGACGTCCATTCCCACACGTCGCCCAGCATCTGCTCGGCACCGCAGGCCGACGCCGCGGCCGGATAGGCACCGACCGGTGCCGGCCGCAGACCATCCCCGCCGAGGTTGGCCAGTGCGGCCGTGGGTGCTGTTGCCCCCCAAGGGTAACGGCGCCGGGTTCGGGTCGCCGGGTCCCAGGCGCAGGCCTTCTCCCACTCGACCTCGGTGGGTAGCCGGGCCCCGGCCCACGAGGCGTACGCCTCGGCTTCGAAGTAGGTGATGTGCTGGACGGGCTCGTCGTCGGGGATGTCCTCGACGTAGCCGAACCGGGTGCGCGTGCCCGTGAGCGCTCCGTCGCCCCAGAACAGCGGAGCGGTCAACCCGGCCTGTCGGCGGTGGGCCCAACCCTCGGCGGACCACCAGCGGGGCTCGCGGTAGCCGCCGTCGTCGATGAAATTGCGCCACTCCCCGTTGGTCACCGGCACCCGGCCGATGCGGAACGCGGGGACGTCGACGACGTGGGCGGGGCGCTCGTTGTCGAGCGAGAACGGCTCAGTGGTGGCGTCGACGCCGAGAACGAACTCCCCGGCGGGCACCAGCACCGACGTCCCGGCCACTCCGGTGCGCCCCGGCGGTAGAGCCGCGCCGCGGTCGAGCAGTGGGGCGCCCGAACGCAGGCTCAACGCCTGCAACATCGTCTCGTCGTGTTGGTTCTCATGGCTGACCACCATCGCGAACGTGAAGGCGTCGGGGTGGTCGTCGGGCAGAGCCTCGAGCACATCGAGGGCACGGCCGCGCACGGTGTCGCAGTAGGCACGAGCATCGGCCGGCGGCAGCAGCGGCAGCTCCCCGCGGCTGGCGCGCGAGTGCGTGAACGCGTCGTAGAGCTGGTCCACCTGCGGGCTCAGCAGCCCCGGGCGGTCGGGGTTGCCACCGCGCAGCAGCCACCACTCCTCCTGCTGCCCGATGTGCGCCAGGTCCCACACCAGCGGGCTCATCAGCGGATCGTACTGGCGGCGCACCTCGGCGTCGTCGAAGTCGACGAGCCGCAGCGTGCGGTGCCGGGCCCTGGTCAGCTCGTCGGCGAGCACGTCGTGTGTGGTCACATCTCCCCTACATCTCGGCATGGGCCAGCACCCGCACCGCGCCCGCGATGCCGTGCGCGACGGCCCGGTCGGCGAAGTCGTCGGCTGAGCAACGTCCTTGTTCGACCGAACGCACGAGCACCTGCATGGATTCCTCGACCGTCGCGGGTGCCCGTTCGGCGGCGGCCTGCACACACCGTTTCGCCGCGTCGTGCAGCCGCCGGTCCTGCAGCCCCGTGCGGGCAGCACAGTCCCACGCCGTGGCCACCGGCTCGGTCGCCTCCGCCGCGACGGCAGCGGCCGCCGGGTCGTCGAGCAGCGTGGCCAGTGTGAACACCACGGCGGGCCAGACCGCGTCCGGAGTGCTGTCGAGATAGCGGATCTCCAGGAAACCGCGCGGCCGCACCGGCGGGAACAAGGTGGTCAGGTGGTAGTCGAGATCCGCCGAGGTCGGGCGCCGGTCATCGAGGAGCACCGTGCCATCGGCCCAGTCTGCGAACGGGACCCACTGGGTGATCGGGGTCGGTTCGGAACCGTGCACCAACATGACCGGCGCACGGAGGGCGTAGCGCGCCCAGTCACTGGCCGGGTCGTCGCCGCTCTCCCCGAGGATCGGCCCGCAGCGCGCCGAGTCCAACTGGCTCCACACCCGCTGACGCGACGAACGCCATCCGGTGAAGCTGCCGTGCTGCACCGGCGAGTTCGCGGCGACCGCCACCATCACCGGGCCGAGCGCGTGTGCCAGCCGAACCCGTTCACTCCACCCGGAGCGCGGCCCCGCGTCGAGATTGACCTGGACCGAGGCGGTCGACGTCATCATCGCCGCACCGGCCTCACCGGTCCCGCTGGCCTCGAAGAACTGCTCCATCGCCTGATAGCGGCCGCCCGGATTGACCCGCCGGGCCGGCCTGACCGGATCCACACCGAGCAGGACCAGACCCAGACCAGCCTGGGCGAAACGGGCCTTCAGCACCGCCCGGTCCCGCGCGATCGCCGCGATCGCCGCGGGCGCATCGTCGAACGGGGGACCCGAGAGCTCGACCGCTCCGCCGGGTTCGACGGTGACGACACTGCCCCCGGGCAGCGGCGGCACCGCCGCGATCACCGCGGTCAACTCGTCCCAACCGGGACGGCGGGTCGGATCGGCCAGGTCGTAGCAGTGCGCCTCGATTTCCAGACCCACCTGCCCGACCGGGCCGTCGGTCAGACATTGTTCGGCGACGTGCTGAGCGGCGTCTTCAGCGCTGGTCAACGGCTCGGCGCAGCCGACAGCGGCGCCCTCACAGACGGTGGCGCGGGCCATGTCAGCCCCTTCCGGGTCGGGAACGGTCGCTGCCTTCTGTGTCCATCTTCCAGACCGCACCGACAAAGTCCCGCGTTCGGCGAGTGACACGTGGGTGACGTGTACCCGAATTCACCCGGCGTTACGTGACGTGATCACGTGATCTACTGGCCCAGGGTGTTCTGCATCGCCCCGGCGAGCACATTCACCGCGGGGCCGCCGTTGCCCGACTGGCACACCTTGGCCTGCAGCAACACGTTCTCCCGCAACCGGGTGGTGACAAAGCACCGCCGGTCTGTCCCGGCTTCCTGCTTGACCCAGTCGGCCTCCGTCGCGGTCGTCGCACCCCCGGTGAAGGTCCACACCTCGGTGGTGAAGTTGTCCAGGTGCATCGCGGTGGTCTGGCCGTTGCATCCGTTGGTGCGGTCGATCACGCGATGGAGGGCGCGGTCGGCCGCGTCCGTGGTGGCGAACACCCCCACGGATTGTTTGACGAGGTGGGTCATGTCCGTCGGCGACTCCTGCGCCACCGCACCACTGAACGCGGCCAGGTCGGGATCGTTGTACACCTCGGGCAGACCGATGTCGGCCCAGTTGTTGCACGCCGGGTTGTCCACCCAGAACGACTGGAACGGCTCGGTGAACGTCCACTCGTGGTTCAACCGGGCCCCGACGATGTTGCTGACCGACCCTTTGGGCAGGACTGCGTAGTTGACCACGCCCGGAGCGGACGGACTCGCCGACGCCGAGACTGCCAACGGCACACCCATCATCGCGGCGGCGGCACCGGCCAGAAGTCGGAGGCCGCGCATGTCAGACCTCGGTCGCTCGCGTCGCGGCGTCGGGGTTCGCCTGACCTTCGATGCTCATGCCACCGATCATGCCAGTCCGCCGGGTCAGGCGTCCTCGGTCAGAAGCTGGTCGAGGTGCCAGTCACCGAACGGATCGGGATAGTGCCGCCACGACTGCGGTCGGGCCATCTCGTCATCGGTGAGCAGTGCTCCCCTCAGTCCGGCCAGGATCTTCTCCGGATCGGCACCGCACACCAACACGGTCATCGACGTGTGCCGGTCACCGTGCCGGTCACTCCACGCCAGATCGGCCATCGCACGCCGTTCCGGGTCGACATAGGCAACCTCGCGCGACGTCATCGCCGCCAGCCACAAACCGGCGTGGTCGACCCGCAGGCCACCACCGGCCGATTCCAGCCACATGACCCGATCGGTCCTGTTGGCCAGCCAGAGCCGGCCGCGGCTGCGGACCACGCCTTCGAGCAGCAGGTCGACGGCGGCGTAGAGCCGCTCCGGATGGAAGGGGCGGCGAGCGGCGAACTCCAGAAGCCGCACCGGGCCCATCGGCTCCAGCGGCGGCTGCCCGGCCAGCAGTGATCCATGCGGGTTGTAGCTGCGGCCACGGCGGGCATCGGGCCGCAGATGTCCGAGTGCCCGTTCCAACCGCTGGGGACCGACGGTGATGCGGGCCTTGGGCGCCAGCCGCCGGGTGACGGCGAGGGTGTCGGGGTGCGGGTCGGAGAGCACGACGACGTCGGCGAACTCGACCTGGCCGACGAGCACCTGCGCCTCGGTCCTGCCGTCGTCGAGTTCCTCCTCGCCGACCGCTCCGGGGAGCCAGGTCGGCGTGTGCACCGCGGCGACCACCGCGGACACCGCGACGTCGCGCGCACAGGCCGACCTGGTCAGCGCGTAACACAGATGCTCGGGCTCGGTCCATGGCGAGAGGCGGACGACGATGCGGTCCACACCGGGTCGGCGGTGTAGTTGACGCAGGTAGTCGAGCAGGTCGTTGCGCACCGTGCAGGCCACACAACAGTTCATCAGCTCGAGCGCGCTGTCGGCGCTGACGTGTACGCCGTTCTGCACCGTGACGGTCCGGCGGTGCACGACGTGTCCGTCGAACCAGTGCTCGACGAGGGCGGTGCCCGGCACCAGGAGGATGCGAGCGATCTCGTCGGTGCCGCGCTGACCAGTGACGATGACAACCGGGGTGCGCATCCATCCTCCTCTATCGGGAACGATTTTCATCAGGAGGATGTTCACGCTACAGTCGATGGCACCCGTTGTCGAAAATCATTGTCATTAAGAAGGAGGTGCCCCGTGTCCGCTCACTGCCAGGTGACCGGCCGCTCGCCGAGCTTCGGAAACACGGTGTCGCACTCCCACCGCCGCTCCCGCCGGCGCTGGGACCCCAACATCCAACGCAAGACCTACTACCTGCCGTCCGAGGGGCGCCGGGTCACGCTGCGCGTCAGCGCCAAGGGCATCAAGGTGATCGACCGGGACGGCATCGAGGCCGTGGTCGCCCGGCTACGTCGAGAAGGCCAGAAGATCTGATGGCGCGCAACGAGATCCGCCCGCTGGTCAAACTGAAGTCCACCGCGGGCACCGGCTACACCTACATCACCCGCAAGAACCGGCGCAACGACCCCGATCGGATCGTGCTGCGCAAGTACGACCCGGTGATCCGTAAGCACGTCGACTTCCGTGAGGAGCGCTGATGGCCAAGAAATCCAAGATCGCCGCCAACGAGAAGCGGCGTGCAACCGTGGCCCGGTATGCCGAACGGCGTGCCGAACTCAAAGAGATCATCCGCCTGCCTTCCAGCTCGCCCGAAGCGCGTGCCGCCGCCCAGCGCGAGTTGAACCGTCAGCCCCGCGACGCAAGCCCGGTGCGGGTACGAAACCGCGATTCCGTCGACGGCCGTCCGCGCGGTCATCTGCGCAAGTTCGGTCTGTCCCGGGTTCGGGTGCGCGAACTTGCGCACGAGGGTCAGCTCCCCGGCGTGCGGAAGTCCAGCTGGTGAGGGGCAAGAAGCGCGAGGCGACGCCCGCCAAGAAGCGCCGCAATCTGCTCGACAGCCTGGATATCGAGCGCGTCGACTACAAGGACACCTCGACGCTGCGGCAGTTCATCTCCGAACGCGGCAAGATCCGCTCCCGCACCGTCACGGGTGTGACCGTCCAGCAACAGCGCCAGGTGGCACTGGCGATCAAGACCGCTCGCGAGATGGCGCTGCTGCCCTACCCGGGACAGGGCAACGGTCAGCGCTGAGCCTGGCGGATCAGATCAGCGGCTTTCTCGGCAATCATGATGGTCGCCGCGTTCGTGTTGACCGACACGATCCGGGGCATGACAGATGCGTCGGCGATCCGTAATCCGTTGAGGCCGTGAACCCTCAGTTCGGGGTCGACGACGGAGTCTGGCCCGGTGCCCATTGCGCAGCTGCCGGCCGGGTGGAAGTACGTACTGGTGGCGCTCGACAAGTACGACCTCAGCGCCTTCTCGTCGCCGATAGCGGCACCGGGGAGCACTTCCCGCCCACGCCACGGCGAGAACGGGCCGCTGTGCGCGATGTCGCGCGCCACCCGGAGGCCCTCGGCCAGCCGCACCACATCGGAGTCCTCACCCAGATAGTTCGGATCGATCAGCGGCGGCGTGCCGGGATCCGGACCCGCCAGCCGGATCGACCCCCGGGCCTGCGGCACCACGGCAACGCCGAAGGTGAAGCTGTTCGGAGGCGCTGCCAGATGCGGGGGGTGAAACGGCACGTGGATGAACATCAATTGCATGTCGGGGCCACCGTGAGCTTCCGCGCTACGCCACAACATCGACACCTCGGCATGGTTGGTCCGACCCGCAGGGATCGGCCGGGTTGCCTCGTAGATCGCGGGACAAAGCGGATGGTCGTGCAGATTGCGTCCCACACCGGCAAGGTCGTGCACCACGGCCACACCGGCGGACTCGAGCTCATCGGCCGGCCCCACTCCGGACAGGAGCAACAGGCGCGGCGAGTCGACCGCACCCGCACACACCACCACCTCACGCGCGGCACGCACCGTCGCGCTGCTGCCTTCGAGCACCAATTCGACTCCGACACAGCGATTTCCGGAGAATCGGAGCCTCTGCGCACGCGCTTGTGTCCACACCGTCAGGTTTTGCCGGCCGGCGCGCGCCGAGCGCAGATACGCGTCAGCCGTGCTCTGCCGAACGCCGTCGCTGATCGACAGGTCATGCCACCCCGCGCCCTCGGCAACGGCGCCGTTGAAGTCGTCGGTCAGCGGGAAGCCCGTTGCGACCGCGCCGTCGAGGAACACCTGCGACAGCGGATGGGGCAGTGCGGCCGGGGCAGGACGCAAAGGTCCGCGATCCCCTCGGTAGCGCCTGTCCGTGCCGGGCACGGCTTCCATGCGCTTGAAGTAGGGCAGTACCGAGGCATGGTCCCAGCCGGCGCAACCCGCCCTCGCCCAGTGATCGAAGTCGTCGGGATGTCCTCGCAGGTAGACCATCGCGTTGATGCTCCCGCTACCGCCTACGGTGTGGCCTCGGGGCCAGTTGTGCACGAGGCCATCGGTGTTGCGCTGCGCCACAGTGGTGTACGCATAGTCGATGCCGCTGCCCCACAGTGAAGGCCATGCCGGTGGGTGAGTCACCGCGAGGTCGTCGGACGTGGACCCGGACTCCATCAGCAGCACGCGAACGGCAGGGTCCTCGGACAGCCGGGCGGCCAGGACGCACCCGGCCGATCCGGCTCCGATCACGACGTAGTCGTAGTCTTGTGACACTTCCGGGTTCCTTCCTGAAAGGTGCTTCTAAGATCGCGGTCTGAGCTGAATGTGCCGTCTCCCCCGGGGGGAGGGTCAAAGGAGGACCACGCGTGCGCTCCACCCTGACCATCGGGGAGTTCGCCACCCTGACGCGCCTGAGCGTGCGGACACTGCGCCGCTATCACGCCGCCGGGCTTCTCGAACCCGACACGGTCGATGCCTCGACCGGGTACCGGTACTACGCGCCCGCGCAGATTCCCACCGCCCAGGTCATCCACCAGTTACGCCAACTCGACGTCCCACTCGCCGAGATCGAGACCATCCTCGCCGCCGATGATGCGCAGCAGCGTGCCGCCGTGGTCGAAGGGCACCTACGACGCCTCGAAGACGAACTGGACAGAACGCGGACGGCCGTCGTCTCACTGCGGCGACTGCTGCGCCCCGAACCGGCGGGACTGCAGATCGAAGTACGGACGCTGCCGCAGCGCACCGTCGCCGGCATCACCGGTCATGTGCGGCTCATCGACTCGATGGCGTGGTACGACTCGGCCATGGCGGAACTGGATTCCGTCTTCGCACCTGACGAGTGCACCGGCCCGCCGGGCGGCCAGTACTCCAACGAGCTGTTCGTCCAGGGCGCCGGAACTCTGACGGTCTTTCGCCCGGTCCGCAGTCCGCAGGCATCGGGCCGCATCGAGGTCGTGGAGTTACCGGAGATCGAGCTCGCCGTCACGGTTCACCCAGGGCCGCACGACGATATCGACGTGACGTTCGGCAAGCTGGGAGCCTGGGTCGTCGACCACGCCTTGGCCGTTGCCGGCCCCATGTACGAAACCTACGTGGTGGGGCCGCGAGACACACCCGAGCCCAACCTGTGGCGCACCGAGATCGGCTGGCCTGTCTTCCCACTGGCCCCAGCGGCGAAAACTACTGTCGCTGAGTGAAGTCCGCACTGCGGGAGAGAGTTTCGTTGGCGCGAAGGTCGGCCAATGTCTTCTCGAACGTGGCGATCACCTCATCGAAGCCGGCGCTGCCGAGCACGAGTCGGTGCGGTGGTGGCTGCTGGGCCATCGCGTCCAGCACCGCACGCGCGCCACGTCGAGGGTCTCCGGGTTGGTGCCCGTCCTGCTCGACCATGGCGGCGCGCACACTCTCGAGGAGCGGGCGGTATTCACCGACCGCCTCGGAGATCGGCTCGTCGGCGAAACCGGCGTACGCACGGGTACGGAACGCCCCGGGTTCGACGGCCATCACATTGATGCCCAGGGGTGCGACCTCCTCGCGCAGCACCTCGGTGACCGCCTCGACCGCTGCCTTGGTGGCGCTGTAATAGCCGAAGCCGGCCACCCCCGCCAGCCCCGCCACCGAGGACATGTTGACGATCCATCCGTCGCCGCGGCGGCGCATTCCCGGCAGCACGGCCCGGGTGACGGCGAGCACCGCGAAGAAATTCAGCTCGAACATCGCCCGCACCTGTTCCTCGGCCATGCCTTCGATCGAGCCGTACCAGCCCCGGCCGGCATTGTTGACCAGCACATCGATTCCGCCGAAGCGCTGGTGCGCCGCATCGACCGCGTCCTGGATCTGTGCGGCGTCGGTGACGTCGAGCGCCACCACGTGGACGCGGCCGCTGTAGTCGTGGGCCCACTCCCGAAGTTCGGCGGGCCGTCGGGCGGTGAGCACCACCTGGTCGCCGGCCTCGAGCGCTGCATCGGCGAAGGCCATCCCGAACCCACCCGGGGTGCCACCGGTGATGAACCAGCGCCGGGTCATGGTTCGATCACCAGCCGCCTGATCCGGTTGTCGTCGAGGGTGAACCGGAAGTGCAGATCGGCGACGCCGCCGGGGAAGTCGCCTTCGAGGTGCTGGACCACGTCGAACGACGCCGTATCCAGGGCGCTCGCACCGGTGAATTCCGTGGTGTAGGAGTAGGAGTCGGCCGAGCTCTGCAGCCATGCCTCGATCTCGGCGCGGCCACGATGGTCGCGTCCCTCATCTGTGACCACGGCGTCGGTGGTGAACGTCGCCAGAGCTCGGCCGGTGTCCCGGCCGGCGTGGGCGGCGAGATAGGTGGAGATCGGTTCGGGTAGCTCATCCCAGGAGATGACGGCCCCGTCGCTGTTGTCTGGTGTCATACCCCAAGGCTGGGGTCTCCCGCAGGGAGAGAGTCAAGCGCAACTTCGGGTGCCAACGGCACGGGCGGCCACCGCATGGG
>CAXEZH010000239.1:0-6698 GCA_964000695.1 uncultured Mycolicibacterium sp. | reverse complement strand
GAGCATCACCTAGCGGCCGACGGTTCCGCCCGCCTGCGCCGACGGTTCCGGTCTGCCCGATCCCACCCCGGGAATTAGAACACGTTCTAATATCGGGTCTCATGCGATTCACCTATGCCGAGGCGATGACCGACCCTACGTTCTACATCCCGTTGGCCAAAGCCGCCGAAGCCGCCGGCTACCACGCGATGACGATTCCCGACAGCATCGCCTATCCGTTCGAGTCCGACTCGACATACCCCTACACCCCCGACGGCAGCCGCGAGTTCCTCGAGAACAAGGCATTCATCGAGTCGTTCGTGCTGACCGCGGCGCTGTGCGCGGTCACCACGCGACTGCACTTCAACCACTTCGTGCTCAAGCTGCCGATCCGACCCCCCGCTTTGGTGGCCAAGCAGGCGGGGTCACTGGCAGCGCTGTTCGACAACCGGCTCGGACTGGGTGTCGGAACCAGCCCCTGGCGCGAGGACTACGAGTTGATGAACGTCCCCTACGCCCGCCGCGGCAAGCGGATGGACGAATGCATCGACATCATTCGGGGACTCACCTCCGGGGAGTATTTCGAGTACCACGGCGAGTTCTACGACATCCCCAAGACGAAGATGACACCCGCACCCTCCCAACCTGTTCCGATTCTGATCGGCGGACACGCCGACGCCGCGCTGCGCCGGGCAGCGCGCAACGACGGGTGGATGCACGGTGGTGGAGACCCCGAAGAACTCGACGCGCTGCTGAAGAAGCTGGCCGCGTTCCGCGAGGAGGAGGGACGGACGGGGCCCTACCAGATCCATGTGATCTCGATCGATGCCTACACCCCCGACGGCATCAAGCGGTTGGAGGACAAGGGCGTCACCGACGTCATCGTCGGCTTCCGGATTCCCTACATCACGGGCCAGGACACCGAACCGCTCGATGACAAGGTCCGCAATCTGGAGATGTTCGCCGAGAACGTCATCGCGAAGGTGTGACCATCGCGTCGACGGCGCGCGGGCCGAGCACCTCGTCGAGCACCGTCATGGCAGTGCCCAGCACCCCGCCTCGATCGCCGAACGCTGATGGCGCGATCTGCAGAGACCGGGTGGCGAGCGCCGTTGCGTTGCCGTACAACGTTTCCCGTAGTCCGGCGACGAAGATGTCATAGGCGCCGGCGACATCACCGGCGACGATCAGCGTCGACGGGTTGAGCATGTTGACCGCTGCGGCAAGCACTTCCCCCACATGCCGGCCGGCGTCACGGATGAGTCTGCGCGCCAACGCATCTCCACCGTGAGCCAGCTCGACGACGTCACGCAGATTGCGTACCGTCTGACCGCTTTCCGCCAGCGCGCGAACCAGCGCCCATCCGCCGGCGACCGCCTCCAGGCATCCGACATCACCGCAGCGACAGGCCGTCCCGGCGGCCGCGGTGGTCTTGTTGTGGCCGAACTCGCCCGCCGCCCTCGTCGCGCCGCGCTGCAACGCACCGCCGGCGATGATTCCCGCACCCAGGCCGGTCGAGGCCTTGATGACGAGCACATCGTCGGACCCACGCCCCGCCCCGGATCGCCATTCGGCCAGCGCGATGACGTTCGCATCGTTGTCGACGACCGCCGGGGCGTCGGTCAGCGCACGGAGATACGGCACCAGCGGCACCCCGTCCCACCCGCTGAGCACCGGGGAGTCGGCGCTGCAACCGCGCCGCGGGTCGACCGTGCCGGGCAGGCTCAAGCCGACACCGAAGATCCGAGCGGGCGAGTACCCCGACTTCGCCAAGAGCTGGCCGAGGCACGTGACGACGTCGGGCATGAGATCCTCGGGCCCGAAGCCGGGTTCCCGATCGATGTCAGCCGATGCGAGCGGCTCACCGGCCAGATCGCACGCCGCCAACCGGACCCGGCTTCCGCCGAGAGCCGCGGTCAACACGACACCGGCAGAGGCGTTGAACGACACCAGCCCGGCCGGCCGCCCGCCGGTCGACGGGGCTTGATCGCCGTCGTTGACGAGGCCGAGCGCGGTGAGTTCCCTCACCCGCGCCGACACAGCCGTGCGGGACAGCCCCGTCAGCTTTCCCAACTCCGGCCTACTGAGGCCTGCGTTACGCCTGATCAGCGCATACAGCTCGCCCACCGACCACGCGGAAGCCGATCGGTCGAGGGCCATAGCCGCAGCCTAACCACATCCACTTATGCACTTCAAGTACTTAAGTAACATTGAGAAGGACATTACTGGGCGCTAGATTTGGACAAATGAAGGAACCCCGTTCGTTACTGGATCTCTCCACGGTGATGCCGGTCATATCGCTGGCCGATGCCGCCGACGCGGTGCCGGTCGCCAGTGCGATAGAGCGGTCAGGGGTACCGCTGATCCTGGTCGCCCTGGACAGCCCTGTCGGATATGCATCCATCGAGCGGATCGCCGCGGAGACACCCGACATCATCGTCGGCGCCGCCGCCGTCACCAATCTGGATCAGCCTGCCCGGGCCCGCGACGCAGGTGCCGAGTTCCTGGTCGCCGGTGTCGGCCACGCGCCGATGCGCGACGCGATGCGAGCCACCGAACTGCCGCACCTGCCGGGTGTCTCCAACGCGCTGCAGGCGATGGAATTGCTCGACGACGGCTACACCGACATGGTGTTGACCTCGGCCGGTGCCGCCGGGGGGATTCGCCAGCTCAAGACATTGGCCGCCTTCACACCGGCCGCGCGGTTCTGTGCGGCCGACGGGATCCGCCCCGGTGATCTGCCTCGCTATCTCAGCGCACCCAACGTCGGGTGCGTTGCCGCGGACTGGCTTGCCCCCGTCGACGCCGTCCGGCGGCGGGACTGGGACCGCATCCAGCGGTTGGCCGAGGTTGCGCTGAAACTGTCCACGCCGACCGTCACCACCGTCCGCGCCCTGTGACCGCAACACTCAACCGGCCCGCGGGCTCCCTGTCGGTCGTCGCACCCGACCCGGTGGTGCGCTGGCTGGCCGTCGTCGCACTGGCTCTGGGTGGATTCGGCATCGGCACCACCGAATTCGTCTCGATGGGCCTATTGCCGGACATCGCTGCCGGGTTGGGTGTCTCCGAACCCGTAGCCGGGCATGTGATCTCGGCGTACGCACTCGGCGTGGTCGTGGGGGCGCCGGCGATCGCCGCATTGACCGCTCGGATGCCGCGCCGCACGCTCCTGCTCGCGTTGATGGCTATGTTCACGCTGGGCAACCTCGCCAGCGTCTTCGCACCCTCCTACGGAACGCTGATCGCCGCACGCTTTCTTGCCGGGCTTCCCCACGGCGCCTATTTCGGCGTCGCCGCACTGGTGGCTGCGCACCTGATGGGTCCTCAGAACCGAGCCAGGGCAGTCGCGCACGTGATGTCGGGATTGACGATCGCGACCGTGCTCGGCGTGCCCACCGCGTCCTGGCTCGGCCAGTCCCTGGGCTGGCGTGCTGCGTTCGGCCTGGTGGTGGCAATCGGCGTGGTCACGCTGACCGCATTGTGGTGCTGGCTGCCGCGGCACCTGCATACGATGCGCTCGACCAGTCCGCTGACCGAACTCGGTGCGCTTCGACGCGTCCAGGTGTGGCTGGCGCTGCTGGTCGGCATGATCGGCTTCGGCGGCATGTTCGCCGTGTACACCTACATCGCCACCACGATGACCGATGTGGCGGGATTGTCCCGGGCGCTGGTTCCCGTAGCACTCATGGTGTTCGGCCTCGGCATGGTGGTCGGAAATCTGGTCGGTGGCCGGCTCGCCGACGGGTCGGTCGTCCGCGCCCTGTACCTGTCGATGAGCGCGCTCGGTATCGCACTGGCGGTGTTCGTCTTCGCCGCACACAGTCCATGGACGGCGCTGCCGGTGCTGTTCGCCGTCGGCGCCGCGGGTTCGGCCGTGGCACCGGCACTGCAGACCCGGTTGATGGATGTCGCTCACGACGCGCAGACACTCGCCGCGGCGCTGAACCACTCGGCTCTCAACATCGGCAATGCCACCGGTGCCTGGGTCGGCGGTCTCGTGATAGCCGCCGGGCTGGGATACACCGCCCCCGCCGCGGCGGGCGCGCTGCTCGCCCTGGCCGGTCTGATGGTGCTGACGGTTTCGGTGCTGCTGCAGCGGAGGACCTCCGCGTCCTAGAGTGGTCCGCACACCATGACCCTCACTGTCGACGAGATCCACGTCGCCGATGCACCCGATGCCTGGGCGCGAGCGGGCTTCACCGTCGATGCCGCCGGTGAAGCCGCGCCATGCTGCCGCGTCGGCGGCGTCCGCATCCGAATGGTCGGCTCGAACCACGGCAGCGGAATCGTCGGCTGGTCCTTGGGCGGGCTGCCGTCCGGTTTTTCCGGCGAGCTCGACGGCATCGCAACCGCGCGTTCGGACGGCTGTGGGGCCGTGCCCTCGGTCGCCTCTCCGGCTGCGCCGGCCGAGCACGCCAACGGCGTCACCGCGATCGACCATGTCGTCCTGCTGTCCCCGGACCCTGATCGCACGGTGGCAGCCATGGGGGCTGTCGGCGAACGCCCTCGCCGGGAACGCCGCGGAGAACTCGGCGGACAGTCGATCCGGCAGATCTTCTTTCGGTTCGGTGAGGTGATCGTCGAGGTAGTCGGCGCACCAGTTGCTGCCGGTGACGGGCCGTCGACGCTGTGGGGCATCACCTACGTCACCGCGGACATCGACGCCACCGCTGCGTTCTTCGGAGAGCGCACCGCTCCGGTGAAGCCCGCGGTGCAACCGGGACGACGGATCACCACGGTGCGCCACCGCGAACTCGACATCTCGGTCCGCACGGCAATGATCTCGGCGCGGCACTGACTCCACCCGCTCCCCCTAGCCTCCTGACCGTCGCGACCGCGAACGTGGCGACACCTACTCGAACTTCGGCGCAGCCAACGCAGTGCCAACGCTCGCGTCGCCTATTGTCGGCGCATGCCCACCCCCGCCGCCGACGACGTCGTGGTCATCCACACCGACGGGGGGTGCCGCCCCAATCCCGGCCCCGGCGGCTGGGGTGCGGTGTTGCGGCAACGCCACCACGTCCGCGAGCTGTACGGCGGCGAGCCGACATCCACCAGCAACAACCGGATGGAATTGACCGCGCCGATCATGGCGCTCGAGGCACTCACCAGACCGGTCGTCGTGCACCTCTACACCGACAGCACCTACGTCCGGAACGGCATCACGAAATGGGTGCTGGGTTGGCAGCGCAACGGCTGGGTGACCGCGTCGAAGCAGCCGGTGAAGAACGTCGACCTCTGGCAGCGCCTCCAGGCGGCCTGCGCGCGGCACCGCGTCGAGTGGTTCTGGGTCAAGGGACACTCGGGCGTGGACGACAACGAGTTGGCCGACGCGTTGGCCACCCGCGGATTGCGAGAGGCGCTGGAGGGATCAGCTGTAGCCGGCTGACCTCGCGAGGGGCCCAAAACTGCCCGGTGTTTTCGTTGATGAATCCGGCTATCGCCATTCGTATCAATCTTGACTTATATAAGTTGTGGCTGTAGCTTCTGGACTGTGCACGCGTTCGACGTCCTGGGCGACCCGGTGCGGCGGCGGATTCTGGAATTGCTCGTCGATGGCGAGCAGCCGGCCGGCGCCATCACCGAGACGATTCGAGGCGAGTTCACCATCAGCCAGCCGGGCGTCTCTCAGCATCTGAAGGTGCTGCGGGACAACGGTTTCACCACGGTGCGGCCAGACGGGCAGCGGCGGCTGTATGCCGTCGATCCATCGGCGCTGCAGGACGTCGATGAATGGCTGAACCGCTTCCGAAGGTTCTGGGCGCCCCGACTGGACGCCCTGGACACCGAGGTCGCCCGCGGCAAGCGGCAGCGACGCATTGATGAGCACACCAACGACCAAGGGAGACAGGACTGATGAACGTCAGCCACCACGTCAACGCGGTGAAGCGTACGGTCGGCGGCCGGACTCTCGACGCCGGCGAGGCCCATGTCGTCACGCTGAGCCGCAGTTACTCCACCGACGCGGCCGATCTGTGGGATGCGTGCACCAACGCCGAAAGACTGCCGAGGTGGTTTGCGCCGGTTCACGGTGACCTGAGCCTGGGAGGGAAGTACCGAGTCGAGGGCAATGCCTCCGGCACGATCCTCACCTGCGACCCGCCGCGCACCTTCACCGCCACATGGGAGTTCGGCGGCGGCGTCAGCTGGATCGAATTGCGGATCGTCGAGGAGGGCCCCGAGCAGTCGCGAATGCAGCTGGACCACATATCCCTGGTCGGTGACGAGATGTGGCCGCAGTACGGGCCCGGCGCTGTCGGCCTCGGATGGGATCTGGCACTGCTGGGGTTGGCCATCCACCTCGAGACCGGAGAGTCGGTGTCCGAGGAATTCAAGGAAGAGCAGTGGGCAACCACCGGAGCCGGCAGGGAGTACATCAGTGATGCCGGCGAAGGTTGGTACGCGGCGCAGGTGGCCTCGGGCGAGGATGCCGCGGTCGCGCGCCGCGCCGCCGACAACACCATCGCGTTCTATCGCGGTGACCCACCTCCGCAGCACAAGCGCTAGTGTCACTGCGCTTTTCCCGCGACTGCCCGTCCGCACCGCGGGAGTAACCCGCCCATCCGACAGGCTGTTCGGCGATCAGGCTTTTAGACGCTCAGGCGGCTTGGCCGTCTGGGGGTGCGGGTCCGCCGGGTCGGCCGGGGTTACTGGATTCGTCGGGCTTGTCAGGATCGCCGGGTTCGCGTGGGCTGCTGGGTTCGTCGCATTCTTCGGGT
>CAXEZH010000238.1:0-17282 GCA_964000695.1 uncultured Mycolicibacterium sp. | reverse complement strand
GGTGCGGAGGACGCCGACGAACGCGTCGAACACCGCCGACGTGCGCGCGGCAACGACGCCGACCGGTGGGAGTACGACATCTAGGCGACGGTCCGCAGGAACCGTCCCGCCGCGTCGACCGCGGGCGTTGAACTGCCGGCGTCGCTGACGAACACCGCGAGCGCGAGGTCGCCGGCGATGCCGACGAACCAGCCGTGCGCGTGCTGATCGTCGATGTATTCCGCGGTTCCGGTCTTGCCGAGCAGCCCGGGGATGTCCTGGAGCTGACTGGCGGTGCCGTCGGTGATCGTCTCGCGCATCATCGCCTGCACCTGGTCGTCGATTGTCGCGGGCAGCGGTTCGGGGGTGCGGTCGGCAACCCCGGGCTGTCCCTCGACGATGGCCGGTGCCGGTACCGAGCCGTGCGCCAAGGTCGCGGCCACCAGCGCCATGCCGAACGGCGACGCCGTGACCTGCCCCTGACCGATGCCCTCCTCGACGCGCAGCGCCGACGAGTCCGCGACGGGCACCGAGCCGGTGACGGTCGTCATTCCCGGTGCCACATAGTCGATGCCCAGGCCGAGCTGCGCCGCGGCATCGGTGAGCGCGTCGGGCGGGAGGTTCACCGCGAGTCGGCCCATCGTGGTGTTGCAGGACCGGGCGAACGCGGTGTGCAGCGGCACCTCGCCGAGGTCGAACTCGTCGTCGTTGGGGATCTGCCTGCCCTCGATGTTCTCGGTGCCGGGGCAGTTGACGATCGTGTCCGGCGTGACCTGCCCGGCCTGCAGCGCGGCAGAGACGGTCACCGTCTTGAACGTCGACCCGGGCGGATACAGCCCGGTCAGGGCGATCGGCCCCTGCGCATCGGCCGGCGCGTTCTGCCCGACGACCAGCAGGTTCCCGGTCGACGGCTGGATGGCCACGATGGCGGCCGGCGTGGCCAGCGACGCCAACGCGTCCTCGGCGGCCCGCTGCATGCCGATGTCGAGGGTGCTGGAGATGTCGCCGACGGGTTCGGCGTCCTGCCCGCCCACTCTCTGCGGACCGGCGGAGGTCTGGGCGGTCACGGCCCACCCGGCGGCGGCGTCGGTGCGTTGCTGCCACAGGTCGGCGAGCCCGGACAGCGTGGGCGAAGTCAGCGCGCGGTCGGTGGCCAGCAGCCGCAGTTGGGGCCGCAACGTCACGCCCGGCAGCGCCGTCAGCGCGGCCTCGATCGGGGTGAGGTCCTCCTCACGCAACGTGACGGCCGTGACGGGTGCACCGGCGGCAGCCCCCACATCAGCAGCCAGGGACTCGGCGGTGATGGTCGGGGCGATCGGGTTCAGCAACGCGGCAACCGCCGCGACGTCAGCGTCGGATGCCACGTCGACCAGCGTGACGACGTGCTGGGTCAGCAGCTCGGCACCGGTGCGGTCCAGCACCCGGGCAGCCGGTTGCGGCACGAGCGTCGAGTAGGCCAGCGGCCCGGCGTCCAACCCGGGCGCGACGACCGCCGGATCCCACCGGATCTTCCAGTCCTGTCCGTCGGCGGTTGCCTCGCCATCGGTGGTGTAGGTCCACTCGTGGGCGTCGTCAGGCCCGAACGTCCAGGTCGCGCCGAGCGCGAATCCGCCTTCGGAGTCCACCGCGCGCACCCGATCGGGCCGGAAGGTGACGTCGCTTCCGAGACTGGCGAACAACTCGCCCAGCGTGGCCGACGCGGCGGCCGGGTCGGAAGTCAGGTCGGCGGCGGCGTCGGCGTTACCGCGGCTGAGGGCCTCGGCGAAGGAGCGCACCGTCGCGTCGAGCCGGTCCTCGGCGTCGCTGCAGCCCGCGAGCACCATGGTGACCGCAAGGAGCAACGACATCGGCCAGCGCGCGGCCGCACCGACGTGTCGCAGACGCGCTCTTCTCGGATGTGTTCGGTGGGCGGATCTCACGTTCGACGAACGTACCCGCGCTCACTGACTAGTTACTGCGCGCCGGCCGGATCTCCCGGGGCAGTGCGAACACCAGCGTCTCGTTGGCGGTGGTCACCGGCTGTACGACGTCGTAGCCGTGTTCGGCGAGGCGCTCGAGAACGCCGCGGACCAGGATCTCGGGCACCGAGGCACCCGAGGTGACGCCGACGGTGGTCACGCCGTCGAACCAGGCCGGGTCGACGTCGTCGGCGTAATCCACCAGGTACGAGGCGTCCGCGCCGGCACCGAGGGCCACCTCGACCAGCCGCACCGAGTTCGACGAATTGCGCGAGCCGACCACGATGACCAGCTCGCATTCCGGGGCCATCGCCTTGACCGCCACCTGACGGTTCTGGGTGGCGTAGCAGATGTCGTCGCTGGGCGGATCCTGCAGCGTCGGGAACTTCTCCCGCAGCCGGCGCACGGTCTCCATCGTCTCGTCGACCGACAGCGTGGTCTGCGACAGCCAGATGACCTTGTCCGGATCACGCACGGTGACGCCGTCGACGGCGTCGGGATTGTCGACCACCTGCACATGGTCGGGCGCTTCACCGGCGGTCCCGACCACCTCCTCGTGGCCCTCGTGGCCGATCAGCAGGATGTCGTAGTCGTCGCGGGCGAATCGCTTGGCCTCGTTGTGGACCTTGGTGACCAGCGGGCAGGTGGCGTCGATGACCTGCAGGTCGCGCTCCTTGGCGTTGACGTGCACCGTCGGCGCGACGCCGTGCGCCGAGAACACCACGATCGCGCCCTCGGGCACCTCGTCGGTCTCGTCGACGAACACCGCACCGGCCGCGGCCAGGGTCTCGACGACGTGGCGGTTGTGCACGATCTCGTGGCGGACGTACACCGGCGCGCCGTGCTTCTCCAGCGCCCGCTCGACGGTCTCCACGGCCCGGTCGACACCGGCGCAGTACCCGCGAGGTTCGGCCAGCAGCACCCGCTTGCCCGTGACGCCACCGGCGACCGAGCCCAGCGCACTCTGGCTGGAGCCGGGGATCCCCATGTTGACAGTCGGTGGCATGGCTTCCAGGGTACTGATCGTCCCCGGTCGCCGCCCAGCCGTAGGCTGTGGCCATGGCAACTGCACCGTATGGGGTCCGGCTGCTCGTCGGGGCGGCGGCGACCGCCATCGAGGAAACCCGCAAGCTCCCCCAGACCATCTTGATGTATCCGATGACTCTCGCCAGCCAGGTGGCGTCGCTGGTGATGAAGGTGCAGCAGGATGTCGCCGTCCTGGTGATCAAGGGTGACGAGACGCTGGAGACGTTCTTCCCACCCAAGGACGAGCAAGCCGAATGGGCCACGTTCGACGACGATCTGCCCGGCGGTTCCGCCGAGGGGGGCGACGTGGTGGATCTTCCGGTCCGCGAGGGCGCCCGCATGACCGAGGGCCGGTATGCGCTGTTCAGCAGCGAGCCCGAGACCCCCAGCGAGGCCACGACCGAGCAGCCCGCACCCGCGGATGTGCCCGAGATCGTCGCCGAGCTCGAGTACGAATCGCTGACCCTGGCGCAGTTGCGTGCCCGGTTGACGTCGCTGCGCATCGGCGATCTGGAGGCACTGCTGTCCTACGAGGAGGCCACCAAGGCTCGCGCGCCGTTCCAGACGCTGCTGGCCAACAGGATCACCCGCGCCTCCGCGAAGTGAGCGCCTCGGCGGGCTCGGCCCGATGACGGAGGCGCCGCAGGGGCAGTCGGCAGACAACCCCTTTCCGGTCCGCGGCGTCGCCATCCGGGTCGCGGGCTGGATCGACAAGCTCGGCGCGGTGTGGGTCGAGGGCCAGATCGCCCAGCTGACGCTGCGGCCGAACTCCAACACCGCGTTCATCACGTTGCGGGACCCAGCTGCGGACATGTCGCTGTCGCTGACCTGCCCACGGGACCTGGTCGTCAACGCCCCGGTGCGGATGACCGACGGCACTCAGGTGATCGTGTTCGGCAAGCCGAATTTCTACACCGGCCGCGGCACATTCTCACTGCGGGTCAGCGAGATCCGGGCCGTCGGGATCGGTGAACTGCTCGCGCGCATCGAACGGCTGCGCCGGCTGCTCGACGCCGAGGGCCTGTTCGATCCGCGGCTCAAGCGCCCGTTGCCGTTCCTGCCCGACACCATCGGGTTGATCACCGGCCGCGCGTCGGCCGCCGAGCACGACATCATGGCGGTCACCACCGGGCGCTGGCCGGCGGTGCGTTTTTCGGTGCGCCACACGGTGGTGCAGGGACCCAATGCGGTGCCGCAGATCGTCGAGGCGCTGCGGGGCCTCGACGCCGACCCAGCCGTCGACGTCATCGTCCTCGCCCGTGGCGGCGGCAGCGTCGAGGATCTGCTGCCGTTCTCCGACGAGACGTTGTGCCGCGAGATCGCGCGCTGTAGGACGCCGGTGGTCAGCGCGATCGGCCACGAACCGGACAACCCGCTGTGTGATCTGGTTGCCGATGTGCGGGCAGCGACGCCCACCGACGCGGCCAAGCGGATCGTCCCCGACACCAGCGCCGAGCAGGCCCTGGTCAAGGAGTTGCGCTCACGCAGCGCACGGGCGCTGCGCAACTGGGTCAACCGGGAACAGCACGCCGTGACGCAGCTGCGCAGCAGACCCGTGCTGGCCCGTCCGCTCGCGGCGATCGACGCCCGCGGCGAGGAGATCCACCGCGCGCGACGCACCGCCCGCCGCGACATCACCCGACTGCTGGCAGCCGAGTCGGATCGGGTCGGGCATCTCGCTGCGCGGCTGGCCACGCTCGGTCCGGCGGCCACGCTGGCCCGTGGCTACGCAGTGGTGCAGGGACTGCCCACCGACGGGCCGCCGCATGTGCTGCACTCGGTGAACGACGCCCCCGCGGGCGCCCGGTTGCGCATCCGGGTGGCCGACGGGGCGCTCACAGCGCTCAGCGAAGGCGCAATCGACGACGAGCAGAGAGGCGCCGATGAAGCCTATTAGTGAACTCGGATACGAAGAAGCCCGCGATGAGCTGATCGATGTCGTGCAGCGCCTGGAGCATGGCGGGCTCGACCTGGACGCTTCTCTGGCACTCTGGGAAAGAGGTGAAGAGCTGGCCAAATGCTGCGAAGAACACCTGGCCGGGGCGCGCAAGCGGGTCGAGCAGGCGCTGGCCGCCAAAGACGGCGACGAAGATTGACAGCGGAAGCACCGAACGCTTCAGTCTGGAAAATTGGAACACGTTTCAGTTAGGCTGCCCGGCATGGCTGATGCGACGCTGCAGACTGATCTGGGCCGGGTTCTGGTCACCGGAGGTTCGGGTTTCGTGGGCGCCAACCTGGTGACCGAGCTGCTGAAGCGGGGACTGGAGGTCCGCGCCTTCGATCGGGTCGCGTCCCGGTTGCCCGAGCATCCCCGCCTCGAGGTGCTCGAGGGCGACATCACCGACACCGACGACGTCGCGGCCGCGGTCGACGGAGTCGACACCGTGTTCCACACCGCCGCGATCATCGATCTGATGGGCGGCGGCTCCCCCTCCGGAGAGGCACGCAAGCGCAGCTTCGCGGTCAACGTCACCGGCACCGAGAACCTGGTGCACGCCGCCCAGAAGGCCGGTGTGCAGCGTTTCGTCTACACCGCTTCCAACAGCGTGGTCATGGGTGGCCAGGAGATCTCCGGAGGCGACGAAACCCTGCCCTACACCGATCGGTTCGCCGACCTGTACACCGAGACCAAGGTGGTGGCCGAGAAGTTCGTGCTGGGCCAGAACGGGGAGCAGGGGATGCTGACCTGCTCGATCCGCCCCAGCGGCATCTGGGGCCGCGGCGATCAGACCATGTTCCGCAAGGTGTTCGAAAGCGTCCTCGCCGGCCACGTCAAGGTCCTGGTCGGCAGCAAGGAGGTCAAGCTCGACAACTCCTACGTGCACAACCTGGTTCACGGATTCATCCTCGCCGCGCAGCATCTCGTGCCCGGCGGCACCGCGCCCGGCCAGGCGTACTTCATCAACGACGGCGAGCCGATCAACATGTTCGAATTCTCCCGGCCGGTGGTCGAGGCGTGCGGCGAGCGGCTGCCCACATTCCGGGTTCCGGGCCGACTGGTGTGGCTGGCCATGCGCGTATGGCAGTTCCTGCACTTCAAGGTGGGACTCCCCAAACCACTGCTGGAACCGCTTGCGGTGGAGCGGATCTACCTGGACAACTACTTCTCGATCGCGAAGGCGCAGCGCGACCTGGGTTACCAACCGCTGTACACCACCGAGCAGGCCCTCGAGCACTGCCTGCCGTACTACGTCGAGCTGTTCGAGCGGATGAAGGCCGAGGCGGGCGAACCCGTCGTGCAGGCCGCCGCACCGGCACCGCCGAAGGGCTGACCCACGGTTTGGCCGTCGCGATGGTGAACCGGCCCTCTGGCTTGATGAGATCATTCTGGCTGTCGCCGCCGAGGTCGATCCCGGTTCCTCGCCCAGCGTGAAACCACTGCGAGAAATCGGCCGGCGGATCGCACTGCGTTCACGCTCGGCGAGATGATCAGTCACAGGCGAGGGTTGCGGCCGCTTCCTTGCCACTGACATTCCAACTGACATGCCCGTACCCGCTGTCGTGTCCGACGCGGCAGGACCTCTCCTGTCAGGAGGCCGGCCAGCCGATGACGACGCCCGTGCTGCAACAAATTCCGCATGAACAATGGGTGACGCCGGTCGGAGACTGGTCAAAAACCGTACGGTCGAACGGCTTCCGGGGCACGCAGCCCGACTTACGCCAGCAATCCCGCGTGCGATAGCTGATTCTCTACCGAGTCTGCAGCCACGCCGGCATGGAGAAACCGCAGTCGACTCTGCGCGTCGATCCGCTGCCGCACCGAGCCCCGATGGCTAGGCTTCCAGACGATCACGACTTCAGACGACGAGGCCGGAAGCGAGGCGCACTCATGCCGAACGGGAAACCCAACATCCTGGTGATCTGGGGTGACGACATCGGGATCACCAACCTCAGTTGCTACAGCGACGGACTGATGGGCTATCGCACCCCCAACATCGACCGCATCGCCGCCGAAGGCATGCGCTTCACCGACTCGTACGGTGAACAGAGCTGCACCGCCGGCCGCTCGTCGTTCATCACCGGCCAAAGCGTGTATCGCACCGGCCTGTCCAAGGTCGGTATGCCCGGAGTCGACGTCGGCATGTCGCCCGAGGACCCGACGATCGCGACGCTGCTCAAGCCGTTGGGGTACGCCACGGGACAGTTCGGCAAGAACCACCTCGGCGACTTGAACAAGTATCTGCCGACTGCGCACGGCTTCGACGAGTTCTTCGGCAACCTGTACCACCTCAACGCCGAGGAGGAACCTGAGCACCCGGATTACCCCACCGAGGAGGAAGCGCCCCGGCTGCGCAAGGCGATGCTGCCGCGCGGCGTCATCAAGTCCTGGGCCACCGACGAGGCCTCCGACGAGGTCGACGAGCGGTTCGGCCCGCTGGGTAAGCAGCGCATCGAGGACACCGGGCCACTGACCAAAAAGCGCATGGAGACCGTCGACGACGAGACCACCGGTGCGGCCATCGACTTCATCAAACGACAGCACGAGGCCGACACCCCGTTCTTCGTCTGGATGAACATGACCCACATGCACTTCCGCACCCACACCAAGCCGGAGAGCCTGGGCCAGGCCGGCCGGTGGCAGTCGCCCTACCACGACACCATGGTCGACCACGACAAGCATGTCGGCCTGCTACTGGACTGCCTCGACGAACTCGGCATCACCGAGGACACCATCGTCGTCTACTCCACCGACAACGGCCCGCACGCCAACACCTGGCCCGACGGCGCGACCACACCGTTCCGCAGCGAGAAGAACACCGGCTGGGAGGGCGCGTTCCGGGTGCCGGAGATGATCCGCTGGCCCGGGAAGATTCCGGCCGGGGTGGTGTCCAACGAGATCATCCAGCACCATGACTGGCTGCCGACGTTCCTGTCCGCCGCGGGCACACCCGACATCGTCGACAAGCTCAAGCAGGGGCACACGATCGACGACAAGACCTACCACGTGCACATCGACGGCTACGACCTCCTTCCCTACCTGACCGGTGCAGTGGACAAGAGCCCACGCCGGGGTCTGATCTACTTTTCTGACGATTGCGATGTGCTGGGCATCCGGATCGAGAACTGGAAGGTCGTGTTCATGGAGCAGCGCTGCCAGGGCACGCTGCAGATCTGGTTCGAGCCGTTCACCGAGCTGCGCGCGCCGAAAGTGTTCAACCTGCGTACCGATCCGTTCGAACACGCCGACGTCACGTCGAACACCTACTGGGATTGGTTCCTCGACCACGACTACATCGCGTTCATGGCCAACGCGGTGGTGCTCGAATTCCTCGAAACCTTCAAGGAGTTCCCGCCGCGACGGGAACCGGCGTCTTTCACCATCACCAACGCAGTGGAGAAGCTCAACGAAGCCCTGCAATCCGTGGGCGGTTGACGTTGGGAGACCTCGATTCGTGGCGCGACGGGCCCACGAAAGCGACGATCGTCGACTTCGTGGGCCGCGCCGTGCGCGACGTCGCACCGGAGGAGCGCGTCGCGGTGTTCGACAACGACGGCACACTGTGGTGTGAGAAGCCGGCCTACATCCAGCTGGACTTCCTGGTCCGCCGGCTGGCCGAGCAGGTCACGGCCGACCCGTCGCTGACCGACAACCCGGCCTACCGGGCGGCCGCCTCCGGTGATCTGGCATGGTTCGGCGACGCGGTCACCCAGCACTACAACGGTGATGACGCGGCGTTGAAAGTGCTTGCCGGGGCGGTGTTGTCGGCCTACGCCGGTCTCACCGTCGAGGAGCACGCCGAACGGGTCGACGCGTTCTTCGCCGACGCGACGCACCCGACGCTCGGGGTTCCCTACACCGCATGCGGTTACCGGCCGATGGTGGAGTTGCTGCGGTATCTCGAGGACCACGGGTTCACCAATTACATCGCCTCCGGCGGTGGCCGCGACTTCATGCGTCCTGTCACCACGCAGATGTACGGCGTTCCGCCCGAGCGGGTGATCGGAAGTTCGGTCGGGCTCGACTTCGTCGACGGCCACCTGAAAACCACCTCCACCCCGGAGTTCCTCAACGACGGGCCGGTCAAGGCGGTGCGCATCTGGGGCCGGGTGGGACGGCGGCCGATCTTCGCGGCGGGCAACTCCAATGGTGACATCGCGATGATGGAGTACGCCACCGCCGCATCGAACCCCTCGCTGGCGCTGCTGGTGCGTCACGATGACGGTGAGCGGGAGTTCGATTACGTTGCCGGCGCGGAGAAATCGCTGCAACTGGCCGAAGCGAACGGCTGGGCCGTCGCGAGTATGCGCAACGATTGGGCGACCGTGTTCGACGGAGGCGAATGAGTGACATCCGCGCGCAACCTCGTTGAGACTGCGTCAGCGTCGGCAGCTACTCGCACTTTCCCGCCACCAGCGCGGTCTCAACGTGTCTGACGGACTGGTGTGGATGCCGACGCAGACGGCGGTGCTGGGATCCGACCACCACTACCCGGAAGAGGCTCCTGCGCGCGACGTCACCGTCGACGGTTTCGCGATGATGACGCATCAGGTGACCAACGCCCAGTTCGCCGAATTCGTCACGGCCACGGGCTATCTCACCGTCGCCGAGCGACCACTGAAGTCTGCCGACTATCCGGGCGCGCCGCCGGAGAACCTGCACCCGGGCTCCATGGTGTTCCATCGCACGGCAGGACCGGTCGACCTGAAGCACCTCAGCCAGTGGTGGACCTGGACGCCCGGTGCGTGCTGGAACCACCCCCGCGGTCCGCGGTCTGGACTGCGCAACCGCGACGACCACCCCGTCGTGCACGTCGCGTTCGAGGATGCGCAGGCATATGCCGACTGGGCCGGGCTGGCGTTGCCCACCGAGGCCGAATGGGAGGTCGCGGCCCGGGGAGGTCTGCCGCATGCGACCTACACCTGGGGCGACGAGCCGGAGAAGCCCGGTCAGCGACTGGCCAACTACTGGCACGGCGAGTTCCCCTACCTGCCCGAAACCGGGTACGGCCAGACGGCGGCCGTGGGGAGCTTCCCACCCAACGGGTACGGCCTGTTCGACATGGCCGGCAACGTCTGGGAATGGACCACCGACTGGTACGGCCCGGCCCGAGACGAGCAGCCCTGCTGCGCCGAGGACACCTACGACCCCGACCAGCCGGTGCAGGTCGCCCGCCGCGTCATCAAAGGCGGCTCGTTCCTGTGCGCGGACAGCTACTGCATGCGGTACCGGCCGGCGGCCCGCCGCCCGCAGCAGGTCGACACCGGGATGAGCCACCTCGGCTTTCGCTGTGTCAAACGCAGCGCGACGAACTGAGCGCCGCGATGAGTTCCTCCGTCTGCCTAGGTCGGCACGCGCGGCAAGCAGGCCGCGTCAGCTGTTTTCCGCGGACTTCTTGATCGCTGCGAGCGTCACCGGCATCCCCTCGCGCGCGGCGTCGCTGCGCTTGGCGATCTCGGCCTCGGCGGTGTCGCCGAAAGCTCGGCGGAACCCGTCGACGCCCTTGGGCAGAAACTCCCACCACTGGGTCAACTCGGTGCCCTCGCCTGCCGGCTCGAGGGTGAAGCCCCAATACACCCAGCCGTCGTTGACCTCCCAGGCGAACTTGCGGCCGGGCTCGGCGGCAACCACCTGGCTGCGCGTCTCCCACGTGCGACCCGCGTCTTCGTTACGGCCGGTGAACCAGGCACCAACCTGAGGGCCGGCGCCCTCGTCCCACCAGCAGGCGCGACAGACGGGACTGAACTCACCCATCCTCGTCACGTCGGACACCAGTGCGTAGAGCTCGTCAGGCGGCACCGCCACCGTGATCGACTCCGATCTCTTCAGTTCGGTCACGCCCCCGAGTGTGCCAGTGCCGTCGGCCGCCCCCGGAATCGCTCACCCCTCTTGCGCATTGCCCGCCCGAGTGTGAAGTTGGAACACGTTCTATTTCACTGTCGAAAGGCCGACCGGATGAGCAACAGTGGCGAGCGTCTGGCGGTGATCGTCGGCGGGGCTTCCGGCATCGGATGGGCGAGCGCCCGCGCGCTGGCGGAACACGGGTGCCGCGTGGTGATCGCCGACGTGAACGGCGACGCCGCGCGTGAGCGTGCCGCCGAACTCGGCGCCCCACACTCCGCCGCAGCCGTCGACGTCACCGACGAAACCTCGGTGCAGAGCCTGTTCGAGGGGCTCTCCGATGGTCAAGGCATCCTCGACATCGCCGTCAACTGCGCGGGTTTCAGCAACGTCGGCCTCATCACCGACATGCCCGCAGAGGAGTTCCGGGCCGTCATCGACGTCTGTCTCAACGGCGCGTTCATCGTGTCCAAACACGCCGGCCGGCATCTGCGCGAAGGTGGCTCGCTGATTCACATCAGCTCGCTCAACGGCAGGCAGCCCGCCGCCGGGATGAGCGCCTACTGCGCCGCGAAGGCCGGTCTGTCGATGCTGACCCAGGTCGCCGCCCTCGAGATGGGGCCGCGCGGCATCCGGGTCAACGCCGTGGCGCCCGGCTTCGTGCACACCCCGCTGACCGCGGCTGCCGCCTCGGTTCCGGGTGTGGTCGAGGACTACGTCGGCAACACCGCGCTCGGACGGGCGGGCACACCCGAGGACATCGCCGAAGCGGTGCTCTATCTGTGCGCACCTGGATCGTCGTGGCTGACCGGCGAGGTACTCGACATCAACGGCGGCGCCCATCTCAAGCGCTACCCCGACGTGATGGGCCACGTCATGAAGCTGATGGAACAGGCGTGAGCGTCGCCGGCAAGCAGGCTTTGGTCACCGGCGCCGGATCAGGTATCGGCGCCGCGCTCTGCCGCGCACTCGACGGCGGCGGCGCGCACGTGGTGTGCACCGACATCGACGAACACGCCGCCGAGGCCACCGCGGCCGGGTTGAGTGCGCGTGCCCGGGCGGCCCGGCTGGACGTCACCGACGCCACCGCGGTGCAAGCCGCCGTCGACGACGTGGTGGCCCGCGCGGGTCGGTTGGACCTGATGTTCAACAACGCCGGGATCGTCTGGGGCGGCGACACCGAACGGCTCACCCTCGACCAGTGGAACGCCATCATCGATGTCAACCTGCGTGGTGTCGTGCACGGCGTCGCGGCGGCCTATCCGCAGATGCTGCGCCAAGGCCACGGCCACATCGTCAACACCGCCTCGATGGCCGGCCTGAGCGCCGCCGGGCAGATCACCAGTTATGTGGCGACCAAACACGCGGTCGTCGGGTTGTCGCTGGCGCTGCGGACGGAAGCGGTTCCCCGCGGGGTCGGCGTCACGGTCGTCTGCCCCGCCGCCGTCGAGACGCCGATCCTCGACAAAGGCGCCGTCGGCGGTTTCGTCGGTCGCGACTACTTCCTGCAGAACCAGGGCGGCAGGGCCTACGACGCCGACCGCCTGGCTCGCGACACCTTGCGCGCGGTCGAGCGCAACAAGGCGATCCTCGTCAAACCGGCTGTCGCCCACGCGCAATGGCTGTTCGCACGGCTGACGCCGACGCTGATGAACCGTCTGGCCATGCGGTTTGTCGCCGGGCAGCGGTCCCGCCAGACTCTCGGAGAGGCATCCGGGCACCCCCGCTCGGGTTAAGGTTGCGCTCGGCGGCCGACGGGAGGGCGCATGCGCGACGAATTGACGCTTACCCAGAAGCGTGCGCTGGTGGTGATGACGGTCATCGCGCTCGGCTTCGGGGCCTACTTCCTGCGGTCCTACGTCCTGCTGATCGCCATCGCTGCCGTGCTGGCTTATCTGTTCAACCCGCTGTACAGCCGGCTGCGGTCGAAGATGAACGTCGGTCTGTCGGCGACGGTGACGCTGCTGACAGCGATCCTGATCGTCGCGATCCCGCTGACCGGTGTCGGCATCCTCGCCTTCATGCAGATCAGCCAGATGGTCGACTCGGTCAGCCGCTGGGTTTCCGAGACAGATTTCACCGCACTGGCTCAGCGGCTGCTCGACTCGGCCAACGAGGTGCTGGCCCGCATCCCGTTCCTGGACGTCACGCTGACCCAGGACTCGGTGCGCGACGCGATGGCGACGCTGGGACAGAACGGCGGCGAGTACGCGCTGAGTTTCCTGCAGGAGTCCGTCGGCAGCATCGCGTCGCTGGTGACGTCGGCGGTCATCTTCCTGTACGTGTTCGTGGCCCTGCTGACCAAGGGTGACCGAGTCCTCGATCTGTTCCGCGACCTCAACCCGTTGGGTGACAACATCTCCGACATCTACCTCGCCAAGATCGGGGCGATGGTCTCCGCGTCGGTCAAGGGGCAGTTCATCATCGCGGTCTGCCAGGGTGTCGCCGGCGCGGTATCGATCTACCTCGGCGGCATTCACGACGCGTTCTTCATGTTCGTCATCTTCTTGACCGCGCTGGCGTTCATTCCGCTCGGCAGCGGAATCCTCGCCATCCCGCTGGGCATCGGGATGGCGTTGTTCGGCAACGTGTTCGGTGGCGTCTTCGTAGTGGTGTTCCATCTCGTCGTGACCACCAACATCGACAACGTGCTGCGCCCGCTGCTGGTGCCCAAGAGCGCCCACCTGCATCCGGCGCTGATGCTGCTGGCGGTGTTCGCCGGGCTGTCCATGTTCGGGTTCTGGGGCATCGTGCTGGGCCCGGTGCTGATGATCGTCATCGTCACGACGGTCAGCGTGTACCTGGTGGTCTACCGCGGCGCACCGGCCGAGTCGATCACCGGCACGCAGGCCGACGCCGGCGACGACGAGGCCCGCTCGGTGCCGTGGTGGCGCCGGATGCTGCCCGGAAAACCGCGCACCCCTGCCGAACCCCAGCCCGAACGTGAGTCCGACCGCCCGCCCGAACCCACTGCCGAGCCCGATCCCCAGGCCGCTACGTCAACCGAGAAGTGAGGAACTCCACGACGCGTTTGCGTGCCTCATAGGCCGGGTGGCCGTCGACCTCACGGACCTGGTCGGTCAGCACCGAGTGGGCCATCCGCCCGATGCCGTCCGGGTTGCCTTTTCCGGAATCGATCTCGATGACCTCGAACGCGTCACCGAGCCGGTTCTTCAGCGTGGTGAACCGGTCGCGCGGGGACATCGCGTCTTCGCTGAACCGCAGACCCATCACACACAGCCCCTCGGACGCGGCGCGCTGCTCGACGACCTTCAGTTCGGCGTCGGACACACCCGGATCACGGCGCTGTTTCGGGGTCAGGGGCAGCGGCAGCGACGGTTGGCTCATCACCGGGGCGAGCACACTGTCGTCGACGGCGGCGGCCAGCGCGAAACCCCCGGTGAAGCACTGCCCGATCACGCCGACACCCTTGCCGGGGGTCCGGTCGTTCAGGTCGCGGGCCAGCGCGCGCAGGTAGTGCGCGATCGGCCGGTCGGCGTTGGTGGCGAACGCGGCGAACTCCTTGGCCACGCACCCCTTCAGCAATGTGGGCACCGCCTTCGGCGACAGCGCCGGCGCTCCGGGGGTGCCGAACAGGGACGGTGCCGCGACGGTGAAGCCGTTGTCCACCAGATGATTCCCCAGGGCCAGCACCCCGGGATGCAGGCCCGGCATCTCGGGGATCAACACCACACCGGGTCCCTCGCCCTTGCGGTACACGTCGTAGGTCAGCCCGTTGGCCGTGAACGGGGCCGCCGTCCAGCCGCTCAGATCCGATTCAGGGGCCGTCATGGCATCTCCGTCCGCCGGCTGGTCACTACGTCGCGGTCAATGGTGGCTGGGATTGCGTCGCCGCGGCAAGGGTCCGGAACTCCTCGGTGCTGCCGGCGCCGGTCACCGCGAGCTGCGCCGGCCCGGTCGGCCCGGGCACCCGCGCGGTCCACACCGGCTCGGCCGGTCGGCCACCGTCGCGCTCCCCACCCTGGTAGACCACCCAGTTGACGCCGTCGACGTCCTGCACCCCGGTGGGCACCAGCTCGGAACCGAACGTGGCCACCAGGGCGTCCTCGTCGGCGTTGCTCTGGGTCAGGCTGAGGTACATGCCGCTGGGAGCCAGGTAGCCCACCCTGGAGGCGACCGCGCGGACCTGCTGGCCGGTTGCCGGGTCGGTGCGGCCCGCCTCGATGCCCTCTCGACTGCCCGAGTTGGCCCGCCAGCCCTCGGGCAGCTCGGGCAGCCGGATGGGGACGTCGAGCGCAGTGGCGTCGGCCTGCAGTGCCGCACGGGCGTCATAGTCGGGGGCGGGGCCCGGACCGGGGCCGGACGGGGCGAACGAGCACATGCCGAGCAGACCCGCGAGCACCACGCAGGCCAGCACCAGCGGCGCCATCGACCAGAACATGTCCCGGCCGTCCTGCAGCAACCGGGGCTTCTGCGGGCGCGGTCCCGGAAGGGCATATCCGGCGTCGGCACCGGCGGAACCTGCGGGTTCGGTCTGTCCGCCGGGCTCCCCGCCGACCTGCGGTCCCGGCTCGGGCGGCGTCGTCATGTTCCCCAGTATCCCAGCTCCCTGACCCGAACCCGCTAATGGGACAATCTGGCCATGACAACGCCCTCGCGCCGGGAGGCCCCGGACCGCAACCTCGCTCTCGAACTCGTGCGGGTCACCGAGGCCGGAGCCATGGCCGCCGGCCGATGGGTCGGCCGCGGCGACAAGGAAGGCGGTGACGGGGCGGCCGTCGACGCCATGCGGGAACTGGTCAACTCGGTGTCGATGCGCGGCGTCGTGGTTATCGGCGAGGGCGAGAAGGACAACGCGCCGATGCTCTACAACGGCGAGGAGGTCGGCAACGGGGACGGCCCCGAGTGCGACTTCGCCGTCGACCCGATCGACGGCACCACGCTGATGAGCAAGGGCATGCCCAACGCGATCTCGGTGCTCGCCGTGGCCGAGCGCGGCGCCATGTTCGACCCGTCCGCGGTGTTCTACATGAACAAGATTGCCGCCGGACCCGACGTCGCGGACTTCATCGACATCACCTCGCCGATCGCGGCCAACATCCAGCGCATCGCCAAGGTGCGCAAGGCCTCGGTTTCCGACATCACCGTGTGCATCCTGGATCGCCCCCGTCACGAGCAACTCATCGCCGACGTGCGTGCCGCCGGGGCCCGCATCCGGCTGATCTCCGACGGCGACGTCGCCGGGGCGATCGCGGCGTGCCGGCCGGATTCGGGAACCGACATGCTCGCCGGTGTCGGCGGCACCCCCGAGGGCATCATCACCGCTGCGGCGATCCGCTGCATGGGCGGCGAGATCCAGGCCACCCTCGCACCCAAGGACGACGAGGAGCGCCAGCAGGCGATCGATCGCGGCCACGATCTGAGCCGGGTACTGACCACGACGGACCTGGTGGCCGGCGAGAACGTGTTCTTCTGCGCTACCGGCGTCACCGACGGCGACCTGCTCAAAGGGGTGCGCTTCTTCGGCGGCGGTTGTACGACGCAGTCGATCGTGATGCGATCGAAGTCGGGCACGGTCCGGATGGTCGAGGCCTACCACCGCCTCTCGAAGCTCAACGAATATTCTGCAGTCAACTTCACCGGCGACATCTCCGCCGCCTACCCCCTGCCCTAGACCCGCCAGCTCTGGCCCCTGGGACCGACCCGGTCCCCGACCCCCCACCGAGACGAACAGGGAGCACATGACCGACAAGGACGTCGAGTACCGGATCGAGCACGACACGATGGGCGAGGTGCGGGTGCCCAAGAACGCGTTGTGGCGCGCGCAGACCCAGCGGGCGGTGGAGAACTTCCCGATCTCGTTCCGGCCCTTGGAGCGCACGCAGATCCGGGCGCTGGGGCTGCTCAAAGGGGCATGCGCGCAGGTGAACAAGGACCTCGGCCTGCTCGACGCGGAGAAGGCCGACGCCATCATCGCCGCCGCGGCCGAGATCGCCGACGGCCAGCATGACGACCAGTTCCCGATCGACGTGTTCCAGACCGGCTCGGGCACCAGTTCGAACATGAACACCAACGAGGTCATCGCCTCGATCTGCGCGGCGAACGGGGTGACCGTGCACCCCAACGACCACGTGAACATGTCGCAGAGCTCCAATGACACCTTCCCGACCGCGACGCACATCGCAGCCACCGAAGCCGCTGTGCGTCACCTGATTCCGGCGATGGAGACCCTGCACGAGTCGTTGACCGCCAAGGCCGGGCAGTGGCACACCGCGGTGAAGTCCGGGCGCACCCACCTGATGGACGCGGTGCCGGTGACGCTGGGCCAGGAGTTCGGCGGGTACGCCCGCCAGATCCAGGCCGGCATCGAGCGGGTCAAGGCGACACTGCCCCGTCTCGGCGAGCTGGCCATCGGTGGCACGGCGGTGGGCACCGGGCTCAATGCGCCGGACGGCTTTTCGGATCATGTCGCGAAGGAAATCGCGTATCTCACCCGCCTGCCGGTGCGCACCGCAGCCAACAAGTTTCACGCGCAGGGAACGCTCGACCCGATCGTGCGCCTGTCCGCCGCGCTGCGG
>CAXEZH010000237.1:0-20412 GCA_964000695.1 uncultured Mycolicibacterium sp. | reverse complement strand
CTCTGCCGCTCAGGCATATCATTCGGCTCTGCCGCTCAGGCATATCATTCGGCTCTGCCGAAGCGACGGTTGCGGTTGACGTATTCCTCGCAAGCCGCCCACAAGTCGCGGCGGTCGTAGTCGGGCCACAGCTTGTCCTGGAAGACGTACTCGGCGTAGGCAGCCTGCCACAGCAGGAAGTTGCTGGCCCGCTGCTCCCCCGAGGTCCGGATGAACAGATCCACGTCGGGAATGTCGGCGCGGTGCAGGTGCTTGGCGAACATGGCTTCGCTGATCCGGCTCGGGTTGACTTTGCCGTCGACCGCCTCCTGCGCCAGCGCGCGGGTCGCTTCGACGATCTCGGTGCGCCCGCCGTAGTTGACGCAGTAGTTGATCGTGATGACGTCGTTGCCGATCGTCATCTCCTCGGCGATGTCGAACTCTTTGATCACGCTGCGCCACATCCGAGGACGCGAACCCACCCAGCGCATGTTGACGCCCATCGCGTTCAGGTTCTCCCGACGCCGGCGCACCACCTCGCGGTTGAAGCCCATCAGGAAGCGGACCTCCTCGGTGCTGCGCTTCCAGTTCTCGGTGGAGAACGCGTACACCGTCAGGTGTTTGATACCGATCTCGATGGCGCCGCAGGTGATGTCGATGAGCACCGCCTCACCCATCTTGTGGCCTTCGGTGCGGTGCAGGCCGCGCTGGGTGGCCCACCGCCCGTTGCCGTCCATCACCACCGCGACGTGGTTGGGCACCTGGCCGGCCGGAATCTGCGGCGCGGACGCCTTGGACGTGTGCTGGGGCGGCCGGGAAAACCTGCCGTTGGTGTTGGGTGGCAGATCCGGAAACACCACCGGCCACGTCGAGGTGTCCGGGAACATCGGATAGTCGTCAGGCGCCGGGGGCAGCTGAGGGTAGCTGGTCTGACCCTTCCGCCGCCCGGCGCGTTCCGTTGCCATGCGCCACATCCTGCCTGATGCCCGCCACGGCGCTCCGATCCACCCGCTCGACGAGGGGTAGCGTCCGCAGTTGCCGTTCCAGGTGCCACTGCAGGTGCGCCGCGACCAGACCGCTGGCCTGGCTGCGATGCGACCCCGACGACGTCTGCGCGTGCTCCCAGTCACCCTCGTAGAGCGCGGCCATCAGGTCCAGCACCGCCTGGGGTGGGGTGGCGGACCCGGAGGGCCGGCAGTGCACGCACACACTGCCGCCGGCCGCCACGTGGAAGGCCCGGTGCGGCCCCGGCGCGGCACAGCGGGCGCAGTCGGTCAATGCCGGCGCCCATCCGGCGATTCCCATCGCACGCAGCAGGTAAGCGTCGAGCAGCAGCTCGCGCGGGCGGCTGCCGTCGGCCACCGCGCGTAACGCGGCGACGGTGAGTTTGTGCAACGCGGGCGCCGGGGCCCGCTCTTCACCGGCGAGTCGCTCGGCGGTCTCCAGCATCGCGCACGCACAGGTGTAGCGGCCGTAGTCACTGACGATGTCGGAGGCGAACGCGTCGATGGCGGCCACCTGGGTGACGATGTCCAGGTTGCGGCCCGGATGCAGCTGAACGTCGATGTGCGCGAAAGGTTCCAGCCGCGCGCCGAACTTGCTGCGGGTACGCCGCACCCCCTTGGCGACGGCCCGCACCAGCCCGTGGTCACGCGTGAGCAGGGTCACGATGCGGTCGGCTTCGCCGAGCTTGTGCTGGCGTAACACCACCGCCCGGTCCCGGTACAGACGCATCGGCCCAGTCTCCCACTGCCGGGGGACGAAATGTGCTTCGCAGCGCCGATACCCTCGTAGGTGATGCCTGACGTTCCTCCCCCTCGAGACCGGCCCGGGGACCGCTTCCCCACCCTCGGCGAGCAGCTCTACCAGCTCGCCAACGGCACCGTGACGTCCGTCGACCTGGTCCGCAGGTCGCTGGAGGCAATCCAGGCCAGCCAGTCCACCCTCAACGCGTTCCGGGTGGTGCTCACCGAACAGGCACTCACCGACGCCGCGGCAGCCGACCGGCTGCGCGCCTCGGGCCGTGACACCGCTGATCGTCCTCTGCTCGGCATCCCGATCGCGGTCAAGGACGACGTCGACGTCGCGGGCGTGCCCACCCGCTTCGGCGCGCAGGGCACCATCCGCCCCGCCGACACCGACGCCGAGGTGGTGCGTCGGCTGCGCGCCGCCGGAGCGGTGATCGTCGGCAAGACCAACACCTGTGAGCTCGGTCAGTGGCCGTTCACCAGCGGGCCGGCGTTCGGGCACACCCGCAACCCGTGGTCGCGCGAGCACACCCCGGGCGGCTCGTCGGGCGGTAGCGCGGCCGCGGTGGCCGCGGGCCTGGTCGCCGCGGCCATCGGCTCCGACGGCGCCGGCAGTGTGCGCATTCCGGCCGCCTGGACGCACCTGGTCGGCATCAAACCGCAGCGCGGGCGCATCTCGACGTGGCCGTTGCCCGAGGCGTTCAACGGCATCACCGTCAACGGAGTGTTGGCCCGCACGGTGGCCGACGCAGCCCTGGTGTTCGACGCCGTCGCCGGCAACGCCCCCGGCGACCTGCACACCCCGCCGCCGGTGACCGTGTCGGAGTTCGTGTCCCAGGCGCCCGGACCGTTGCGGGTGGCCATCTTGACCAAGTTCGCGTACGCGGTCTTCCGTCCCCGCCTGCACCCCGAGATCCGCGCGGCCCTGGACAACGTCGCCGGCCAGCTCGAACAGCTCGGGCACACCGTGACCTCCGCCGACCCCGACTACGACCTGCGCATGTCGTGGAACTTCCTGGCCCGGTCGACGTCCGGCATCCCGCAGTGGATCGATCGGCTGGGACACCGCATCGAACTGGATGAACGCACCCGCGCCAACGCCAGGGTCGGCCGGCTGCTCTCCGAGCACATCCTGCGCAAGGCCCGCGCCAACGAGGCGGCCACCCAGCGCCGGGTCGGCTGGATCTTCAACCTGGCCGACGTGGTGATCGCGCCGACGACCGCGCTGCCGCCCCCGCAGGTGCACAGCTTCGACGGGCTCTCCGGCCTGGCCACCGACCGCGCGATGATCCGGGCCTGCCCGGCGACGTGGCCGTGGAACCTGCTGGGTTGGCCGTCGATCAGCGTGCCCGCCGGTTTCACCTCCGACGGTCTGCCCATCGGTGTGCAGCTGATGGGGCCGGCCAACAGCGAGCCGCTGCTGGTGTCGCTGGCCGCGGCGCTGGAGGCGCTCAACGGCTGGGCCACCCATCAGCCGCGGAACTGGTGGGACACCCGGATCGCCCCGGCGGAGCCGGCCCCGGACACCACGAATCTTGCCGCTCCCGACTCGGTGGCGGGCGTCGTCGCGTAATGTCCCGACCGTGACCGGTCGCGTGATACTGCCTGCCGCGGCGGCGTTCGCGTGCGCCGTCGCCGTCCCCACCGTCGTGGCGCCCGCCGCCCACGCCGACAACCGGCGCCTCAACGAGAGCGTCGTGGTCAACGTCTACACGATCCAGCAGCACAACGACTGCGAGACCGATATCCAGATCAATCCGCAGCTGCAGCTGGCCGCGGAGTGGCACACCAGAGACGTGCTCAACAACCGGGCTCTGAACGGCGACATCGGTTCCGACGGCTCCACGCCCCAGGACCGGGCCCGCAACGCGGGCTTCGTCGGCACGGTCGCCGAGACGGTGGCGATCAACCCGGCGCTGGCGATCAGTGGGATCGAGATCCTCAACCAGTGGTACTACCGGCCCGACTACATGGCGATCATGTCGAACTGCGCCAACACCCAGATCGGGGTGTGGTCGGAGAACAGCCTGGACCGCACCGTCGTCGTCGCGGTCTACGGCCAGCCGGGCTAGAACCCGAGGCGGCCCAGTTGTTTCGGGTCGCGCTGCCAGTTCTTGGCGATCTTCACCCGCAGATCGAGAAACACCTTGGTGCCCAGCAGCTTCTCGATCTGAGTGCGCGCGGCGGTGCCGACCTCGCGTAACCGCGCGCCACCTTTGCCGATCACGATGCCCTTCTGCGACTCCCGCTCGACGTAGAGGATGGCGTACACGTCGATCAACGGGTCGTCATCGGGGCGGCCGGGTCGCTGCTCGACCTCGTCGATGACCACGGCCAGCGAATGCGGCAGCTCGTCGCGCACGCCCTCGAGTGCGGCCTCGCGGATCAGCTCGGCCATCAGGACTTCTTCGGGCTCGTCGGTCAGCTCACCGTCGGGGTAGAACGCCGGACCGGGCGGAAGCTGCGCCACCAGCACATCGACGAGCACGTCGAGCTGAGCACCCGAGGTCGCCGACACGGGCACGATCTCACTGTCGGGCCCGACCAGGTCGGCCACCGCCATCAACTGTTCGGCGACCTTGTCCTTGGACACCTTGTCGATCTTGGTGACGATCGCGATCACCGTCGTTCGCGGCGCGACCGCGCGGATCTGTTCGTAGATCCATCGGTCTCCGGGGCCGATCTTCTCGTCGGCGGGGATGCACAACCCGATCACGTCGACCTCGGAGTAGGTGTCCTTGACGAGGTCGTTGAGCCGCTGACCGAGCAGTGTCCGGGGCCGGTGCAGCCCCGGTGTGTCGACCAGCACGATCTGGAAATCGTCGCGGTGCACGATGCCGCGGATGGTGTGGCGGGTGGTCTGCGGGCGATTGGAGGTGATCGCCACCTTGCTGCCGACCAGGGCGTTGGTCAAGGTGGACTTGCCGGTGTTCGGCCTGCCGACGAAACAGACGAAGCCGGAACGGAATTCGCTCATCGCCGGCCCGCCGAAACGTCGGCGCTTCCGGCGCCGATTTTTCGCACTGGACGCACACTCGTGATCGTCACAGCGGCCGGCCCGCCCGGTCGGTCACGATCACCGCCGCCGCAGGGGCCATCTCCCGCACCGCGGCCACACCGGGATCGTCGGCCCCTCCTCCGACGAGCACGGCCGCCTCCAGGCCGGTCGCGCCGCTGGACACCGCCGCGGCGAGCGCGGCCTGCAGTGCGGTCAGCGGCAGTGCCGCCAGCCCGACGGGCGCCCCCGCATACGTGCGGCCGTCGAGGTCGCGCACCGCGGCCCCGCTGGTCGCCTCCGCGCGGGCCATCGCGCCACGGGCGAGCACCACCAGCTTGGCGTCCTCGGCGTCGAGCTCAGTCATTCACTGTCCTGTCCGTCGTCCTCGGGTTCGGGCTCGACCCGGCTGACCAGCACCGTGCCGATGCGGACCCGGCCGCGCGGGTCCGGGCCACCCTCGGCGCGCAGCAGCAACCCGTCCCAGTTGACCTCCGCACCGGGCAGGGGCACCCGGCCCAGCTCCAGCGCCAGCAGACCGCCGACGGTGTCGACGTCGAGGTCGTCGTCGAATTCGACATCGTAGAGCTCACCGAGGTCCTCGATGGACAGCCGCGACGACACCCGGTACTGGTTGTCGCCGAGCTCCTCGATGGGAGCGACCTCGTCGGTGTCGTACTCGTCGGCGATCTCGCCGACGATCTCCTCGAGCACGTCCTCGATGGTCACGAGCCCGGCGATGGCGCCGTATTCGTCGACCAGCAGCGCCATGTGGTTGCGGTCGCGCTGCATCTCGCGCAGCAGTTCGTCGAGTGGCTTGGAGTCGGGCACGAAGACGGGTGCGCGCATGACCTCGGCCACCGAGGTGTCGCGGCCACCGCGGGTCGAGTAGTACGTCCGCTGCACAAGGTCTTTGAGATAGACGACGCCGACGACGTCGTCGACGTTCTCCCCGATCACCGGGATGCGGGAGTGCCCGCTGCGGACCGCCAGGGAGGTGGCTTGACCGGCGGTCTTGTCACTTTCGATCCACACCATCTCGGTGCGGGGCACCATGACCTCGCGCGCGGGGGTGTCGCCGAGTTCGAAGACCGATTGGATCATCCGGCGTTCGTCGTCGGCGACCACGCCGCGCTGCTGGGCCAGGTCCACGACCTCGCGCAGTTCGATCTCCGAGGCGAATGGACCGTTGCGGAAACCGCGTCCGGGCGTGACGGCGTTGCCGATCAACACCAGCAGGCGACTCAGCGGCAGCAGCAGCACCGAGAACGCCTGCAGCGGAAGAGCCGTCACCAAGGCGATGGTGTAGGCGTTCTGCCTGCCGACGGTGCGGGGACCGACGCCGATGACGACGAAGCTGACCACCACCATGATCGCCGCGGCGGCGACCAGGCCCCAGGTCACCCCGAGGTGGCCGTCGAGGTAGGCGGCGAGCAGCACCGTGGCACTGACTTCGCAGGTGATGCGCAGCAGCACGATGAGGTTGATGAAGCGGGGTCGTTCCCCCATCACCCGCGACAGCCGCACCGCGCCCGGGCGTTCGTCGCGCACCAGCTCTTCGACACGCGCCATCGACACCGTGCTCAGCGCCGCGTCGGTGGCGGCGAACAGTCCGCCGACGGCGACCAGCACGATGGCACCGATGAGTTGTCCGACGCCGCTCACAGCTGGTCGCGTTCGACGATGTCATCGAAGTAGCGGGATTTGTCGAGCAGCCTGCGGTCCTTCTCGGTCTGGCGATCCAGGTGGTACGCCTGCACTTGTTCGGCCACCCACTCCTCGAGCAGCTCACGCTGCAGCGCGAACATCTCTTTTTCCTCGTCCGGTTCGGCGTGGTCGTACCCGAGCAGGTGCAGCACCCCGTGCACGGTGAGCAGAGCCAGTTCCTGGCCCAGCGAATGTCCCTGGCCGGCGGCCTGCTTGCCGGCGAACTCCGGGCACAGCACGATGTCACCGAGCATGGCCGGCCCGGGCTCCGGCGCGTCGGGACGTCCGCCGGGCTCGAGTTCGTCCATCGGGAAGCTCATCACGTCGGTCGGACCGGGGAGGTCCATCCAGCGCATGTGCAGGTCGGCCATCGCCGCGCTGTCGAGCAGCACCATCGACAGCTCGGCGGCGGGGTTGACGTCCATCTTGCGGATCACGAATCGGGCGACGCTGATCAGTTCCTCTTCGGAAACGTCGATGCCCGATTCGTTGGACACCTCAATGCTCATGGTTGTTCCGCTACCGCCTCGGCCGTCCGGTCGGGCCCGACGCCCGGCGTTGGGCACGGTTCATCAGGGTCGGCTCCTCGGAGCGCGCGTAGGCGTCGACGATCTCGGACACCAGTCGGTGCCGGACCACGTCGGCGCTGGTGAGCTCGGCGAAGTGGATGTCGTCGATGCCGTCGAGGATGCGCATCGCCGCACGCAATCCCGACGCCGCGCCACCGGGCAGGTCGACCTGCGTGACATCGCCTGTCACAACGATTTTCGAGCCGAAACCGAGCCGGGTCAGGAACATCTTCATCTGCTCGGCGGTGGTGTTCTGCGCCTCGTCGAGGATGATGAACGCATCGTTGAGGGTGTTGTGGGTCAGCAGAAAATCCTCGGTGACATACAGCGAATCCGCTGCCGCGACTCGAATGCAGACGGCTTCTTCTGTGCCCACCGGCTCGATTCGATCGATGAAGCGCATCGGTCTGCCACCGCCGGCGGCGTCGTACTTGGCAAGCTTGCGCGGCAGGCGGAACGGGACGATGCCTTCAGGGAGGCGGATGTCGAGAATGTGCGCATCCGCGATGTGGTGCACCTCGCGCCCGCGGGCCAGCCCAGGCTTGCGTCCCAGTGCCTTTCGCGTGCGCCGGTAGACCACGCCACCCAGCGAGCGAACAAGGAATGTCACATCCTCGGCAAGCTGCAGGGACGCCGTCCCAAACTGGATTCGGCAGGTGCGGTTGTCCTGCGTCACCGGCCCGCCGTCGCTGTCCAACAGCCCTTGCAGAACGGCAAGCCGGACTTCTGGCCCGTTGGCGAGATACTCGAACGGTACGAATTTGTCATCCGACTTCGTCCCCGCCAACGACAGCCGACGTAAACCTTCCGTCAGCGGGTTCTTGCTTCGCCCGCCTCGTCCCTCAGGGCCGACCAGGACATAGTCGACGTCTGACTTCCGCCTCACGATGATGCCGGGTATGAGCTGCTGTAGTGCATCCGCAAGCTCAGGATCAGTAGTCGCGAAGCTGGGCGAGGTGCGCAGCGATAGGCATCCGTCGCCGATCAACAACCCGAGCGCGTAGGGATCGATCGGCACTGGTTCCGATTCGAAGGCGACTGGAGCACTCAACAGCGGCAACTCGTAGCGGTGATAATGCGCCGCCCTGAGGTTGCCGATCATCTCCTTGGTCTCCAGCACCCGCATCGGCTTACCGCGACGCTTGCCGTCCCGGGTCTGCACTGCCCAAAGGTGGTCGCCCGAAGCAAGTGTCGAGGCGCCATCCTGGGTGTGCACCCGATAGATCTCTTTGAATCCTTGCAGGTAGATACCCAAGACCTCAGTGGGTCGGCCATCGGAGCCGATGACTGCGTCCCCCGCCTTCAGGTCCCCGATCGCCCTGAAGCCCCTGGGTGTCAACACGCGAGTGGACAGTGGCTGCGCTCGGCCACGCATGTACGCCAGCGGCGCCACCTCGATGACTCCGGCACCCATCAGCTTCGGGATCAGCTCGGGATCCATCATGTCGTGCAGCGCGTCGTAGAGCGGGCGCAGGTAGGGGTCGATCTTCTCGCTCAGCGTGCCGGGCAGAAAGCCCAGCCGCTCCCCGGCTTCGACCGCGGGCCGGGTCAGGATGATGCGGCTGACCTGTTTGGTCTGCAACGCGTTGACGGCTTTGGCCATCGCGAGATACGTCTTGCCGGTGCCGGCCGGGCCGATGCCGAACACGATGGTGTGGGCGTCGATCGCATCGACGTAGTGCTTCTGGTTCAGGGTCTTGGGCCGGATGGTCTTGCCGCGGCGCGACAAGATGTCCAGGGTCAGCACTTCGGCCGGGGAGGCTTCGGCGGCGCCGGTCAGCATCGCGACGCTGTGCGCGACGGCGTCGGGGGTCAGCCGCTGTCCGCTGCCGACGACCTCGACGAGCTCGGAGATCACCCGCTCGGCCAGCGCGACGTCGGCGGGTTCACCGGCCAGCGAGACGGCGTTGCCGCGGACATGGATGTCGGCGGCCAGCAGCCGCTCGAGAGCACGCAGGTTTTCGTCGGAGGACCCCAGCAGGCCCATGACCAGATCGGGCGGAACTGTCATGCTGCTCCGGACTGACTCCGAGGCGGCGTTCGTCTCGCGGGGCGTCACGTGGAGTTTTCTGCCTGCTTCCTGGGTTCTGGGTCGGGTCAGCCCAGTTTAGCGCCGTGCCCCGTCACCACCCAATGCGTATTACCGGCGCCCTGCCGTCGTGCCCACGGGCGTGCGGAGCGGCCGGTTGCGCACCACCTGCGGCCACCAGAACCAGCGGCCCAGCAGCGTCGCGATCGCCGGCATCATGAACGCCCGCACCACGAAGGTGTCGAACAGCAGCCCCAGCCCGATCGTGGTGCCGACCTGCGCGATCACCCGCAGGTCGCTGACGACCATGGAGGCCATCGTGAGCGCGAACACCACGCCCGCCAGCGTGACGACGCTGCCGGTACCACCGATCGAGCGGATGATGCCGGTTTTGATCCCGGCGCCGATCTCCTCCTTGAACCGCGACACCAGCAGCAGGTTGTAGTCCGATCCGACGGCGATGAGCGCGATGATGGACATCACCAGCACCATCCAGTGCAGTTCGATGCCGATGATGTGCTGCCAGATCAACACCGAGACGCCGAACGACGCCCCCAGCGACAGGATCACGGTGCCGACGATGACCAGCGAGGCGACCAGGCTGCGGGTCAGCAGCAGCATGACCATGAAGACCAGGGTCAGCGCGGCGAGGATCGCGATCATCATGTCGTAGCGGGACCCGTCGGACATGTCCTTGAATGTCGCCGCGGTGCCGCCGAGCTGGATCTTCGCGTCCTCCAGCGGTGTGCCCTTGAGCGCCTCGATGGCGGCGATCTTGATCGGTTCGACCCGCGCGAGCGCCTCGGGTGAGGTCGGGTCGCCGCGGTGCGAGACCAGCAGCCGCACGGTCTTGCCGTCGGGTGAGAAGAAGCTCTCCATCGCCTGCTGGAAGTCCTTGTTCTCGAACACCTCCGGCGGCAGATAGAACGAGTCGTCGTTGTTGGCCGCGTCGAACGACTTCCCCATCGCCGTGGAGTTCTGGCTCATCTCGTCCATCTGGTCGTAGAACCCGCCCATGGTGGCGTAGGTGGTGAGCATCATGTGCCGCATGCTCTCCATGGTTTCGATCATCGGCGGGAACGTGGCGAGCATCTGCGGCAGCAGCGACCGCATGGTCTCCATGTTGACCAGCGCCTTGTCGAACGAGTCGGTCATGGTGCTGATGCCGTCCATCGAGTCGAACAGCGACCGGAAGGTCCAGCACATCGGGATGTTGTAGCAGTGCGGTTCCCAGTAGAAGTAGTTCCGGATGGGGCGGAACTGGTCGTCGAAGTTGGCGATCATGTCGCGGATCTGATGCACCGTCTGCTGCATGTCGTTGAAGTCGTCGATCATCACCGTCGTGACGTTCGACAACTGCGTCATCAGGCCGTACATGGTGCGCATCGTTCCGATCGTGCGGGCCAGCTCGTCGGCCTGGCTGCGCATGTCCTCCATGCGGTCCTGCATCAGCTTCATGTTCTGCTGCTGGCCGACGCCCTGCATGCTGATCAAGAACGGGATCGAGGTGTTGTCGATCGGTGCGCCGTCCGGGCGGGTCGGCGCCTGGACCCGCGCGACCCCCTCGACGCCGAACACGCGTTTCGCGAGACGATCCAACACCAGGAAATCTGTCGGATTACGCAGGTCGTGGTCCGCCTCGACGAGCAGGATCTCCGGGCTCATCCGGGACAGCGAGAAGTGCTCGGTGGCGGCCTGCAGACCGGCGTTCGCCGGAATCGAGTCCGGGACATAGCGGGTGTCGTCGTAGCTGGTCTGATAGCCAGGCAGGGCAGCCAACCCGATGAAGGACAGCGCCAGCGACGCGACGAGGATGGGTCCGGGCCAGCGGACCACCATGGTGCCGACGCGACGCCAGGCGCGGATCCGCATGGCGCGCTTGGGTTCGAGCAGATTGAACCGGCTGCCCACGGTCACGATCGCCGGGCCCAGGGTGAGCGCGACGGCCATCCCGGCCAGCGTGCCCACCCCGCAGGGCACACCCATGCTCTGGAAGTAGGGCATGCGCGTGAACGACAGGCAGAACATCGCGCCGGCGATGGTCAGACCCGAACCCAGCACGACGGGTGCCGTGCCGTGGAACATCTCGTAGTACGCCTCTTCGTGGGTGGCGCCCGCGGTTCTGGCTTCCTGGTAGCGCCCGACCAGGAAGATCGCGTAGTCGGTGCCCGCTGCCACGGCCAGCGAGATCAGCAGATTCGTCGCGTACGTCGACAGCCCGATGAGCTCGTAGTGCGCCATCGCCGCGACGACGCTTCGTGCCAGACCGAGCTGGACGAGGACCACCACGAGCAGGAGCAGCACGGTCGCGATGGAGCGGTAGAAGAACAGCAGCAGCACGATGATCACGCAGAAGGTGACCAGCAGCACCAGCGCCATGCTGCTCTCGCCGGCGATGTTGACGTCGGCGGTCATCGGCGCGGGCCCGGTGACGTGGACTCGCACCCCGGGCGGCGGCGGTGAGTTGGCGACGATGTCCCGCACGGCCGCAACGGCCTCGTTGGACTCGGCCTCGCCCAGGTTGCCGGCGAGGTTCAGCGTCGCGTACGCCGCGCGGCCGTCGGAGCTCTGCGCCGCCGCCTCGGTCAGCGGGTCACCCCAGGTGTCCTGGATGTTGCGGACATGCTCGGTTGCCGCCTCCAGCTTGTCGATCAGCTGGTCGTAGTAGGTGCGGGCGTCGTCACCGAGGGGCTGCTCGTTCTCGCTCTCCAGCACGATCAACGCGACCGAATCCGACTCGGACTCCTCGAACAGTCGGCCCATGTCGGACATGGCCTGCATCGAGGGCGCATTGCTCGGGCTCATCGAGACCGAGTTCTTCGCCGCGACCACCTCCAGCTGGGGTACCAGCACGTTCAGCGCGACGAGCAGCAGCATCCAACCGAGGATGATGGGTACGGCCAGCCGTCGGATCCACCGCGCGAGGAACCTCGGTCGGCGCAGCTCTTCGCTGCGGTTGCCCACGGCGCTCATCACGCCGCCTTCGTGAAGCAGTAGATGTAGGCGCTGACGTTGGTGATGGTGCGTTCGTCCTTGACCTCTCCGTCAGCGGTGATCCGGCATCCGATGAAGTCACCGTTGCCCTGCGCCACGACGTTTCCCGACATCGCCGGGGAGTCGGTCTCGACGTCGATCGACCACGGCAGGACGGCACCGACGATCTGGTTGGGATCGCCCTCGGCGTCGACATAGTTGATGTCGGCGACCGCGCCCGGCTCGCCCCAGACCTCGTAGCGCACGATCTTCGGATCGGACTTGTTCGCGTCCTCGGTCATGCTTCCGGTGTAGGTCGGCAACGGGTTGGCCGCGAACATGTTCCGCAGCCGCCAGACGGCGAAGCCGCTGACGACGAGCACGATCACCAGGACGAGCGGCAGCCACGCTCGGGTCAAACGGGTGAGAATCGGGGGTCCCTTCTCTGCTGGCCCACGGCCCTCGAGATACAGATCAGCTCAGAAGGGAAGGCTAACCTATCTAGCCCCGGGCCGGTGAGCTACCCCCGGACCACCGCGAGGTCAGCACCCCCAGCGCGCCCAGCGCCACCGCCGCCGCCGTCGACGTCCGCAACACGGTCGGCCCCAACCGCACCGCGAGGGCACCCGCCTCGGTCAGCGCGGCGAGTTCCTCCTCGGCGACGCCGCCCTCCGGACCGACCACCAGGGTCAGCGACGCCGCTTCGGCCAGCGGCAGTTCGGTCAGCGAGGTGGTGGCCGACTCGTGCAGCACCAGCGTGGTGGGGCCGGCCCCGGCGGCCAGCTGGGCCGTCGTGACGACGCCGTCGACAGTCGGGATGTGCGGGCGGCGGGACTGCCGCGATGCGGCCCGCGCCACCGCCTGCCACCTGCGCAGGCCTTTGTCGACGCGGGCGGCCCCGTCCCAGCGCGCGACGCAGCGCGCGGCCTGCCAGGCCACGAACGCGTCGGCACCGGCTTCGGTGGCCAGCTCGATCGCGAGTTCGGAACGGTCCGATTTGGGCAGCGCCTGCGCGACGGTGACGGTCGGTGACGGCGGCGCCACGACGCGGCGGTCCAACACCTGCGCGCTCAGCCGACCCTTGGCGACCTCGGTGACCTCGCAGTGCGCCACGGTGCCCGCGCCATCGCTGAGGTCGAGTTGCTCCCCCCGGCGGGTGCGGCGCACGTTGGCGGCGTGGAAGCCCTCGTCGCCGTCGACGACGACAACGTCACCGACGCCGGGTACGGCGTCGACGTAGAAGAGACTGCGCACTGCCGCTAGCGGCCGGTGAACGTCTCACGCAACCGCGAGAACAGACCGCCGGCGCCGTGCGACGAGTTGTTCGCCTTGGCCGAGCGCACCTCGGCGGTGTCGCGGCTGCGTTCCTGCAGGGCGCGCAGGAGTTCGACGTCCTCATGGTCCAGACGGGAGGGCACCACGACGTCGATGTGCGCATGCAGGTCGCCGCGCACCCCGGAACGCAGGTGCGGCATGCCGTGGCCGCGCAGCGTGGTGACCGCGCCGGGCTGCGTGCCCGCGGCGACGGCGATCTCCACCGGACCGTCCAGGATGGCGTCGACGGTCACGCTGGTGCCCAACGCGGCGTCGACCATCGGCACCGAGACGGTGCAGTGCAGGTCGTCGCCGTCGCGCACGAACACGTCGTGCGGGCTCTCGTGGACCTCGACGTACAGATCGCCGGCGGGTCCGCCGCCCGGACCGACCTCGCCCTGCGACGCCAACCGCACCCGCATGCCGTCGCCGACTCCGGCGGGGATCTTGACGGTGATCTCGCGCCGGGCACGCACACGCCCGTCGCCGGCGCAGCGGTTGCACGGGTCGGGGATGACCTCGCCGACGCCGCCGCACACCGGGCACGGTCGGGACGTCATGACCTGCCCGAGCAGTGAACGCTGTACGGTCTGGATCTCCCCGCGTCCGCCGCAGGTATCGCAGGTGACCGGGGTCGAGTTGCCGTGGGTGCCCTTGCCGTGGCACAGGTCGCACAGCACCGCGGTGTCCACCGTGACCTGCTTGGAGATTCCGGTCGCGCACTCGTCGAGGGTCAGCCGCATCCGCAGCAGCGAATCCGAGCCCGGCCGGACGCGTCCTACCGGGCCACGCCCGGCGGTGCCGCCGCCGAAGAACGCCTCGAACACATCACCCAGGCCACCGAAACCGGAGAAGCCGCCGGCGCCACCTCCTGCGGCCGAGGCCAGTGGATCGCCGCCCATGTCGACGATGCGCCGCTTCTCCGGATCGCTGAGCACCTCGTAAGCGGCGCTGATCTCCTGGAAGCGGGCCTGGGCACCCTCGTCGGGGTTGACGTCGGGGTGCAGTTCACGCGCCAGTTTGCGGTAGGCGCGCTTGATCTCGGAGTCGCTCGCACCCTGGCTCACTCCGAGCAGCCCGTAATAGTCGCGTGCCACGCTTGTACCTTCCCACCCGTTGACTCGACGCTACGCCGGTCAGCGGTTACCTAAGACTTCGCCAATATAGAGAGCAACAGCGGCGACGTTGGCGATGGTTCCCGGATAGTCCATCCGTGTGGGACCCAACACACCCATGCCGCCGAACACCTTGCCCGAACTACCGTAGGCCGTGCTGATCACCGAGGTGCCGGCCATCTGCTCGGCCTCGGTTTCGTGCCCGATGCGGACGGTGACCTTCCCGGCCTCCTGCTGCTTGGCCAGTAGCCGCAGCACCACCACCTGTTCCTCGAGCGCTTCGAGCACCGAGCGTAGCGAGCCGCCGAAATCGGCCGTGTTGCGCGTCAGGTTGGCGGTGCCGCCGAGCATCAGACGTTCCTCGCTGTGCTCGACGAGGGTCTCCACCAGTACCGTCGCCGACCTGCCCACCGCGTCGGCCAGGCCACCGCTGCCGTTGAGGTGAGAGGCCAGGTCGGACACGGCGATCGACGCCGCGGCAAGCGGCTTGCCCTCCAACGCCTGGCCGAGCAGATCACGCAGTTGGGTCATCTGCGTGTCGTCGATCGTGTCACCGAGTTCGACGATGCGCTGATCGACCCGGCCCGAGTCGGTGATCACCACGAGCAGCAGCCGAGCCGGGCTGAGCTGGACCACCTCGAGGCGCCGCACCGTCGATGTGGACAGCGTCGGGTACTGCACGATGGCCACCTGGCGGGTCAGCTGTGCGAGCAACCGCACCGCGCGGCGCAGCACGTCGTCGAGGTCGACACCCGATTCGAGGAAATTCAGGATGGCGCGACGCTCGGCGCCGGACATCGGCTTGACGTCGTCGAGGCGATCGACGAACTCCCGATAGCCCTTCTCGGTGGGAACCCGCCCCGAGCTGGTGTGCGGCTGGGCGATGTACCCCTCGGCCTCCAGGACGGCCATGTCGTTGCGGACCGTCGCACTGGACACCCCGAGGTTGTGTCGCTCCACGAGCGACTTGGAACCGATGGGCTCCTTCGTGGCGACGAAGTCGGCGACGATCGCACGGAGCACTTCGAAACGTCGGTCATCGGCGCTGCCCACTGTTCACCCACCTCTCGGGATGTGTCCTGGTCGCGTTCATTTTACGGTGACGGTGGGCCTGGGCACCGACCGAGCGGTCCGCGCCGCCGCCGCGGCCGGGTTACTGTGCAGGCCGGGGTTGACCACGCAGGGGCACGGGGCGAGCGAAGGCACGGCGATGATCTTCAAGGGAGTCCGCGACGGCCGACCCTACCCCGACCACGGTCTCACGCATCGGCAGTGGGCGCAGATCCCGCCCCGCCAGATCCGCCTCGACGAGTTGGTGATGACGACGACGGTGCTGGCCCTGGACCGGCTGCTGTCGGAGGATTCCACGTTCTACGGCGACCTGTTTCCGCACGCCGTGCGGTGGCGCGGGGACATCTACCTCGAGGACGGCCTGCACCGCGCCGTGCGCGCGGCGCTGCGCAACCGCACCGTGCTGCACGCCCGGGTGTTCGACATGGACCCCCGCTGACATCGTGGGGCGTATCCCCCGCGCCCGCGCCCGGACAATGATGGTCGTGACGGGACTGTCTCGTGAGCGGGCGATCTGAGTGACCGAGCGCGACGTTGTTGCCACCGCGGAAGCCGTGATGGCGTTGATGGCAGCCGATGGGTTCGCCGATGTCGTCGACATGGTCGCGCCTTCGCTGCGCGAGTTGGTGTCGGCTGAATCGCTACGTGACTCGTGGCAAGAGCTGACCACGACGCACGGATCGGTCGTCCAGATCGGTACACCGTCGACCGAACCGGCGGGTGCGGATCACACGCTCGTGAAGATCGGGGTGACGTGTGAGCGCGGCGCCTATGCCGTGCTCATGGTCATCGACCGGTCCGGCCGACTGCACGGCCTCCAGTTCGCCCCGCCGGGGGCGGCCGAGCCGACGCAGCCCTGGGAACCGCCGCCGTACGTGGACTCGTCCGCCTTCACCGAGCACGAGGTCTCTGTCGGCGAAACACCCTGGGCGACTTCGGGAACGCTGAGCCTGCCGCAGTCACCGAGTCCGGGGCCGGCCGTCGTCCTACTCCCCGGTTCCGGGCCGTCCGACCGGGACGTCACGATGGGCCGCAACAAGATCTTCCGGGATCTCGCATGGGGGTTGGCGAGCCACGGAATCGCGGTGCTGCGCTTCGACAAGGTCACCTACGTCCACCGCGACACGCTGGATGCACGCACCTTCACCGCGTTCGACGAATACGTCCGGCCCGCGGTCGCCGCCGTGCACCTCCTTCGCGAACACCCTCGTGTCGACGGCAACCGGATCTTCGTCCTCGGGCATAGTCAGGGCGGCATGATGGCGCCCCGCGTCGCGGCCGCCGAACCGTCCGTGGCCGGGTTGGTCGTGCTGGCCGGCGCGACTGAGCCGATGCACCGTTCTTTGCTTCGCCAAGTTCGCTACCTCGCCACCGCGCACAAGCCGGCCGCGGACCCTGAGGCCGATCCGACCGTTCAGACCATCACCCGACAGGTGGCGCTGATCGACGACCCCAACCTCTCCCCGTCCACCCCCGATCACCTTCTGCCGCTGGGCGTTCCGGCGCATTACTGGCTCGATCTCCGCGGTTACGACCCGGTGGCGGTAGCCGCGCAGCTAGACCTACCGATGCTCATCATGCAGGGCGGACGTGATTACCAGGTCACCGTCACCGAGGACCTGCTCGGCTGGCAGAACGGCTTGGCTGACCGTGACAACGTCACGATCCGCGTCTACCCCGCAGACGACCATTTGTTCTTCTCCGGATCAGGGCCCTCGACACCCGCCGGATACGAACCGGCACAACATGTCGACGAGGCAGTTGTCGGCGACATCGCGCGATGGATCAGCGGCACGACGCTCTAACCCGCCCGCGCCCCGGCGTTCTTCACATCCGTGCGGCGCGCGGCCTGGCGAACGTCGCACAGACCGTGCTGACACCCGGAGGTTATCCACCGTCAAACGGGAGGCTATCCCCCGTGACACTGCCGTTCTCGATGAGCATGCTTTCCCCATGAACCTCGCACCGTCGATGAGCGCGATGGTGCGGACCAGAGACTTCTGAGCATTCGCGACGTCGCCGTCAGGCGAGAAAGCCGCACGCAAACCGGACAACGAATCATCGGGCGGAAACGGATACGACAATGAGCGATAATCTCTCCGGGACAACTGCGATGGGACGCCGCAATTTTCTGGGTGCTGCTGCTGCACTTGGTGTCGGCGCCGGGTTGTCCGCGTGTGCCGCCAGATCCGATGATCCCGCGACAGACATGTCGGACATCTCGTTGCGAGACCGGGACCTGCCATTCATCGCCACGGAAGAGACCTACACCACCGCCGAGTTGATTGCACTGAACGCGATCAACGCCGATCACGCGCAGTACCTCGAGGAAACTGGTCTTGCCGATCTCGGGGCCGGCCGCATCGGTGCAATGGATGAGGCGGGTGTCGATGTTCAGATTCTCTCGGCACATACACCGGGCGTGCAGGATCTCGCCGGACAGCAGGGCAACGATTTTGCCTATCGTCTCAACAAGATGATCGCCGATGGCCCGATGACCGCCTATCCGGGGCGCTACCAGGCCTACGCGACCCTGCCCCTGCAGGACCCCGAGGCATCTGCGGACGAATTGGAACGCGCTGTCCGCGAGGACGGTTTCGTCGGCGCCATGACCAATGGGTTCGTCGGCAGCAAGTTCCTCGACCATGAGGATTTCGAGCCCGTTCTGGCACGTGCCGAGGCACTTGATGTTCCGATATATCTGCACCCGGGATTTCCACCCAGAGAAGTCTTCGACATTTACTATCGCATCGAGCGCGCAGGATATAACGATGAGTACCAGGACTACATTTTCAGTGGTTCAGGGTACGGCTGGCACCAAGAGGTGCTCACTCAATGCCTTCGATTGATCATGACCGGGGTGTTCGACAGATTCCCCAGACTCCAGATGATCGTCGGCCACATGGGAGAGGGACTCCCATTCTATTACGAGCGAATCGTGGAAGATCTGGGCGATGCGACTGCGGGTTCGTTGAACAAGCCTGTCGGGCAATACTTCAGTGACAACTTCTGGTACACGACCAGCGCATTCTTCCAAGACGAACTGCTTCAGCTGTTGCTGAGATACATCAGTGCGGATCGAGTGATGTTCGCCACCGACTACCCATTTGCAAACATGAAGGAAGGGACCGACTGGTTCAGAGCAGTGGATCTGCCACGCGAGGCAAAAGAGAAGATTGCGTTTCGCAATGCCGAGAAGCTTTTCGGCACAGGGGTATAACGCTTCTGCCCTCAGGCTCGCCGCTGGCTCGACATCGACTCCCGCAGGCTGCGCGGGCGCATGTCGGTCCAGTTTTCCTCCACCCAGGCCAGGCAGTCTGCGCGATTGCTCTCGCCGTACACGACCCGCCAGCCCGCGGGGACGTCGACGAACGTCGGCCACAGGCTGTATTGCTCCTCGTCGTTGGCCAGCACGTAGAACGTGCCGTTGTCGTCATCGAACGGGTTGGTGCTCATCGGTTCTCCTGGTGATCTCGTCGGCCTCGGCCCGTCGGGGGTAGCGGGCGCCCAGCACTCGGTCGGACAACAGGCCCAGACAGCTGAGGTTGGGAAAGCCTGGGCCCTGCATGAGCCCGGCCAGGCCGGGCAGGAACAGTTTGGGGGTCACGCCGGAGACGGCCAGGTCGACGCCGATGGACTCCTCGAGCACATCCCCGGCCAGCGGCGCACCCAACCCGAGCTCGAGCAGATCGCGCGCCTCCTGACTGAACAGCGGCGTGAACCACATCGCGTCGGCTCCCGATCCGTCGATGACCAGGTCGAAACCGTGTACGGTCTCCAGCGCCTCACCGCTGCGATTCGTGCTCAGCGTCAACCGGATTCGTTCGTCACGCGCGACGGCGTGCGCCACCCTCCCGCGGAGATGCCGGATTCGGTCGTCGGCCAGCAGCGCGTCCTGCACCCGCGCCGAGAACACCCCGCGGTCGGTGCGCGCGAACGCATCCCGGCGCTCGGCGAGCGTCAGACTCGCCCAGTCCGTGGGGTCGGAGAACAACGTGTTCTCGAAGAACCCCTCGCCGCGGGTGAACAGCGTGACCTGCGGTGAGATTACGGTGATGGTCGAAACGCGATGCCGAAAAAGTTCGTTGAGCATCGACGCCGCCGTCTCGCCACCGCCGATCACCGCCACCCTATCGGCGGCGATCAACTCACGGCCCGCCGCGCGGGACCAGAACTGGGCGATCGAGAGCACCCGCGGATCGTGAGGAAGGATGCAGCGGTGCGCCTGGCCGGGGCCGGTGATCATCAGACCGTCGGCCTGCACTGTCTGCCTCGTCGTCCGAAGCGCCCACCGGTCGTCGCGCACATCGACGCCGACGACCTCGTCGGCCAGTACCGTCATGCCGACGTTGTCGGCGACCCAACGCAGATAACGACTCCATCCCGAGTGGGTCGGCGCCGGCCGGCCTCGGTCCACCCACTCGGCGAACTGTGCGCTGGCGATCAGATAGGCCTGCCAGCTGTGCCGGGTCATGCGCTCGTCGAGTTCGGCATTGCGACGCGGTACCAGCGTCGAGCGGTACGGAAACCCGACGTCCTTTTCCGGGCTGGTGCCCAGGCGGTGCTGGCCGTCGGTCCATCCGCCGGCCGCCTGCCAGTTCGCGCCGACGCCGCTGCGCTCGACGACGACCACATCGGGAACGTCGACTCCCATGTCGCGCAACTCGGCGGCCTTGGCGGCGACCGCGATCGCCTTGGGACCGGCGCCGATCACCGCCAGTGTGGCGGTCTCCGCGCCGCTCACAGCGCATCGCCCAACACCGTGACGGCCTGGCTCCACAGCTCACTGAGCCGATCCATGTCGGCCTCGTTGCTCAGCCGGTCACTCCAGCGCCAACTGGTGCGCAGCTGAGGGCCGGCGGGGCCGGCAGCGACGACGCAGATGACGTCGAACGTGTAACGCAGCGGCAGG
>CAXEZH010000236.1:0-7685 GCA_964000695.1 uncultured Mycolicibacterium sp. | reverse complement strand
GACCAGGTTCTGTGTTGTGCGTGCAAAATTGCCGGATATTTTTTAGAGTTGAGCGGAACAGACTCAACCTTGACTGCGTTGGGCTAGAGGACAAGCATTTTTCCCACCGATGAATGGAGGTGTCGTGGACTCGTTCAACCCGACCACGAAGACCCAAGCGGCACTGACCTCGGCGATGCAGGCGGCCACCACCGCGGGCAACCCACAGATCATGCCCGCGCACCTGTTGATGGCGTTGCTGACACAGAACGACGGCATCGCCGGCCCGCTGCTGGAGGCGGTCGGCGTGGACCCCGCGACCATCCGCCTGGAGGCGGAACGCCTGGTCGGCCGGCTGCCCAGCGCCAGCGGCGCCAGTACGACGCCCCAGCTGAGCCGGGAGTCGATCGCCGCGATCACCGTGGCCCAACAACTGGCCACCGAACTGGACGACGAGTACGTCTCCACCGAACACCTGCTGGTCGGTCTGGCCAGCAACGACACCGATGTGGCCAAGTTGCTGACCGGCCACGGCGCGTCCCCGCAGGCGTTGCGCGAAGCGTTCCAGAAGGTGCGCGGCAGTGCGCGCGTCACCAGCCCGGACCCCGAGGGCAGCTATCAGGCGCTGGAAAAGTACTCCACCGACCTGACCGCCCGAGCCCGGGAAGGCAAGCTCGATCCGGTCATCGGCCGGGACAACGAGATCCGGCGCGTCGTGCAGGTGCTCTCCCGGCGCACCAAGAACAACCCGGTACTCATCGGTGAGCCCGGCGTCGGCAAGACCGCCATCGTGGAGGGCCTGGCGCAGCGCGTCGTGGCCGGCGACGTGCCCGAGAGCCTGCGCGACAAGACCGTCATCTCCCTGGACCTGGGCTCGATGGTGGCCGGCGCCAAGTACCGCGGCGAGTTCGAGGAACGCCTCAAGGCCGTCCTCGACGAGATCAAGAACTCCGCGGGGCAGATCATCACGTTCATCGACGAGCTGCACACCATCGTCGGCGCCGGCGCGACCGGAGAGTCGGCGATGGACGCCGGCAACATGATCAAGCCGATGCTGGCCCGCGGTGAGTTGCGCCTGGTCGGCGCCACCACGCTCGACGAATACCGCAAGTACATCGAGAAGGATGCCGCGCTGGAACGCCGCTTCCAGCAGGTGCTGGTGGGCGAGCCGTCCCCGGAGGACACCGTCGGCATCCTGCGTGGGCTCAAGGAGCGCTACGAGGTGCACCACGGCGTGCGCATCACCGACTCGGCGCTCGTCGCCGCGGCGACCCTGTCCGACCGCTACATCACCGCCCGCTTCCTGCCCGACAAGGCCATCGACCTCGTCGACGAGGCCGCGTCGCGGTTGCGGATGGAGATCGACTCCCGGCCCGTCGAGATCGACGAGGTGGAACGCCTGGTGCGCCGCCTCGAGATCGAGGAGATGGCGCTGGCCAAGGAGGAGGACGTCGCCTCCAAGGAACGCCTGGAGAAGTTGCGGGCCGAGCTGGCCGACTACAAGGAGAAGCTCTCCGAGCTGACCACCCGCTGGCAGAACGAGAAGGGCGCCATCGACGTGGTGCGCGAGCTCAAACAGCAGCTGGAGGACCTGAAGGGGGCCGCCGACCGCGCCGAACGCGACGGTGACCTGGCCAAGGCCGCCGAGCTGCGCTACGGGCGCATCCCCGAGGTCGAGAAGAAGCTCGACGCCGCGGTCCCGCAGGCCGAGGCCCGCGAGAACGTGATGCTCAAGGAGGAGGTCGGCCCCGACGACATCGCCGAGGTGGTGTCGGCGTGGACCGGGATCCCGGCGGGCCGGATGCTCGAGGGCGAGACGGCCAAGTTGCTGCGCATGGAGGAGGAGCTGGGCAAGCGCGTCGTCGGACAGCGCAAGGCGGTTCAGGCAGTCTCGGACGCGGTTCGCCGGAGCCGGGCCGGGGTGGCCGACCCGAACCGGCCCACGGGCTCGTTCATGTTCCTGGGCCCGACCGGTGTCGGTAAGACCGAGCTGGCCAAGGCGCTGGCGGAGTTCCTGTTCGACGACGAGCGCGCGATGGTGCGCATCGACATGAGCGAGTACGGCGAGAAGCACTCGGTGGCGCGCCTGGTCGGCGCCCCTCCGGGCTACGTCGGCTACGACCAGGGTGGTCAGCTGACCGAGGCGGTGCGCCGGCGTCCGTACACGGTGATCCTGTTCGACGAGATCGAAAAGGCCCACCCGGACGTGTTCGACGTGCTGCTGCAGGTGCTCGACGAGGGCAGGCTGACCGACGGCCAGGGCCGCACGGTCGACTTCCGCAACACGATCCTGATCCTGACCTCCAACCTGGGTGCCGGCGGCACCGAGGAGCAGGTGATGGCGGCAGTGCGGGCGGCCTTCAAGCCCGAGTTCATCAACCGGCTCGACGACGTGATCATGTTCGACGCGCTGAATCCCGAGCAGTTGGTGTCGATCGTCGACATCCAGCTGGCCCAGCTCGACAAGCGTCTCGCCCAGCGCCGGCTGGCGCTGGAGGTGTCGTTGCCGGCGAAGAAGTGGCTGGCCGAGCGTGGCTTCGACCCGCTCTACGGGGCCCGGCCGCTGCGCCGCCTGGTGCAGCAGGCCATCGGCGACCAGTTGGCCAAGATGCTGCTGGCCGGCGATGTGCACGACGGCGACGTGGTGCCGGTGAACGTGAGCGCGGACGGCGACTCCCTGGTTCTGGGATGAGCGCTTGCGCGAAGACCCGAAGGCTGGGATGAGCGCTTGCGCGAAGACCCGAAGGCTGGGATGAGCGCTTGCCGCGTCAGGTGAACGCGCTGCTGGGCACGTCGGTTTCGTCGCCCAGCAGCGCTTTCACGATGCGCTCGGCGACCACGTCGGGGTCCAGGCCGGTGGGCAGCCGCGGCGGCTCGCCGGCGATGGCCCGGCCCGCCAGCCCGGTCTCGGTGTGCGGCGGCCGGACGTCGACGACCCGGATCTTGCGTCGCCGGGCCTCTCCGCGCACGGCGGTGAACAGCGCCGCCGCCGCGGCCTTGACCGCCGAGTAGACCGCCATGTTGGCCAGCGGTTTCTCGGCGACGACCGCGCTGACGTTCAGGAGCACTCCACCGGGGGCCAGCTCGGGTAATGCGGCCCGCACCACCCGCAGCGGCGCCAGGAAGTCCACCAGCACCAGGTCGTCGACGGTGTCGTCGTCGATGTCGGTCACCGGCCCGAACGCCACCACGCCCGCAGCGATGACCACGCCGTCGAGGTGTCCGTGCTGCTCAACCGCGGCGGCGACCACGGCTCGGCCCGCGTCGGGGTCCCGCAGATCCGCGGTGACCACGTGCGCCGCGTCGAACGCGGCCAGCGCGTCAGCGGAGCGCCCCGTCACCGTGAGCGCGGCCCCGCGCGCGGCGAGCACCTGTGCCACCCGTGACCCGAGTGCGCCGCTCGCGCCGACGACGAGGTAGGCCTTGCCGGAGAAGTCGGTCACCACCCGAGTATGCGTGGGCAGCGCCGACGGCGGCCGCGGGAGAAGGTGACCGGGTTGTGACCCATTCGGATTCGGAGTGCGCCGCCCGAAGCGGATACTCTGGAGCCAATGGTCCCGCTCTGGTTCACGCTGTCCGCACTCTGTTTCGTGGGTGCGGGCGTGTTGCTGTACGTCGACCTGGATCGACGCCGCGGTCTGGGCCGCCGCCGCAAGTCGTGGGCGAAGTCGCACGGCTTCGACTACGAGGCCGAATCCGCCGACATCCTGCAGCGGTGGAAGCGCGGCGTGATGTCGACCGTGGGCGACGTCACCGCACGCAACGTCGTGCTCGGCCAGATCCGCGGCGAGGCGGTGTTCATCTTCGACCTCGAGGACGTCGCGACCGTCATCGCGCTGCACCGCAAGGTCGGCACGAACGTGGTGGTCGACATGCGGCTCAAGGGCCTCAAGGAGCCCCGCGAAAGCGACATCTGGCTGTTGGGCGCAATCGGCCCCCGGATGGTGTACTCCACGAACCTCGACGCCGCACGCCGCGCCTGTGACCGGCGAATGGTCACCTTCGCCCACACCGCGCCCGACTGCGCGGAGATCATGTGGAACGAGCAGAACTGGACCCTGGTCAGCATGCCGGTGACCAGCACCCGCGCCCAGTGGGACGAGGGCCTGCGGACGGTGCGGCAGTTCAACGATCTGCTGCGCGTGCTGCCCCCAGTGCCGTCGACGGCCGCCGGCCAGCCCGCCCCGCGGCGCACCGGCTCACCCAGCCGCCCCCTGACCCCGGCCCCGGCGGGTCGCGCCGAGATGCCTCCCGGCTATCCGCCCCCGCGTCCGGAACCCGGCCGCGCGCAGCAGCCGACGCGCAACGGTCGGCAGTCGCCGAACTATCAGCGATAAGTACTGTCTAGGGCATGTCCCGCCCTGTCGCCCTGATCACCGGGCCGACGTCCGGCCTCGGTGAGGGCTTCGCCCGCCGATACGCGCTGGACGGCTACGACCTGGTGCTGGTCGCCCGCGACCAGGAGCGGCTGACCCGGTTGGCCGCCGAATTGCGCGACGAGGCGGGCGCCGATGTCGAGGTGATCCGCGCCGACCTGGCGCAGGCCGCTGACCGCGCCGCCGTCGCCGACCGGCTGCGGGCCGGTGTGCAGGTGCTGGTGAACAACGCGGGGTTCGGCACGGCGGGGGAGTTCTGGTCGGCCGACTACGCAGTGCTGCAGTCCCAGCTCGACGTCAACGTCACCGCCGTCATGCAACTGACCCATGCCGCGCTGCCGCCGATGCTGGCCGCGGGTACGGGCACGGTGCTCAACGTCGCCAGCGTCGCCGGGCTCCTGCCGGGCCGCGGGTCGACGTATTCGGCGTCCAAGGCCTGGGTGGTGTCCTTCTCCGAAGGGCTGGCCAACGGTCTGGGCGGCACCGGGGTCGGGGTCCATGCGCTGTGCCCGGGCTTCGTGCGCACCGAATTCCACGCCCGGGCCGGTATCGACATGGCCGGCACCGCGTCGTTCCTGTGGCTCGAGGTCGACGACGTGGTGCGCGAGACCATGGCCGACATCGCCAAGAACAAGATCGTCATCATTCCCGGGCTGCAGTACAAGGCGCTGACGACCGGCGGACGGATGATCCCCCGAAATGTGGTGCGGGCGTTGACCCGAGTGGTGGGCAAGGGCCGTGACCGGACGTGAGCCGTGGTGCGGCTGATCGTGCTCCTGGCGGCGATCATGCTGGCCGCCACCTCGTGCGCCGGGGGAGATGACCGTACCGACGTGTATTCGGCGCCGACCGCCGCCCTGGGGGAGTCGATGGCGGTGCTGGGCTGGAACATGTCGGTCGCCAATCTGCGCTTCGACGCCGACTACGTGCTGGTCGACGTCGACGCGTCGCCCTCGCAGGAGGGTGGCGAGCACGTCGCACCGGCGGATGTCCGGTTCGGGCTGTACGGCGCGCTGGCCCACCCCATCGAGGCCGACGCCGTCGGTGGCTGCGGGGATGTGACCAACCTCGACATCGAGCCCGTGTCGGCGTCGACGCCGGACCGGATGACGGGCACGGTGTGTCTGGGTCCGCTGCGCGACCAGTCGCAGGTGCGGGGCGTGTATGCATATTCGTCCACGGACCGGATCGCCGGCACCACCGCGGCCTACCCGGCGGCGTTTCCGGTCGGCGTGCTGCCCACCAACGAGAACGACACCGGCCTGACGATGAAGACCACCAGCGTCGACGCGTTCCGGGCCGACGGCGCGAAGCTGGACCCGTCGGCGCTGGGCGATCCCACCGCGTTCACCGGCAACGGCTACATGCTCATCGGTCTCGAGATCGACGGCCTGGCCGCCCGGTATCGGGAGGAGTCCGCCGAGCGCGGTGGCCCACTGATGGTGGTGGCCGGTCCCACCATCGACGGCCGCGGTCTCAGCCACGCCTGTGACAAGTACGGGGCCTCGGTGCTGGTGCTGCCGGAGGCCTCCCGCGAGCGAGTGCAGGTTCAGGTGTCGCTGTGCACGCAGGGCGAGATCAACAATGCCCTGCTCTATGCGACGGTGTCGATGACGGGGACCCACGCCGCGCTGTGGCTCGTCGATGCCTGAGCCGCCGGAGCCTGAGCTGCCCGGCCCGACCGAGTGGGGCGACGGCCCCGGGGTCGGGCCGTGGCAGGGGCCGCTGCCCGACGACCCCCGCTACGACCCGGATCTGTTGCGCGACGGTGACACCCGCAACGTCGTCGACGCCTACCGGTACTGGACGCGGGACGCGATCGTCGCCGACATCGACGGACGCCGGCACCGACTGCACATCGCGATCGAGAACTTCGGCAACGACGCGAACATCGGTGCAGTGGTACGCACCGCCAATGCGTTCGCCGTGCACACCGTGCACATCGTCGGACGGCGCCGCTGGAACCGGCGCGGAGCCATGGTGACCGACCGTTATCAGCGGTTGTGCCACCACGACACCACGGCCGATCTACTGCGGTTCGCCGCGGGTGCGGGACTCGTGGTCGTGGCCGTGGACAACGTCCCCGGCGCCGCACGGATCGAGGACACGGTCCTGCCGCGGGACTGCCTGCTGGTCTTCGGGCAGGAGGGGCCGGGCATCACCCCCGAGGTGAAGGTTGGGGCCGATGCGACGGTGTCGATCGCACAGTTCGGCTCGACGCGCAGCATCAACGCCGCTGTCGCCGCCGGGATCGCCATGCACACCTGGGTCCGTCAGCACGCCGACCTCGGCAACGCCTGGTGACACCGGGTGTGTGCGCAGCAGCCACCAGACCGCGATCGCGGCGGAGAGCAGCAGCGCCGCACCCACTCCGGAGGCGACGGCCAGGCCGTGGGTGAAGGCGTCCCGCGCCGGATCGAGCAGCCGCTCGGCCTGCTCGGCCGGTAGGGACTGCGCGGCGTGGATGGCGCTGGGCAGCGAATCCCTGGCCTGCGTGGCGATCTCGCCGGGCAGGCTGGGCGGAATGGACACCGTGCGGTACACCGCGGTCAGGACCGATCCCAAGGTGGCGATGCCGAGCGCCATGCCGAGCTCGTAGGCGGTCTCGGAGACCGCCGCCGCCGAGCCGGCCCGCTGCGGCGGCACGCTGGCCAGGATGACATCGCTGGCGACGGTGAAGGCCAGGCCGAGCCCGACCCCGACGACGAACAGCGTGATGCCCAGCGGCAGGTAGGAAATCGGTGAGATCACCAGCAGGAACACCATCAGCGTCCCCATCGCCACCCCGACCAACGCCAGTCCGGCGGTGAGGACCAGTCGGTGCGACACGTAGCGCACAGCGATCCCGGCCAGCACACCGAACACCGTGGCGGTCACCGCCGCGGGCAGTTCGGCCAGGCCTGCCTGGAGCGGACCGTAGCCGCGTACCAGCTGGAAGTACTGCGACAGGAAGAACACCAGACCCGAAAGGCCCAGCACCGAAAGGAGATTGGCCACCACGACGCCGGTGAACACGGGGCGGCGGAACAACCGGACGTCGATCAGCGGGACGGGGAGGCGCAGCTGGCGGCGCACGAACAGCGCCAACGCGGCGGCGCCGAGCAGCGCGGCCAGTACCGCGTCGATCCGGATGCCGTGCGCGGCAGCCGCGATGCCCTCCTTGATCGCGTAGACGACGCCCAACATGCCGACCATGGACAGGCCGACGCTCGGCAGATCCCACGGCCCCGGCTCGGGATTGCGGTGTTCGGGCAGCAGCACCAGTCCGCCGACGACGAGGACGACCATCGCCGGGATGTTGAGGAGGAACACCGAGCCCCACCAGAAGTG
>CAXEZH010000235.1:0-4771 GCA_964000695.1 uncultured Mycolicibacterium sp. | reverse complement strand
GCAGCGGCTCGACCGGAGCGGGCGGCGGGGCGTCCACGGGCGCTGGGGCCGGGGGCATGGCTTCCGGGGCGGGCGCGGGCAGCGGCGCAGCCAGCGCGTCGAACGGGGCCGGGGCCGGCGGGGGCGGCGGCGCGAACGGATCCAGCGGCGGGGGCGGCGGAAGCTCGCCGTTGACGGCCGGCGCGTCGAGCGCCTGCGGCTCGTCGACAACGTTGCGCGGCGTTGCGGCGGAGAGCGGCCCGCCGCACGAGGGCCAGGCGCCCTTGCCCTGAGAAGCCAGGACGCGCTCGGCGACGGCGATCTGCTCTTCCTTGGTGGCGAGGTAGGCCGCCGGGGCGAACTCGCCACCACCGTGGCCGGACCAGGTGCTGGGGGAGAACTGCAGGCCACCGTGGTAGCCGTTGCCGGTGTTGATTGCCCAGTTTCCGCCGGACTCACAACGGGCAACCTGATCCCATTCGCCGTCGGTGGCAGCGCCGGCATGGCCGGCTCCGGCGAGGCTGAGGCCGCCACCGCCGATGACCGCACCGGTGAAGGCGATCTTGGCGACGTTGACAGATGAAGAAGCGGGCTTGCGGTGCCGTCCACTCATGGGTGTGCGTCGTCCTCTCGTCGGCGCCTGCGAGGTCAGCTGTCGGGTTCGGGCTGGAGAGGTAGCCCGGCCGTCGTCGCCGAAGCGGCGACGGCTTCACCCCAAGGAGCCAGTGGCTCCGGGTCCCGTTGTGTGGGAGGACCGATGGGTCCCCCGCCTCCATCCAGGTGTGTCTCGTTGTCCCCGCGCGCCAACGGATGGAGTTAGGCGCAGTTGGTCACGCGGCAGGTCCATCGCGATGTGGGGGTCGATGGCCTGGTTCAGAACGGTAATCGGTCACCAGAATCCCGTCACCTTTTGACGCCGCCGGCGTTTCTGACCGGGGCAAATACTAATAGAACTCTAAATGCCCAGCACGGCCCGTTGTTCCTGCAGGTGCGGGTCGTCTCCACCGCTCCGTAGCCATGCTGTGATCATTCCGTTATGTGATGTAAATCACGGAATAGGCCGTCCCAGCGGGCCGTCAACCCCCGGCGAACGGGGGAAGAACGTCGACTGTCTGGGTGTCACCGAGCGCAGTCTGCAAGTCGCGCACCGCAACTCCGTCACACAGATAGGTACACCGCGCCAGCACCGCCGACAGCCCCGGGCCACGGGTGTGCAACGTCTCGACCAGCTCGCGCACCGTCGTGCCGGCGGGCACGGTGATCGTCTCGTCCTCGACACCGGCGGCGGCGCGCGCCGCCGCGAAATAGCGGACGGTGACGCGCGCCTCGGGGTCGGTGGTCTCGGCTCGCACCGCCTAGCCTCCGATCGCGCTCATCGGCCGGTCCGGTTGGATGAAGTCCGGGTCGTTGATGCCGTGGCCCGCCGCCTTGGCCCACATCGCAGTGCGCCACGCCGCTTCGAGTGCGTCGTCGTCAGCGCCCGAGCGCAGCAGCGCGCGCAGGTCGGTCTCCTCGCGCGCGAACAGGCAGTTGCGCACCTGTCCGTCAGCGGTGAGCCTGCTGCGGTCACAGGCGGCGCAGAACGCCTGCGAGACCGACGCGATGATGCCGACCCGTCCAGCCACCTGCCCGCCCCGATGCACCTGCCAGAGTTGCGCCGGCGCGGATCCGCGCGGTGCCGGGTCCTCGGCCAGCGTGAAGTGCGTCCGCAGTGCGGCCAGCACCTGATCGGCCGACAACGCGCGGTCGCGTTGCCACGAATGCCCCGCGTCGAGCGGCATCTGTTCGATGATGCGCAGCTGCAACCCCTCGTCGAGGCAGAAGCCCAGCAGCGCCACCGCGTCGTCGAGGCCGGTGACCGGGTCGAGCACCGCGTTGACTTTGACCGGGTCCAGTCCCGCCGCTCTGGCCGCGCGGAGCCCGGCCAGCACGTCGTCGAGCCGGTCGCGGCGGGTGATGGCCTTGAACCGGGCCGGGTCGACGGTGTCCAACGAGACGTTGATGCGGTTGAGCCCCGCATGGGCCAGCGCCTCGGCGCGAGCGGCCAGCCCGACACCGTTGGTCGTCAACGTGATCTCCGGGCGTGGGCGAAGCTGAGCGGTGGCGCGCACGACGTCCTCGAGGTGCGGCACCACCAGCGGCTCACCACCGGTGAACCGGACGCTGGTGGTGCCGAGGCGGGTCACGGCCAGCCGAAGAAGCCGGATCAACTCGTCGGCATCCAGTTTCTGCTCGCCCGGCATCCAGTCCAGCCCCTCCGCGGGCATGCAGTACGTGCAGCGCAGATTGCACAGGTCGGTCAGCGAGACACGCAGGTCGGTGGCCACCCTGCCGAAGGTGTCGACCAGGGGGCCTTCGGTCGGACACGGCGAAGCCGGATCCGATGCCTGTCGGTGCACGCTGGGCACCCCGAGTGCGACGACGCTCACGGGGCGGCTCCGGCGGGGGTGTGGCGTTCGTCGACGGGCACGATTTCCTTGCCCAGCGGCCACAGCGAGATCGGGATCATCTTGAGGTTGGCCACGGCCAACGGGATGCCGATGATCGTGATCGCCATCGCGATGGCGGTGGTGATGTGGCCGATCGCCAGCCACACACCGGCCACGATGATCCAGATGACGTTGCCGACCAACGCGCCTGGGCGCGGACCGGGTTTGTCGACGACCGTGCGCCCGAAGGGCCACAGCGCGTACAACGCGATCCGCAACGACGCGAAACCGAAGGGGATGGTGATGATCAGCACGAAGCAGATCAGCGCCGCCAGCAGGTAGCCCAAAGCCAGCCACAGGCCGCCGAAGATCAACCAGATGACATTGAGTATCAGTCGCATCGTCTTCCTCCAGCGGTGACGGCCAGCCTACCGACATAAGGGGATGCTGGCCGCCGCGGCGTCCGAGTAGGATCAGGGCCGAACGCGTCCCGGCGCAGGCGGGGGCGCTTACTTTATGGCTTCAGACAGACAAGCAGGTGAGACCAGTGCCGACGGGCCGGGTGAAGTGGTACGACGCGGAGAAGGGCTTCGGGTTCCTCTCGCAGGAGGACGGTGAGGACGTCTACGTGCGGTCCTCGGCGTTGCCCGCCGGTGTGGAGGCCCTCAAGGCGGGCCAGCGCGTCGAGTTCGGCGTGGCCGCCGGGCGACGCGGACCCCAGGCGCTGAGCCTGAAGCTGATCGACCCGCCCCCGAGCCTGTCGCGGACCCGACGCGAAGCTGCCGCCGCCGAGCACAAGCACACCCCCGACGAACTGCACGGCATGGTCGAGGACATGATCACGCTGCTCGAGGGTGCGGTACAGCCCGAACTACGCAAGGGCCGCTACCCGGACCGCAAGGTGGCTCGCCGGGTCTCCGAGGTCGTGCGGGCTGTCGCGCGGGAGCTCGACGCCTGACTCGCGCGTCCGGCGAGTCTGAGGCGGCTGCCGGGGAGCCGGTTCCTCCTCCCCGGGCGAATCTGAACCTCGGGAGGAAAGTCGGGCTCTCTGCGCGCAATTGGTTCCGACTCGGCGGGGGTAGAAAGAACCCCATGAGCTATGTGGCCGACCCGTCGAGCTCCGACGGCGAATTCAATCGGGACACCGACTACATCGACACCCGCATCACCGCCGACGGCAGGGACGGCTATCCCGTCGAGGCCGGTCGCTACCGCTTGATCGTCGCCAGGGCGTGCCCGTGGGCCAACCGAACCATCATCGTGCGTCGCCTCCTCGGCCTGGAGGACGTGCTGTCGATCGGGTTCTGCGGTCCCACCCACGACGAACGCAGCTGGACGTTCGATCTGGATCCCGGTGAGGTCGACCCGGTGCTGGGCATTCACTACCTGCGGGATGCGTACAACGCTCGGATTCCCGACTATCCCAAGGGGGTGACCGTCCCCGCGCTCGTGGAGATCGAGAGCGGTCAGGTGGTCACCAATGACTACGCCCAAATCACCTTGGACTTCTCCACCGAATGGTCGGCCCACCACCGTGACGGCGCGCCACAGCTGTATCCCGAGCCGCTGCGCGCCGAGATCGACGAGGTCGCTGAGCGGGTCTACACCGAGATCAACAACGGTGTCTACCGCTGCGGCTTCGCCGGGTCGCAGCGAGCCTACGAGCGCGCCTATGACCGGTTGTTCACCGCCTTGGACTGGCTCGAAGACCGCCTGAGCGGGCAGCGGTTCCTGGTCGGCGACACGATCACCGAGGCGGACGTGCGGCTGTTCACCACGCTGGCCCGCTTCGATCCGGTGTATCACGGCCATTTCAAGACCAACCGCCAGAAGCTCGCCGAGTTCCCCGCGTTGTGGGCCTACGCCCGCGATCTGTTCCAGACCCCCGGCTTCGGCGACACGATCGATTTCGTCCAGATCAAGCAGCACTACTACCTCGTGCACAGTGACATCAACCCCACCGGTGTGGTCTCGAAGGGTCCCGACCTGTCCAACTGGCTGACGCCCCACGGCCGGGAGGCGCTGGGCGGCAAGCCTTTCGGAGACGGGACGCCTCCGGGTCCGACACGGGAAGGGGAGCGGGTCCCCGAGGGTCACTCGGCGGGCTGATCCCAGGTGGTGCGCACCGACCATTCGGCGTGCGGCACGGGAAACTCGTTGCCATCCTGGTCGCGCACCAACGTCGGCAGCTGCACGGCGATGCCCCGCAGCCGGCCCAACTGCGGGTCCACGGTCGGGATCGTCACGGCGAGTCTGCTGGCGGGCCGGAATTCTTCGACGCGGTCGCCGTCCTCGAAGGCGCGCAGCAGCACCCACGGTGCTTTCGCCACCTCCTGCGGCACCGACAGTTGGACGGGGTGGCG
>CAXEZH010000234.1:0-8548 GCA_964000695.1 uncultured Mycolicibacterium sp. | reverse complement strand
TGCCGGCCGTCACCGACGACGCGTCTGGCGTGGGCGTCGGGGAGCACTGGCCGCCACCTTGTCGACGTCGGCGGCACTGGCCCTGTCGTGGGCGCCGTCGGCACCCGCGGCCACGGTGCTGGTCGCCGAAGGCACCGCCCAACCTGCCGGAACGGCCCAGACCGCGTTCAGCGGGGCGTTCTGCGCCCACAACACGTGCCGTTCGATCAGGAATGCGCGTCACCCGTTCGGCGTCGCGATGGGGTCACAGCAGATGCAGGACGCCATCGACGCCACCAAGGGACCCCTCATCGTGATGGGGTTCTCCCTCGGCGCGGCGTCCGTGTACGACAGGATGCGGGCCTGGGAGAACGAACCGGACATCGCTCCCGACGTCGACCGGCTCACACTGATCGTCACGTTCGGAAATCCCGAGAACAAGTACGGCGGCGACGACCGCAAGAACTCCTACGCCGGCCTTCCCGAGGCGCAGCCCTACCAGCACCTCGACGTGGCGATGCAGTACGACAGCGTGGCCGACCGGCCCACCCGATGGGGGTGGTACTCGATGATCAATCTGACCTTCGCCCGCCATCTGGACTACTTCGATCCCGTCGACATCAACGATCCGGACAACCTCGTCTATCAGGACGCCGACGGCAGCACCTACATGCTGATCCAGGCGGATGTGCTTCCGATGCTGAAGTGGATGGACTGGTTCACCACCGACGAACGCATGGCCGAGCTCGACGCCAAGTACCGGCCGCTGGTCGAACGCGATTACGACCGGCCGGACTACATTCCGCAGGGCGAGGGCGCGGATTGGGGTAACGGCACTCCGCCGCCGACCGTGGAGACAGCCCCGGGTGGCGTGGATGATGCCGGGGCGGCCACACCGGCGGCTACGGACACGCCGGGCCGCACGCCCGACGACGCGCAATCGAGTGGAGCTGCCCCCGACAGTGTGATCGCCGGCGACATCGTCGTCGAGGGAAGCGTCGGGGAAAACACCGACGACGCACATGTCGCCGGGTACCCGGCCAACCCCAGCACCGACGACTGGGCCGCCGTCGACGACCCAGGCGACCCAGTCGCCGCCGATGGCGAGGACGCTGACGACCCAGGCGCCGGTGGCCGCGACCTCCTGGGCGACCACCTGGACGACGACCCGACCGTGCCCGACGAGATCGCCGACGCGGACCCCTCCGACGACGACGGTGACGTTGCTGAGGCCGAGGAGACCGCCGGCGCCGACGAAGCCGAGCCGAGGATCGACACCGACGAGGACGAGGCGAACCGGACCGAGCGGGAAACGCCCACCTCCGCGCCCAGCGAGTCCGGGGACCCCGCCGGCGACGCGAGCTGAGTCAGGAGCGGCGGGCGCGACCGAGACGTGCCCAGTCAGCGTCACAACTGCGTAATGGCTGCGCCAGGTGAATTTGCTGACCCGATGGGTACGGTTGGGGAGGCTGGGAGTGACGGTGTCCCTGGTAGTCGCAAATGCCAGGTACCAACGGGTTATTCCCGGCGCAAAGGGTGAGGTCGGTCCGATGTTTCAGCGAAGAGCACTCGGGCATGTACTTCGCCGCAAGCGGTGACAGCACCACGCCTTGAACACTTGCGTCCAACCCCGTCCGGTTCAGTGACGATGCCGCGAAGGCGGCTGCGCGGTGTCCACCGATCGACTGGTCGAGGAACCCATGAACTCTCATCGCCGGACTGGATATGTCGCCGGAATCGCCACGCTGTTGACGCCCTTCGCGGTTCCGTTTGCCGCACCGCCCACCGCTGCGGCCGCGACCGCGTTGTTCGCCGAGGGTGCCACCCGGCAGAGCGGTGAAGCGCAGTCCGCCTTCGGTGGCGCGTTCTGCGAGGAGAACACCTGCCGGTCTCTGGGTCGGGGCACCATCACGCCGTCGGGTAGCGCCCGCCGCATCCAGGACGCGGTCGACTCGACCCCGGGCGAGATCATCGTGGCGGGATACTCGGTGGGTGCCGCCGGGGTGTACAACCGGCTGCGGACCTGGGAAGAGGATCCGACGCTGGCCCCCGACCCCGAGCGGGTGGTGCTGGTGGTCACGTTCGGCAATCCCGAGAACAAGTTCGGCGGCGACAACCGCCGGGTTCCGGGGACCGGCCTGCCGCAGACCCAGCCCTACGACCACCTCGACGTGGTGGCGCAGTACGACAGCGTCGCAGACAGCCCGACGCGGTTCGGCTTCTATTCCGCAGTCAACTCCCTGTTCTCGAACCGGCACTTCGCCTACTTCGAGGGCCTCGACGTCAACGATCCGGACAACCTGGTGTACCAGGAGGGCAACACCACCTACATGCTGATCCCGGCCGAGACGTTGCCGATGGTCAGCTGGCTCGCGCCGTTCGTGTCCGACGAGCGCCTGGCCGAACTCGACGCCAGGTACCGGCCGCTGGTCGAGCGCGATTACGACCGTCCCGCCTACATACCGCAGGGGGAGGGCGCGGACTGGGGCAACGGGACCCCGCCGCCCAGCCTGCAGGATCCCGGGGCCGAGCAGGCCGTGGCGGATCAGCCGACGACGGAGACGGTGGAAAGCGAGTCGCAGCCGGCCGGACGGGTCGCGGGAGCCGACGACCCCGAGGCCGAGGAGTCTGCTGGTGCCGAGTTGGTGAGCATGAGCGAGTCGGCTGACGCCGCATCCGACGGCGGCGACGCGCAGACCTCCGCTGCCGATGGCCAGGACAGCGGGCTCGAGGAGACAGACCTCGAGGCGGGGGTCGCGAACGAGGAGACCGAGGCCGATCAGAGCGACGCTGACGGCACGAGCGAAACGCGCGCCACGGAAGAGTCCGCCGACGCTGACGAGTCCGACAGCACTGAAGGCTCGGTTGACGCGACCGGCAGCGACAAGGCCGACAGCAACTCGGGCGACAGCGACAAGAGCAGCAGCGAAAAAAGCAGCAGCGCCTCGGGCGGTAGCGACAAGACCGGCGACTGAACCCGCCGCCCGCGAAGCCTCAAACCGGGCGGTAACCTGTGACGATGCAGGTGTTGGTCGTCGACAACTACGACAGCTTCGTGTTCAACCTGGTCCAGTATCTGGGCCAGCTCGGGGTGGACGCGCAGGTGTGGCGTAACGACGACGACCGCCTGGGCTCCGCCTCCGACATCGCCGCTGCGGCAACCGAGTTCGACGGGGTGTTGCTCAGCCCCGGACCGGGCACCCCCGAGCGTGCCGGCGCGTCGATCCCGCTGGTCCACGCCTGCGCGGCCGCCCGCACCCCGCTGCTGGGTGTCTGCCTGGGCCACCAGGCGATCGGGGTGGCCTTCGGGGGCACCGTCGACCGGGCACCGGAACTGTTGCACGGCAAGACCAGCGTGGTGCATCACAGCAACCAGGGCGTGCTGGCGGGGCTGCCGGATCCGTTCGTCGCCACCCGCTACCACTCGCTGACGATCCTGCCCGACACGGTTCCGTCGGAACTCGAGGTCATCGCCCGCACCGTCGGCGGCGGACCAGGTGACGGGATGGACGGTGGGGGTGTGATCATGGCGGTCCGCCACGTCGAGCTGCCGATCCACGGCGTGCAGTTCCATCCCGAATCGATCCTCACCCAAGGCGGGCACCGCATGCTGGCCAACTGGCTGGGCTTCTGCGGAGCTGCGCCGGCCGAGCCACTGGTGCGCGCGCTCGAGGAGGAGGTCGCCGGCGCCGTCGCCGCGGCTACGACGCGAAGTTCAGCGTGATCCTCGATCCGTAGGTGACCCCCGTGCCCGGCGCCGGGTTCTGGTTCACCACCGCGTTGGTCCGCTGTCCGCTGTTCTGTACGTCGGCGCCCTTGTCCAGCACCCCGGTCCAGCCCAGCGCCCGCAGCCGCGGCTCCGCGTCGGTCCAGAACATTCCGGTCAGGTCCGGCATCACGAACTGGTTGCCGCGTGACACCTGGATCTGGATGACGGTGTCCTGCGGAACCGTCTGTCCGGCCGCGGGTTCCAAGCCGACCACCAGACCCGCCGAGGTGGTGCTGTCGACCTGGACCGGCACCGTGTTGAGGAACCCCGAGGCCGTCAAGACCTCCTGGCAGGTCTGCTGAGTCTGGCCGACGCAGTCGGGAACCACGGCGGTCGCCGGGCCGCGGCCCACGACGATGGTGATCTCGTTGGTGATCGCCGAGGTCTGATTGGCCGGCGGCAGCGTGGAGAGCACCCGGTCCTTCTGCTCGGGGGTGGACTCCGATGTCGTCTGCCGGAACCGTTCGAAGCCGGCGTCGGTGAGTTCCTCCACCGCCTGGCCGTAGGTCAGGCCGGAGACATCGGGCACCTCGCGCTGCTCGGGTCCGGTCGAGACGTTGACGGTGATCTCGTCGCCCGCGGCGACCGAGCTGTCGGCCTCCGGGTCGGTGCTGATGACGTGGTCTGGAGGCACCTCGGAGTCAGGCTGCTGCTGGGTGCGGATGGAGAAACCCCGGTTCTGCAGCGCCGCGATCGCGTCGGCGGAGACCTGCCCGCTGACGTCGGGCACCTGCACCTCGCGGGTGTCGCCGCCGAACATGTTGATGCCCACCGTGACCAGGACCGTCAACACCGCCAGCACGGCCACCGCGACCACCCAGCGGGCAACCGAGCCGCTGCGCGGCCGCTCGACGTACCGCGGCTGATGCCCGCCGACGGGGCCAATCGGTTCGGTGCGGTCCGAGGGTGCCGATGCGGCCAGCATCGACGTCCGCTCGGCGTCGGTGAAGATCTTCGGGGCGTCCGGCGTCTCGCCGCTGTGCACCTTGACCAGATCGGCGCGCATCTCCGCGGCGGTCTGGTAGCGGTTGTCGGGGTTCTTGGCCAGCGCCTTGAGCACCACCGCGTCCAGGTCGGGGGAGATGTCGCCGTTGCGGGTCGACGGCGGCACCGGATCCTCGCGGACATGCTGGTAGGCGACCGCGACCGGGGAATCACCGACGAACGGCGGTTCGCCGGTGAGCATCTCGTAGAGCACGCAGCCCAACGAGTACACGTCCGAGCGGGCGTCGACCTTGTTGCCGCGCGCCTGCTCCGGCGACAGGTACTGCGCGGTGCCGATCACCGCGGCGGTCTGGGTGACGGGGTTGCCGGCGTCGGCGAGCGCGCGGGCGATGCCGAAGTCCATCACCTTCACCGCGCCCGACTTGCTGATCATGATGTTGGCGGGTTTGACGTCGCGGTGGATGATGCCGTGCTGATGGCTGAAGTTCAGCGCCTGGCAGGCGTCTGCGATGACCTCGATGGCCCGCTGGGCCGGCATCGGGCCCTCGGTGTGCACGATGTCGCGCAGCGTCACACCCTCGACGTACTCCATCACGATGTAGGGCAGCGGCCCGGTGGGCGTCTCGGCCTCCCCGGTGTCGTACACCGCGACGATGGCTGGGTGATTCAGCGCGGCCGCGTTCTGCGCTTCGCGGCGGAACCGCAGATAGAAGCTCGGGTCGCGCGCCAGGTCGGCGCGCAGCACCTTGATCGCGACGTCGCGGTGCAACCGCAGGTCGCGTGCCAGGTGGACTTCGGACATGCCGCCGAAGCCGAGGATCTCGCCGAGTTCGTACCGATCGGAGAGGTGCTGGGGGGTCGTCATCGCAACATCTGTTCTGAGGCGTCCAACATCGACGTCGGGGGTTCGACGTCGTCAAGCGGGCGGGATACCCGATATCCCTGGAATCCATGATCGCCGAAGCGCGCGGGTGCGGCCGCCGGTGACTCCGCCGGTGTCGTCTGTGAGGTCTCGTCGCCGCTCGGGGTGCGGTCCTGCCGATCCTGGGCGTTGAGCACGATCAGGATCGCGATGACGATCGCCAAGGCACCGAGCACCCCGGCCGCCCACAGCAGCGCGCGCTGGCCAGACGAGAAGGTGCGCCGGGCCGGCGGCGCGGAGCGGTGGTGACTGCCGGTGGCGCGGGGGCGCGGCGGCGGCGCGGGGACGGCGCGGGCCTGGGTGGCCGACGGGACCGCCGTCGGCGCGGCCCGGCCGATCGAGGGGGCCGCGTTGGGTCGGGGTGGCCGGTGACCGGCCCGGACCGCGGCGACCGCGTCGGCGAACGGCCCGCCGGACTTGTACCGCATGCCCGGGTTCTTGACGAGGGTGATCTCGATGAGCTCGCGCACGTTGGGCGGCAGGTCGGCCGGCAGCGGGGGAGGGTTCTCCTTGATGTGCTTCATCGCCACGGTCAGCGCACCGTCACCGGTGAACGGCCGCTTGCCCGACACCGCCTCGTAGCCGACCACTCCGAGGGAGTACACGTCGCTGGCGGCGGTGGCGTCATGGCCCAGTGCCTGCTCGGGGGCGATGTACTGCGCGGTGCCCATGACCATGCCGGTCTGGGTGACCGGGGCCGCGTCGACGGCCTTGGCGATACCGAAGTCCGTCAGTTTGACCTGCCCGGTGGGGGTGATCAGGATGTTGCCCGGCTTGACGTCGCGGTGCACGAGCCCGGCGGTGTGCGCGACCTGCAGCGCCCGGCCGGTCTGTTCGAGCATGTCCAGCGCGTGCCGCAGCGACAGCCGACCGGTGCGCTTGAGCACCGAGTTCAGCGGCTCACCGTTGACGAGCTCCATCACCAGGTAGGCGGTGCGGCCTTCGCCGTCGATGTCGGTCTCGCCGTAGTCGTACACCCCGGCGATGCCCGGGTGGTTGAGCATCGCGACCGTGCGGGCCTCGGCGCGGAACCGTTCGACGAACTCGGCATCGGTGGAGTACTCGGCCTTGAGGACCTTGATCGCGACCCGGCGACCCAGCCGGGAGTCCACGCCTTCCCAGACCTGGCCCATGCCGCCCGTGGCGATCAGCCGCTGCAGCCGGTAGCGCCCGGACAGCGTGACACCGACGCGGGGGCTCACGTCGCAACCCCGGCGCGTCTCATGCGCCCTCCCGCAATGCGGCGGCGATGGTGGCGCGGCCGATGGGGGCGGCGAGCGCACCACCGGTGGCGGACAGGTGGTTCCCACCGTTCTCCACCAGCACCGCGACGGCGACCTTGGGGGCCTGCGCGGGCGCAAAAGCGATGTACCAGGCATGCGGAGGCGTGTTGCGCGGATCCGTACCGTGCTCCGCAGTGCCGGTCTTGGATGCGATCTGCACGCCGGCGATGGCTCCCTTCTGCTGAGTCACCTGCTCGGCGGCGACCATCAAGTCCGTAAGTGTATCCGCGACACCCTCGGAGACCGCTCGCCGCTCTTCCGTCGGCTCTGTGGTGGCGATCGTCGCGAGGTCGGGTCCGCGCAGGCTCTCGACCAGATACGGGCGCATCGTGACCCCGTCGTTGGCGACCGTCGCAGCGACCATCGCGTTCTGCAGCGGCGTCAGCGCGACATCCTTCTGACCGATGCTCGTCATGCCCAGTGCCGCCGCGTCGGGGATCGGGCCGATGGTGGATTCGGCGACCTGTAACGGAATCGACGGTGGCTCGACGTCGACGCCGAAGGAGCGGGCCGTGCTGCGCAGCGCGTCGGCTCCGGTGTCGATGCCCAGCTGGACGAACGCGGTGTTGCACGAGTGTGCGAATGCATAAGCGAGCGTGGCGGTTTCGGCGCCGCCGCAGGGCCGGCCACCGAAGTTCTCCAGCGTGGCGGTGCTGTCGGGCAGCGGGATCGCCGACTGCGCGGTCACCTGCGTGTCGGGGGTGGCGCCGGCCTGCAGCGCGGCGGCCGTCGTCAGCACCTTGAACGTCGACCCGGGCGGGTAGGTCTCGGAGATCGCACGGTTGAGCAGTGGTGAGTCGGCCTCGTCACGCAGCCGCTGCCAGGCCTCGGTCTGCTCGGCGAGGTCGTGGGTGGCCAGCAGGTTGGGGTCATACGACGGCGAGGACACCAGAGCCAGGATCTTGCCGGTGGACGGTTCGAGCGCCACCACCGAGCCCTGACAGGGACCGTCGCACCCCTCCTGCATCGCGTCCCAGGCGGCCTGCTGCACCTCCGGGTTGATGGTGGTGTCCACGTTGCCGCCGCGGGGATCGCGGCCGGTGAAGAAGTCGGCCAGGCGGCGGGCGAACAGCCGCTGATCGGACCCGTTGAGAATTGAGTCCTCGGCGCGTTCCAGCCCGGTGCTCGAGTAGCTCAGCGAATAGAACCCGGTGACCGGGGCGTAGACCAGCGGATCCGGGTAGACCCGCAGGAACCGGAACCGTCCTCCGGTGGACACCGAGTAGGCCAGCAGCTGGCCCCCGGCGGTGATCTGGCCGCGCTGGCGGGAGTATTCGTCGAGCAGCACCCGCTGGTTGCGGGGGTCCGAACGCAGGCTGTTGGCGGTGAAGACCTGGGTGAAGGTGGCGTTGGCCAGCAACAGCACGACCAGGCCCATGATCATCACCGAGATCCGGCGCAGCGAGGTGTTCATACCTTCTCGATCACCTCGGTGCTGGCGGCTGCGATGGGCCCGCCGGGCGCGGTGCTGCCGATGGGGCGGCGCGCGGCATGGGAGATGCGGACCAGGATCGCCAGCAGCAGATAGTTGGCCACCAGCGAGGACCCGCCGTAGGACAGCCACGGGGTGGTGAGCCCGGTCAGCGGGATCAGGTTGGTGACACCGCCGACGACGATGAACAGCTGGATGGCCAGCGTCGCGGCCAGCCC
>CAXEZH010000233.1:0-4316 GCA_964000695.1 uncultured Mycolicibacterium sp. | reverse complement strand
GTTCCGGGTTGGCGGTGTCGGTCATGGGTGCTGATCAGCCTCTCACGGGTCAGGCGATGACGAGGGCGGGTACGTCGGGCTTGAAGACCTTCTTGTTGGGAACCTTGAACAGCTCGATGAGGTTGGCACCCATGACCTTTCGGATGCTCCGCGCGTCGAGCCCCTGGGCCTCCAGGTCGCCGACCAGATTGATCGGGTCGGCGAGCCCTTCGGGGTGGGGCCAGTCGGAGCCGAAGATGATGCGGTCGATGCCGCACAGTTCGGCCATCTTCTTGAAGTCGTCCTCCCAGAACGGCGCGACGTAGACCCCGCGTTTGAAGGCCTCGATCGGGTCCTCGGGGAACTCCTGCGGCATCTTCGAATAGACGTCTTTGAACTGGTAGAACAGGTACGGCACCCACGACGCGCCGTTCTCGATCGACAGGATGCGCAGGTCGGGGTTTCGGGTCAACGCCCCATGGCAGACCAGCGCGGCCATGGTGTCCTCGATCGGGCGCTTGCCCATCGCCACCATGCGGAATGCGGTCGGCTTGAAGGGCAGGAATTCGTCTGCGGGCTCCCAGTCGTTGAGGTACTGGGCATAGCCGCTGTCGGAGGCGTGCATGCACACGGGGATGCCGGCTTTGACGCACGCGTCCCAGAACGGATCGAACTCGGGTAGACCCATCGAGCGGGTTCCTCGGAAACCGGCCACCGGCGCGGGCCGCACCAGGACCGTCTTGGCGCCGCGCTCCAGGCACCATTCCAGTTCCTCGAGGGCTCGGTCGACGATGCTGAGGTTGATCACCGGGGTGGAGAAGATCCGGCCCTCGTAGTCGAACCGCCACGTCTCGTACATCCACTGGTTCAGCGCGTGGACGATGTCGAGGATCAACTCCGGATCATCCTTGAGCCGTTCCTCGACGAGGCTGGCCAGCGTCGGGAACATGATCGTGTAGTCGAGGCCGAGCCCGTCGAGAACCTCGATGCGGGCTTCGGGGTTGCGGAACGCGGGGATGGCCTTCATCGGCTTGCCCATCACCTCGCGGTAACTCTTGCCGCCGCTGCCGTGCCGGAAGTACTCCTCCTGCGCGCCGGGACGGGCGACGACCTCGAAGGTCGGGTTGGGGATGTAGTCGCTGATGTGGTTGCGCACCACGATCTTGGTGCGGCCCTTGACGTCGATGTAGTCGATGACGCCCTTGCGGTTGTCCGGCAGGAACTGTGTGAGCGCCTCTTTGGGCTCGTAGAAGTGGTTGTCGGCGTCGAAGACCGGATAGTCGAGATCGCGTGAGGGCATGATGTCGCTCCTGGTTTCCGAAAAGTGGTAATGGCGTTACCGGTTCAGTGGTAACGACATTACCACGCTGCGGTGTAACGTCGCCAGAAGTGCTTCAGCACGGATCTTGGCTGTTCAGGAGGTGTTCTGGGGGTCGGCCTGCAGGCTGCGCAGGCAGAATGCGTAGACGTGGTCGCCATCGATGGGCACCCCGTTGAGCTCGCTGCCCAGATCGCGCAGCCGCAGTGCGCCGAGCACCGTCTGCATCAGGATTGCAGCGTCGGTGTCGACGTCGAGATCCGCGCGGAACGTGCCCTCGGCGATGCCGCGGCGCACGATGTCGGTGATCAGGCCGTGCAGGGGCGAGAGAACCTTGGCGAACTCCTTCGGTCGGGTCTCGAGGAGGTGGTCGTTGTAGTAGGTCAGGCCCCGATTGATGCTGTCCTGGGTGCTCGACTCCGCCGGGGCGCTGATCCGCCGGATCAGGGTGTGCAGCGCCTCCGCGCTGGGCAGCGCGGCCGTCTCGGCCCGCCAGCGCTCGCTGGCATCGGTCATGATGCGTTCGACGAGCGCCAGCAGAAGCTCGTCCTTGGTTGCGAAATGCTGATAGAACGCCCGCAGCGAGGTCTTGGAGCGCTCGACGACCTCCAGCACCGTGAAGTCGGTGCGGCCTGTTTCGCCGAGAATCCCCAGGGCCGAACGCATGAAGCGGTTCGCGCGGGACTCGGCGTCGGTGCCGGCACGCCGGCCCGGCTGCGCCTTCGCGCTAGGTGAGGCCATAGACCGGTCACTCCTCGCCGTCGGAGAATCGATTGGTAATGACGTTACCGCTCTGGGCCGAGCTCGGTTAGGGTTCCGTCTCGACGCACACCGAGTGGAGGCGAGAGCACATGACAACCGATGCGGCAGACACCCAGTGGACGGTGCAGGGACTGCTCGACCTGTTCGACGCCCAGCCCACCGGCCCGGACACCTACACCGTCGAGACCGGGCTGGCCGGCGCCGACGAGCGCCAGGTCGTCGAGGGCACCCAGATACTGGCGGCCTCGATCGTCGCTGCGGCCAAACGCTTTCCGGAGAAGTCGATCCGCTCGGCCTACTCGGTGTTCGCGAGGGCGGTGCTGGTCGGCGCCGGACCGGTCGAGCTGGGCATCGACGTGATCAGTGAGGGCCGCTCGACGGCCACGGCGGTCGTCACCGCGACCCAGAACGGTAAACGTGTCATCACCACCACGATCCTGGCCGACGTGCCGACCGCCGACGTGATCCGTCACCAGCTGCCCAGGCCGCAGGTCGCCCAGCCCGCGCAGGCCCACGAATCATCGATGCCGATGGTAGGCAGGCAACTTCGGCTCGTCGACGTGCAGGACGTCAACAGTCCCGACGAGGTGGGGCCGCCCGAGCTGTTCGCCTGGCTGCACTACGACCCGATCCCCACCCGCGATGACCTGGCCAAGGCGTTGATCGCGTACTTTACCGGCCACCTGGGCATCTCGACCACGATGCGGGCACACGAGGGGATCGGCACGAGCCAGGCGCATCTCACCGTCTCGACGGCGCCGATGACGGTGTCGGTCAGCTTCCACGAGCCCGTGCGCTGGGACGGCTGGCTTCTCTACGGCCACGAGAGCACACAGGTCGGCGCCGGGATGTCCTACGTCAGAGGAGTTGTGCACACCGAAGCCGGCGATCTGATCGCCTCCTTCACCCAGGACGCCCTGATCCGTCCGCTGCGCACCACCGACGCCGCGATCAAGGAGCACTCGCGACTCTAGAGCTGCGTCAGCAACGCTGAGCGGAGCACCTCCAGTGGCAGGCCGCCCAGGTCCAGTGCCCGGCTGTGAAAGTCCTTGAGCGACAGTCCTCGTGCCAGCATGTCGGCACGCAGCTGCTGCCAGATGCGTTGACCGATGGCGTAGGAGGGGGCCTGGCCCGGCCAGCCGAGATAGCGGTCGAGCTCGAACCGCAGATTCTCCTCGGCCATCGCACTGTGCGATTGCAGAAACGCCCAGGCCCGCTCGGCGTCCCAGGTTCCGCCGTCGGGCGCGGTGAGCCCGCAGTGCACGCCGATGTCGATGACCACCCGGGCGGCTCGGAACCGCTGCGCGTCGAGCATGCCCATCCGGTTGCCTGCGTCGTCGAGCCAACCGAGTTCGGCCATCAGGCGTTCGGCGTAGAGCGCCCACCCTTCACCGTGTCCGGACACCCAGCACCCCATGCGGCGCCAGCGGTTGAGCTGATCACCCAATACCACCGCGCGACCGATCTGCAGGTGATGTCCCGGCACCCCCTCGTGGAACACCGTGGTGGTCTCCTGCCAGGTGTGGAAGGTGTCCACCCCCAGCGGCACCGACCACCACATCCGGCCCGGCCGGGACAGATCCTCCGACGGGCCGGTGTAGTAGATGCCGCCGGTGTGGGTCGGTGCGATGCGGCACTCCAGCTGACGCAATGGTTCGGCGATGTCGAAGTGCGTGTCGGCCAACGATTCCACCGCACGGTCGGACAGCTCCTGCATCCACCGTGCCAGCGCCTCGGTGCCGTGGATCAGGTAGCGGCGCTCGCCGTCGAGGCGCCGCAGGGCCTCGGCCGCGGTGGCGCCGGGATACAGCCGATCGGCGATGGCGTCCTGCTCTGCGACGATGCCGCGCAGCAGCTCCAGTCCCCACTCGTAGGACTCGTCGAGGTCGACCGCGGCGCCGAGGAAGCTGCGGGACAACACCTGGTAGGCCTCGCGCCCGCAGCCGTCGGCGTCGCGGGCGTGCGGCCCGATGTCCTCGCGCAGCACGCGCGCCAATGCGGCGTAGGCGTTCGCGGCCTCCTGGGCATGGTCGTGCAGTTCGTCGCGCAGCGCGGCGGTGCCCGGCGCTGCCTCGGCGACCATCCGGACGAACAACTCCTGGATCTGCCCGGACTGTTCGATGCCGCGCCTGACCTGGCGGGCGGCCGGCGCCCGGCCCGCGGACACCGCGGCGCGCAGACCGTCGGCGTATCCCGCCGCACGCTGGGGAATCTGGGCCAGTCGGCGGCTGATGGTCGCCCAGTCCTCCTCGGTGTC
>CAXEZH010000232.1:0-17536 GCA_964000695.1 uncultured Mycolicibacterium sp. | reverse complement strand
CTGCTCAAAGCGTTCGGCGGTGCGCCGCTGATCCGCGCGGCCGACCGGCCAAGCCGCCGGTTCGTGTCCTCGATCGCCGTCGGCCGCGACGCCGACCCCGCGGTCACGGATCTCGTCTACCAGTTGTTCAACGCCACCCCGGCGGCCGGGCGCGGCGGCTGGGCCCGGGTGCTGGTCGACCATCTCGGACCGCGGCACATCGGCCTGAAGAACCTGACGGTGCCGACGCTGGTGATCGGCAGCAGCCAAGATCGCCTGTTGCCGATGGTGTCGTCCAGACGGATCGCCGCGACAGCACCGAACCTGGCGCGTTTCGTCGAACTCGACGGCGGCCATTGCGCGATCCTGGAACGTCCCGCCGACGTCAACGCGCAACTGCGGTGGCTGATCGACTCCGTCCGTCAGGACGGCCGCGCGAGCTCCTGATGCGCCTCGGCGGCCGCGCGCAGACCTGAACGCACCGCCCCGTCCAGGAATCCCGTCCAGACATCGGCGGTCTCGGTACCGGCCCAGAAGATGCCGTCGCAGGCGCGCCGCAACCACGGGCCGTGCGCCGTCCAGGCCCCGGGCGGGACCGCCGCGGTCGGCCCGCCCGGCGCGAAGTCCTCGGCGCTCCAGCAGTGATCGAGATAGTCGACAGGCCGGGTCGCGGCCGGGCCGAACAACGATGCGAAACCCGCGAGCGCGACCTCACGCCGACCCGCCGGCGGCAGGGGGTCGAAGCTGCGCGCGTCGGTGAACCCCAGCAGGATGCCCGGCCCCGCGTCACCGTTGCCGCTGACGTCGGGGCTGACGTCGAAGGTGATGAAGACCGGCCCCTCGTCGGAGAGCGCCTCACCCGAGTAACCGTCGGCCCGCCAGAACGGGGTCTGGTACGCGGCGTAGGCCTTGCTCAGGTTGCCTTGCGGCCAGTTCCGGATCAGCGCGGCGTGCTCGGGTGGCAGCGGCGGGTCGAACTCGATGCCGCCGCGATGCGCGGGCGGGACGGCGACGACGACAGCGCGGGCGGTGACTTCGCCGCCCCGGCAGCTGACGGTCAGCGTCGCGTCGGGGTTACGCGCGATACGGCCCACCGGCGCGTCGAGCCTCACCCGCTCGCCGAGCGCATCGGCCATTCGGACGGCGATCTGCTGAGTGCCGCCCGGATACCGGTCCTGCTGGGCTCCGCCCTCGACGTCGAGCATCCTGTTCAGACCACCCGCGGCCTTGACGTAGCGCACCGCGTGCAACATCGACACCGCGTCGGGTTCGGCGCCCCAGGTCACCCGCGACATGATCGCCATCAGGTCACGCGTGGACGCGCCCGCGTGCAGCGAACGCAGCCACTGTTCCAGCGACACCCGGTCCAGTTCGTCGGCGACGGGCGACGCCCACGGCTCGGCGACACTCACCCTGCGGCTGATGCGGTCGAACCTCCACTGGATGCGCGAGACGTCGAGCAACTCGAGGATGGACAGCCGGGGGATCGTGCTGCGGTAGGAACGCACCTTGCCGCGCCAACGGATCAGGTTCTTGCCGCGTCCGTAGGTGGGCACCGAGACACAGCCCAGCTCGGCGGCCAGGGCCAGCACGGCCTTCTGCGTGGGCCCGACGAACGTCGCACCCAGGTCGACCGGGGCGCCGGCCAGCGTCGCAGTGTAGGAGCGGCCCCCGACCCGGTCACGGCCCTCCAGGACGAGCACGTCGTGTCCCAACCGGCTCAACTCCCGGGCGGCGGACAGGCCGGCGAAGCCCGCCCCGACGACGACGACATCCACGACCTCACCCGCGCCTGCATCCACGTCCCCATCCTCGCGTATCCGAGGCGGCCGTCGGGGCAGAGCGTCGAACTCTCGCCCGATTCATTGAGCCGGATTGTCGACGCGTGCGGGCCCGGACCCATATCGTGGTACGTGGCGGGACCAAAGGAGGTTGCGGGTGCATCAGGTCAGTCCGGCGGCAGACGACTTCTCCGACGTCTTGATCATCGGAGCGGGCATCTCCGGGATCGGTGCGGCGTACCGGATCCAGGAGCGGAACCCGCAACTGAGTTACACCATCCTGGAGCGACGATCGGCCATCGGGGGCACCTGGGACCTGCACCGCTATCCCGGTATCCGCTCCGACAGCGACATCTTCACGCTGTCGTTCCCGTGGGAGCCGTGGACCCGGCCGGAGAACGTCGCGGACGGCGAGGACATCCGCACCTATCTGGTCGACGCCGCGCACAAACACGACATCGATCGCCACATCCAGTTCGACACCCGGGTCCTCTCGGCGGACTGGGATTCGTCGACCGACATGTGGACGGTGCAGACCACCCACGACGGTGCCGCACGCACCTACCGGGCGCGGTTCCTGTTCTTCGGCACGGGCTACTACGACTACGACGAGCCCTACCGGCCGGATTTCGCCGGTATCGAGAACTTCGCCGGACCGGTGGTGCATCCCCAGCTGTGGCCCGAGTCGTTGGATTACACCGGCAAACGGGTCGTGGTGATCGGCAGCGGCGCGACCGCGATCAGCATGATCCCCGCGGTGGCGCGCAAAGCCGGCCATGTCACGATGCTGCAGCGCTCGCCGACCTATCTGCTGTCGGGGCAACGGATCAACCCCGTGGTCAACCTGCTGCGCAAGGTGCCCCCGCGCAGACTCGGTTACCGCCTGGCCTGGTTGTACAACGTGCTGTTCATCGTCGCCGTCTACGGCATCGCACGCAAAGCTCCAGGGTTCAGCCGGAAGGCGATCCGCGCTGTCGCCAAGCACTACCTGCCCGAGAACTACCCCGTGGACACGCATTTCAAGCCCACCTACGACCCGTGGGACCAGCGGCTGTGTCTCATCCTGTCCGGTGATTTCTACGATGCGATCGCCGAAGGGCGGGCCGAGGTGGTGACCGACGAGATCGACCACATCGACGAGTCCGGCGTGGTGTGCAAGTCCGGAAAGCGGATCGACGCCGACGTGCTCGTCACCGCCACCGGGCTGCGGTTGCAGGCACTCGGCGGTGTCGCGCTCAGCGTCGACGGGGCGGAGGTCAAGCCCGCTGACCGGTTCGTCTACAAAGAGCATCTGCTCGAGGACGTTCCCAATCTCGCCTGGTGCGTCGGGTACATCAACGCCTCGTGGACCCTACGGGCCGACCTGACGGCTCGGGCGGTGGCGAAACTGTTGGCCCACATGGACTCCCACGGTTACACACACGCCTACCCGCACCTGGGTCGCACACCGATGGAGGAAAAGCCGGCGTGGGACATCAACGCCGGCTATGTACGCCGCGCCGTGCACGTACTGCCCAAGTCGGGGACACACCGGCCCTGGAACGTGCGACACAACTATGTCCTCGACGCGATCGACCACCGCTTGGACCGGGTCGAGGAATCGATGGTGTTCGGCCGAGCCGCGGTGCGGGCGGTCAAGACAGCGTAAGGGGTAGGCCATGGCCGGCAGCGACGCCACGAACACGGACGCCGAGCGCCTCGACGCCGACCGACGCGAGGCCGACCGACTCGACGCAGAGCAGGCCGACGTCATCATCATCGGTGCCGGAATCTCCGGAATCGACGCCGCCTACCGCATCCGGGAGAAGAACCCGGACCTGACCTACCTCATCCTGGAGCGGCGCGAGCGGCTCGGCGGGACCTGGGATTTGTTCCAGTATCCCGGAATCCGTTCCGACAGCGACATCTTCACATTGTCGTTTCCGTGGGAGCCCTGGAAACGCGAGGAGATGATCGCCGACGGCGGACACATCTGGCAGTACCTGGCCGACACGGCGCACAAGCACGGCATCGACGACCACATCCGGTTCAACACCCTTGTCCAGTCCGCCGATTGGGACTGGACCACGCACACCTGGACCCTTCGCGCCGACCGGGGCGGGACCGCCACGGTGTACACGGCCGGCTTCGTGGTGTTCGCCAGCGGCTATTACGACTACGACGAACCGTACGTGCCGAGCTTCACCGGCCTGGAGGACTTCACCGGCGAGGTCATCCATCCGCAACACTGGCCGCGCGGATTCGACTACACCGGCAAGCGCGTGGTGGTCATCGGCAGCGGCGCCACCGCTGTCAGCATGATCCCGGCGCTCACTGAGCGCGCCGCACACGTGACGATGCTGCAGCGCACCCCGTCGTACATGTTCTCGGTCAGCCGGGTGGTCCCGCCGATCAACGCGATCCGGCGGATGTTGCCGGCGCGGGCGGGGGCCTGGGTGGCCCGGTGGATACTTGCCCTGTTCGGCTCGCTGATCTGGCTCGTCTCACGCACCGCACCGGGCCTGAGCAAGCGGCTGCTGCGTCGCACCGCATCTCGGGCGCTGCCTCCCGGATACGCCGTCGACACGCACTTCAAGCCGCCCTACAACCCCTGGGACCAGCGGCTGTGTTTCATCCTGGACTCCGATCTGTACAAAGCGGTGGCCGCGGGGGATGTCGAGATGGTCACCGATCACATCGACCATTTCGACCGTGACGGCATCGTGCTGGCGTCTGGACGTCGGGTCGACGCCGACGTCGTCATCACCGCGACCGGCCTGCAGTTGCAGGCGCTGGGCGGGGTCGCGCTCAGCGTCGACGGTGAGAAGGTCGCGCCCAACGACCGGTTCATCTATCGGCGGCACATGCTCGAGGACGTCCCGAACGCTGCGTGGTCGCTGGGTTACACGAACGCCTCGTGGACATTGGGCGCCGACCTGACGGCGCGGTCGGTGGCAGACCTGTTGGCCTACATGCGGTCCCGCGGCTACACCTACGCCTATCCGCACTTGGGGGATGCGCACATGCCGGAGCAGCCGGCGTTCAACCTGCAGGCCGGTTACGTGCTGCGCGGCGCCGACGCGCTGCCGAGATCGGGCACCCGCAGGCCATGGATGCTGACCCACAGTTACGTGCGGGACGTGCTGGCCCACCGGCTCGGCGACTCCGACCGGTCGTTGGTGTTCGGGCGTGCCGGCACACCGCAGTCCAGGAGCGCGTGACCCGGCTCGGACGTCACGGCGCGACGGACAACCAGTCGGCGAACCCCGACGGGTCGTGGCGGCCGAGAGCGCCGTGTTCGAACAGTCCCCACCCTTCACGCTCGACACCGTCGGCGTCGCGGCACACCGCCCGGCCGACGTGATCGATGACCCCGAAACCCGCCCGCCCGATGACAGCGGGATCGGTCATGTCGTAGGTGAGGCGTTCGGTGAACGCCTCGCCCTTCCACATCCCGTGCAGCCAGTCGGAGTCGCCGCCGTATCCACCACCGACATGGATCGGCACGGCCAGCTTCGACTCGACGTCGAAGTGCACCGGGCTGCCGTCGAACGCGGTCGCGTCGATGGACGCGCCGGTGGGGATGCGGGTGCCCGAGCGGTAGCTGATGGTCACTCTGGGCCAGCCCAGCTGCTCGACGCGGCCGTCCTTCCAGATGCGGGTGCAGTCGTTGAGCGAGCGAAACCCGTGCGGATCCTCCTGGATGATCAGCACGATGCCGAAGTCGTCGAACGCCATCGGCACGTAGAGCCACCACATACCTTCGAACGGCGGATCGTCGGGCCGACCGGCGGGCTCGGCCTCGCCGACCGGGCGGATGCCCCATGACCGGTCGCGGGTGCCGATCCAGCGGGTCGGGTCAACATCGATCTCCTGGCCGTCGATCAGCAGTCGGCCGCTCCAGGTGCCGGCCTGGGCGAACCGCTGGGCGTCGAGCGTGATGCGGTTGCCACGCCGCATGATGTGCGGCTGCTCCTGCACCGCGTCGAACAGGCCCTCCCAGGTCAGGTCCGCCGCGATGCCGTCGGTCTCGTCGAGCACGATGCGAAGCTTGCGCAGCGGTTCGACGACGTCGACGCGGTAGGCGCCCACGTGCTGGTTGAGTCGGTCCTGATCGATCGCGTCGGACAGGTGTACCGCGGTCTGGGTGTCACCGCCACCGCCGTATTTGCCGCTGCCGCGCCGTGACACCAACAGGAAAGCGTCCTTGACCCCCAGGTTCGGGTAGTACCCGATGCCGGTGACGACGAAGATGTCGCCGCTACGGTCGTGGGCGTTGAAGTAGGAGCGGTCGTAGAAGTTGCGGTCCGAGGATCCCGGCCACGCGATGGGCTGAGGGAGTTGGTGGACCGGGTATTCGTCCATGGGTCCGAGCATCAGCCGGCCTCTCCGATCATGCGCTTGAGCAACGGCGCGTGGTAGAACAACGTCTCGATGTCGTCGGGTTTCTCGATCTCCCCGAAATGCACCCGGCGCGCCCCGGTGCGCATGAACACGCAGGCCCACACCACCCCGGAATAGACGTAGAACCAATCCAGGTCGCCGACGTCGACACCGGTCAAGTCCCGGTATGTCGCCCGGACGTCCTCCTCACGCAGGAAGTCCGGCATGCCCGGCAGCCCTGCGAGGCCGGTGAGTTCCTGAAAAACCATGTGCGCGTAACTGATCCAGGCCAGGTCGAACTCGCGTGGGCCGACCGTCGCCATTTCCCAGTCGAGCACCGCGACCGGGGTGAAGTCGCGGTACATCACGTTGCCGATCCGTGAATCGCCCCAGACCAGTACGGGTTCCTGCGCCGCCACGTCGGCCGGGAAATGCGCCTCCAGCCAGTCCAGCGCGCGCTCCACGAGGGGGGAGCGCCCGATGTCCGGGACGCTGAACGCATACCAGTTCTTCAGCCACCCGAAGTGGCGGTGCAGCGCCGTCTCGCCGGGCGGGTCGACGTCCTGGAGGAAGCCGAACACCTGACGGGCGTTGGGGATCGAATGCAAGGTGGCCAGGATCTCGACGGTGTTGTCCTGCAACCGACGTTGCTGCTCGGGGCTGGCGTCGTAGAGCCAGTTGTCCCCGAATGTGTACGGCATGACGTCCGGGGGAACCTCACCGTCGATGCGGTCCATCAGGAAGAACGGCCGGCCCAGCACCGTGCCGGTGTCTTCGAGCCAGCGCACCGGCGGTACCGCGACGTCGGTCAGTTCGCCGACCAGGCGCATCACTTCGTGCTGATGGTCGAGGCGGTAGTGGTCGAAGACCGGCACGTCGGCCTCGGTGGGCGCGACCCGGGCAACCCAGCGCTGCTCGACTGGTCGTCCGCCATGCGTCCAGCGTCCCGACAGTAGGATGGTCTCCGAGGACATGCCGTTGGAATCCACGCCGCTTTCCACGGTGATCTCGGGGGTGGTGTTCGGTAGTACAGTGGACAACCACTGCGAAAGAGCCGCAGGGACATTCGTCATGTCACGACTGGACCGCTGGAGCCGTTCGACATCCTCAACGGCTGGATCACTGGGCACAGACCGGTCCTTCCGCCACAGTTACGATACCGGGGGTAGCGATATGAAAGCAGACCCGTTGTCGGCTGGCAAGCCCCCGGGTGCAGGCCGTCCCCGCGACCCTCGTATCGACGCTGCCATACTGCGCGCCACCGCGGATCTACTTGTCGAAATCGGCTATTCCAACGTCACCATGGCCGCCGTCGCCGATCGGGCCGGAACCACCAAGACCGCGCTATATCGCCGGTGGTCGAGCAAAGCCGAACTGGTGCACGAGGCGGCGTTCCCGGTGACCCCGTCGGCGATGCAGGCCCCGCCCGGTGACATCGCCGCCGACCTGCGCGCGATGATCGAGGCCGCCCGTGACGTGTTCACCAGCCCGGTCGTGCGGGCGGCGCTGCCCGGGCTCATCACCGACATGACCGCCGACGCCGCGCTCAGCGGGCGGGTCAGCGCCCGTTTCACCGAACTGTTCGCCGCGGTGCGGGACCGGCTCCGCGATGCCGTCGACCGTGGTGAGGTCCGCGCAGAGATCGACCCCGATCGGCTCGTCGACCTGATCGGCGGCGCCACGCTGCTGGCGGTGATCCAGTCACCGGACACCCTGCCCTCCGCGCGCTGGGTCGACGACGTGACCTCGATCCTGCTGCACGGGGTGCTCGCCGGACCCGCGACGTGACCGAGTCGCAGCCGTTCCCCGAGGACCGGCGGGCCGCCCCGGCGGCCCTTTGGGCTCGCCCCGTCACAGCAGCCACTGAGCCAGTGGGTGGACCAGGTAACGCAGCGAGAACGCTTCGTACACCGCGCCGATGACCAGCAGAACGGCGGCGAGCACAGCGAGCCGGCCGAGTTGTCGCAGCCCGTGGAGGTAGCCGCCGCGCCGGTTGTCCGCACCGGCGGTGCCGGGCCGGATCCAGTTCCTGCCGAGCAGGTACACGCCCAGCAGCAGCACGAGGTACGCCTGCAACTCGATCACCAGTGTCAGGGAGTGGGGGATGAGGGCCACCCATCCCAGGTCGCTGGCCGGAACGAGTGTGATCCCCGTGGTGAAGACCCAGTAGGCGAACAGTGCGATGCCTGCGAACGGCACGACCAAGGACGGCAGAACGATGGTCAACACGCTCATCCTGATGACGTTCACGCCGAGAATGGTCACGGCGAACAGCCAGGGACGGTCGATCAGTGACTGCACGAGATCCGTGGTGCCGTTGTCGTCGAGGCGGGTCACCTGTGCTCGGCTGAGGTGCGGGAAGGTGAGGCCGACGATGAAGCCGGCCAGGAACAACCCGTACATGGCCACATTGAGAGCCAGGTAGGCCCGGGCGTTGTCCGCCACGATGGCGACCGCTCGCCACCGAAGGAGCCGCCGGGTGACCTGCTGGTCCGATGTCATCGCGTGCCTTTCGATTTCCGTGGTCCGATCCGGCGCGGCGTTGCCGTTCTTGGCCCAGCCGGACGCGGATACGATCACTAGTACGCCGTGTTAGCCCGACACTAACACAGTGTGTTAGTACAGCCGGATCGGTCGGTACCAGCAAAGGAATTGCCCTTGCACACGCGGGAGAAGATCCTCAAAGCGGCGGCAGAGATGATCGCCGAGGACGTCACGGCGACACTCAGTGTCCGGGCGGTGGCGGCGCGAGCCGGCGTGAGCACCGGATCGTTGCGGTTTCACTTCCCGACCCAGCGAGCGCTGCAGGACGAGGTGCTGACGCGGATCTATGAGCACTTCATCCCCGACGACCCGATCCGGGATCCGTCCCGCCCGGCCCGAGACCGGTTGGTGGAGTGCCTGCGCCAGGTGCTCGCTCCCGCCGGGGTGGGGATGGACGCGCGACAAGCCTGGACGACCATGTATCAGAACTTCATTGCAGCGGAGCCGACCGAGCAGGTCCGCGCGGCGTATCAAGCCTTCGATCGCACGTCAGCACGACGCGTCGAATATTGGTTGAGTGTGCTCGCCGACGAAGGGGTGCTTCGCACCGGGGACCGCACGCTGCAGGCGCGATTCCTGCTCACTGTTCTGAACGGCCTGGCTCTGGAGCGGGCACTGCCGAGCGGCGATTCGGTCCTGCATACCGAGACCGAGACGCTCTACACCGCCGTGGACGCGGTCCTCGAGCCGGGCGCAACGTGACCGTGCGACGCCGGCAAGCAGTCCTCAGCCGGGACCGATCTGCTCCTTGTTGCGCTGTGTCACCGCGCGGAACGTCGCCTCGAGAGCGTCGGTGTCGCGGTGCTGGGCGAGCGCGATCGCCTGTTCGGCCGCCAGCGCGGGGTTTGTCACCGCGGCTGAACCGGTGGTGTAGATCTTCTTGAGGCTGCGCATCGTCGGACGGGGTACGTCGGCGATCTGGGTGGCCAGCTCGACAGCGCGGTGCAGCAGGCTTTCATGGGGGACCACCTCGGTGATCAGGCCGATCCGTTCGGCCCGCACCGCATCCACGACCTCGCCGGTCATCGACAACCGCCGGGCCATCGCAGCGCCCACCAGCTGCGGCAGCCGCGCGGTCATCCCACCACCGGGCAGGATGCCGACCCGGGCGTGGGTGTCGGCGAACACCGCGCGCTCGGAAGCGACGAGAAAGTCGCAACCCAGGGCGATCTCGAGTCCGCCGGTGAAGGTGGCCCCGTTGATGGCGCCCACGACCGGTGTGTGCATCGCCGCCACCGCCGCGATGCAACTGTGTGACTGGAACTCCTCGAAATAGCGCAAGCCGTCACGGGCGGCCTCTTTCAGGTCGACACCGGCGCAGAACGCCGGGTCGGTCCCGGTCAGCACCACCGCGGACACCGCTTCGTCGGCGTCGGCGTCGGTCAGCGCGGCGTAGAGGGCGCGGTTCAGGGCGCCGCTGAGCGCGTTGCGGGCCGCGGGTCGGTCGAGGGTGATGATCCGCACGGGGCCACGGTCCGCGGTGCGGACGGTGTGACCTGGGTCCGCGGTGCGGACGGTGTGGTCCTCGGTCATATCGCAGTCGTATCAGAGGAAGCGGTCAGCAGCGTTGGCCAGGTCGAGCAGCGGTTGGGGCAGCGCGCCGAGAAGGAACGTGACGGCAGCCGTGAGGGCGATGACGCCACTGGTCAACACGCTGGGCACCACGACCTCCGGCGCGTCATCCGGACGCTCGGTGAAGAACATCAGCACGATGATCCGCACGTAGAAGTAAGCGGCGATCGCACTGGCGATCACGCCGACGACCACCAAAGCGATGGCGCCACTCTCACCCGCCGCCTTGAACACCGCGAACTTACTGACGAAGCCACTGGTCAACGGGATTCCGGCGAAGGCCAGCAAGAACAACGAGAACACGAGTCCGGCCACGGGATAACGTCTTCCCAGCCCGGCCCACCGGGAGATGTCGGTGTCCTCCTCGCCCATGCGGTCGCGGACGAGACCGACCACGGCGAACGCACCGACGGTGGAAAAGCCGTAGGCGAAAAGATAGAACAGCGTCGAAGACAACCCGGCCGGGGTGCCTGCGACCACGCCGGTGAGGATGAAACCGGTATGTGCGACTGCCGAATACGCCAGGATCCGTTTGACGTCGGCCTGGGTGACAGCGGTGATCGTGCCGACCAGCATCGTCAGGATCGCCACGGCCCACAACACCGGCTGCCAGTCGTCGCGCAGCTCTGGCAACGCCACGTAGAACACCCGCAGCAGCGCTCCGAACGCTGCGATCTTGGTGGCGGCCGCCATGAACGCGGTGACCGGGGTCGGCGCCCCCTGGTACACGTCCGGGATCCACGAGTGGAACGGCACGGCACCGACTTTGAACAACACCCCGACCAACACCAGGCCCGCCCCGATGAGCGCCAACGCGGGCTTTCCCGTGCCCTGCGTCACCGCATCGGCGATCCCGTCGAAGCGCAGCGTGCCCGCGTAGCCGTACAGCATCGCCGAGCCGTAGAGGAAGAATGCGGACGCAAACGCGCCCAGCAGAAAGTACTTCATCGCCGCTTCCTGCGAGAGCAGGCGGCGGCGGCGGGCCAGACCGCAGAGCAGATACAGCGGCAGCGACAACACCTCCAGCGCGACGAACATCGTCAGCAGGTCGTTGGCGGCGGGGAACAACAGCATTCCACCGACCGCGAACAGTGTCAGCGGGAACACCTCGGTCTGAATCAGTCCCGCCCGGGTGTCCTGTTTCTCGGCGACGCCGCCGGGGACCACCGAGGCTTGCGGGGTGAACGCGTCCAGGCCGCCCGATCGCCCGTCGGCGGGATCGGAATCACCAGAACGTGTTCTGCGCTCCCCGATGAGCAGTATTCCGAGCACACCGACCAGCAGAATGGTGCCCTGCAGCAGCAGGGCCGGCCGGTCGACGGCTACCGCGCCCAGCATCGCCGTAGCGCCGTTGCCGCCGCCGAGGTCGCCCGCCAACATGACGACGGCGACCAACGCGGCGACGAGGGCCGCCAGGCTGACCCCGATCTGCACCTGGTAGCGCAGGCGGCGCGGCACGAACGCCTCGATCAGCACACCGAGCACCGCCGAACCCAGCACGATCAGCATCGGGGACAGCAGGCCGTACTCGATCGACGGCGTGGGGATGGTCATCTCGGGAACCCTTCTGCGATCGCAGGACTCGGGTCTCGCTGATCGATCGAGGTCAGCGTGTGAGTCACCGCCGGATCGATCACGTCGAGCGCAGGTTTGGGATAGACCCCGAGCACCAGCAGCAACGCGATCAGCGGTGCGACCACGACGATCTCGCGAGGCACCAGATCGGGAAGTTTCGACTCGCCGTCGGCGAGGTCACGAGGCAGGGGACCCGTCATCATCCGCTGGTACATCCACAGGATGTAGATCGCAGAGAGCACCAGAGCGGTGGCGGCGAGCACACCGAACACCGGATAACGGGTGAACGTGCCGATGAGAACCAGGAACTCACTGATGAACGGCGCCAACCCGGGCAGCGACAGCGTCGCCAACCCGGCCACCAGGAACGTACCCGCCAGGACGGGCGCGACCTTCTGCACGCCCCCGTACGCGCTGATCAGACGTGAACCGCGGCGCGACACCAGGAACCCGGCGATCAGGAACAGTGCGGCGGTCGAGATGCCGTGGTTGACCATGTACAGCGTCGAGCCGGCCTGTCCCTGGCTGGTCATCACGAAGATGCCCAGGATGATGAACCCGAAGTGCGAGATCGACGTGTACGCGATCAGGCGCATGACATCGGTCTGGCCGATCGCGACCACGGCGCCGTAGATGATCCCGATCACCGACAGCGTGATGATCACCGGTGCGAACAAAGCGGCCGAGTCGCCGAACAGCGGCAGACAGTAACGGATCATGCCGAACGTGCCGACCTTGTCCATGATGGCCATCATCAGCACCGCGCTGGCCGGGGTGGCCTGTACCGCGGAGTCGGGCAACCACCGGTGCAACGGCCACAACGGCGCTTTGATCGCGAACGCGAACATGAAGCCACCGAACAGTAGATGCATGACCATGGGGTTCAGGGCGAACTCGCCGTCGGCGATCGCGGCGACGATCGCGCGGAAGTCGAACGTGCCGCCCTCGAACGCGTCGCTTCCCGCGGTCGCAACGTAGAGGCCGACCACGGCGGCGAGCATGATCAGCCCACCGAACAGGTTGTACAGCAGAAACTTGACCGCCGCGGCGCTGCGTTGCGCACCCCCGAACCCGCCGATCAGGAAGTACATCGGGATCAGCATCGCCTCGAAGAACACGTAGAACAGCAGAATGTCCAACGCCACCAACGAGATCAGGACCATGCCTGCCACGGCCAGCATCAACGCGAAGTACACGTGCACCGACCGGCCGCCCCAGCTGATGTCGTCGCGGGTGTCGTTCCATCCGGCGACGATCAGGATCGGCATCAGCACGGCGGTGAGCACCACCAGGGCCAACGCGATCCCGTCGACACCGAGTTGGTACCCGGTGCCGAACGACGGTATCCAGCGGTGGGATTCGACGAACTGGAACTGCGCCCCGGCCGGGTCGAAACCGACGGCCACGACCACCGTGACGGCCAGCACCGCCAGCGAAACCCCCAACGCCACCCACTTGACCAGCTCCCGCTGCGCGGCGGGCAGGGCCATCACCGCGACCGCGCCGACCATCGGGACGGCCCACAACACCGTCAGCCAGGGAATCGAGCTCACCACAGGTTCACCGCCAGAATCGTCGCGACCACCAGCGTGGCGCCCACCAGCATCGACAACGCATACGATCGGGCGAAGCCGGTCTGCGTGTTCCGCAACCCTCGGGATATCCGCGACACCCCGCCCGCCAGGCCTGCGGCCACGCCGTCGACCACTTCGTCGTCGATCTCGACCAGTTCCTCGGTGAAGACCCGGCCCGGTCGCATCAGCACCTTCTCGTTGAATGCATCGCCGTAGAGATCCTGGCGCGCGGCGGCGGTCAGCGCCGAACCGGCAGGCGGCTGCTCGGCAACCGCACGAGAGCCGTACATCCGGTAGGCGATCACGATGCCGACCGCGACGACTGACAACACGATCACGGTGACCACCCACACCGGCAGCACGTGGTGGACTTCATGAGCACCCACCACCGGTTCCAACCAGTGCTCGAGCGTGCCCCCGATGGCGAGCGCCGCGCCCGCAGTCACCGACCCGACCGCCAGCAGGATCATCGGCCAGGTCATCACCGACGGCGCCTCATGCGGATGCGATGTGTCGGCCCAACGCTTGTCGCCGAAGAATGTCATCAGCATCACCCGTGTCATGTAGAAGGCCGTGATGCCGGCGCCGAGGATGGTCACTGCGCCCAGCACGACCCCCTTGATGCCGCCGGCGCCCAGCGCGGCCTCGATGATGCCGTCTTTGGAGAAGAAGCCCGCCAGCGGCGGGATGCCGATGATCGCCAGGTAACCCAGTCCGAACGTCACGAACGTCACCGGAAGCGCCGTGCGCAGTCCGCCGTAGCGGCGCATGTTCACCTCGTCGTCCATCGCATGCATCACCGACCCGGCGCCGAGGAACAGACCCGCTTTGAAGAAACCGTGGGTCAGCAGGTGCATGATGGCGACCGCGTAGCCGACCGGCCCGAGTCCGGCCGCCAGCACCATGTAGCCGATCTGGCTCATCGTCGATGCGGCCAGCGCCTTCTTGATGTCGTCCTTCGCGCAGCCGATCACCGCGCCGAACAGCAACGTCACCGCGCCGACGACCACCACCGCGGTCTGGGCGTGCGGCGCGAGGTCGAACACCGGGCCCGATCGCACGATCAGGTAGACGCCGGCGGTGACCATCGTCGCGGCGTGGATGAGTGCCGACACCGGCGTGGGGCCTTCCATGGCGTCACCGAGCCACGACTGCAACGGCACCTGGGCGGACTTGCCGCAGGCCGCCAACAGCAGCATCAACCCGATCAGCGTCAGCGTGGCCTCGCTCAACTGCGGCGCCGCGTCGAACACGCCGGTGAACGACACCGAGCCGGCCGCGGCGAACATCAGCATCAACGCCACCGCCAACCCGATGTCACCGACCCGGTTGACGACGAACGCCTTCTTGGCCGCCGTCGCCGCCGACGGCTTGTGCGACCAGAACCCGATCAGCAGATACGACGCCAGGCCCACTCCCTCCCAGCCCATGTACAGACCGAGGTAGTTGTCGGCGAGCACCAGCAGCAGCATCGCCGCGAGGAACAGGTTGAGATACCCGAAGAACTTCCGGCGTTCGGGATCCTCGGCCATGTAGCCGATGGAGTAGATGTGGATCAGTGACCCGACCCCGGTGATCAGCAGCACGAAGCACATCGACAGCTGGTCCAGGTGCAGGCCGAAGTCGACCTGCAGCTCTCCGACGGGAACCCAGGAGAACAGTGTCTGCGTGATGCGGCGGTCCTCGGCGGGCCGGCCCACCATGTCGACGAACAACACTGCGGCGCAGGCGAACGAGGCCAGCGAGGCGGCGGTACCCACCAGATGTCCCCACGGGTTGCTCCGCCGGCCGGACAGCAACAGCACCATCGCCCCGCCGAGGGGGAGCGCGATCAGCAGCCACACGGGTAGGGTCATCGGCGCCTCAGTGCTCTCTCTTCTTCGCGCGAGCGCTCATCAGGGTTTTCTCTTCTTCGCGCGAGCGCTCATCAGGCTCTCTCTTCTTCGCGCGAGCGCTCATCAGTGCTTCAGCAGGTTCGCCGCGTCGACATTGGCAGAGCGCCGCGACCGGAAGATGGTCATGATGATGGCCAGCCCGATCACGACTTCACAGGCAGCGACGACCATCGTGAAGAACGCCACCACCTGTCCGTCCAGTTGACCGTGCATCCGGGAGAACGTGACGAAGGCGAGGTTGGCGGCGTTGAGCATCAACTCGACACACATGAACATGACGATGGCATTGCGACGCAACAGCACTCCGGCGGCGCCGATGGTGAACAACAACGCCGACAAATACAGGTAGTAGTCAGGACTCATCGATCACGTCCGCTCGAGTTGTCGTCCTCACCCTCGCTGGGCACCCGCCGTACCTGCAAGATTGCGCTGACCGACAGCAAGGATGCCGAACCGTCGGGCAGACGGGCCGGAACGTCGACCGCGTTGTGGCGGGCGTACACGCCCGGGTTGGGCAGCGTGGTCGGATAGCCGCCAGGGGCGAAACGCTCGATCGCCAGCTCGCGCTGGGTTTTACGGCGCTCGATGCGTTCACGGTGGGCCAGCAGCATCGCGCCGAGCGTCGCGGTGATCAACAGCGCGCCCGTCAACTCGAACGCCCACAGGTATTGCGTGAAGATCAGTGCGGCCAGACCCTCGACGTTGCCGTTCTGGTTCGCGGCGTCCAGGCCCACGAAGCCGGCGACTGCGACGTTGCCGATCCCGGCGATCAGCAGAACACCGAAACCGACACCGATGCAGATCGCTGCCAGCCGTTGTCCGCGAAGGGTTTCCACCAGCGACTCCGACGAGTCCACTCCGATCAGCATGAGCACGAACAGGAACAGCATCATGACCGCTCCGGTGTAGACGACCACCTGGACCACCCCCAGAAACGGGGCATCCTGCGCAATGTAGATCACCGCGAGCGCGATCATCGTGGTGGCCAGCGAGATCGCCGAATACACCGCCTTGGGGGCGGCGACCACCCCGATCGCCCCCACCACGGCGACCAGGGCCAGCACCCAGAACAGCACGGCTTCACCCATTGGTGCTCCTTACGTGCGCGACGCCATTGATGTCCGTTACGTGCGCGACGCCATTGTTGTCCGTTACGTGCGCGGCGCCATTGTTGTCGGTGACGTGCGGCGCGTCGTCGTTGACCCGTTGGTGCGCGGTGCTCCGGCGGGTGATGTTGCCCAGGTAGTAGTCCTCGTCGGTGCTGCCCGGGGCCATCGGGTGCGGCGGCTGGTGCATCCCCGGCTCGAGCGGCGCCAACAACTTGTCCTTGCCGTAGATCAGGTCCGCCCGGTTGTCATCGGCCATCTCGTAGTCGTTGGTCATGGTCAGTGCCCGGGTAGGGCAGGCCTCGATGCACAGGCCGCAGCCGATGCACCGCAAGTAGTTGATCTGGTAGACGCGTCCGTAACGCTCGCCGGGGGAGTACCGTTCGGCGTCGGTGTTGTCGGCGCCCTCGACGTAGATGGCGTCTGCCGGGCAGGCCCAGGCGCAGAGTTCGCAGCCGATACACTTCTCCAGGCCGTCGGCGTAGCGGTTGAGTTGGTGCCGTCCGTGGTAGCGCCGGGCCACCCGCCCGGGCTTTTCCGGATACTCCTCGGTGATCGGCTTCTTGAACATCGACCCGAACGTGACGGCGAATCCTGCGACCGCATCGAGGAATTTAGGCATGTGATTGCTCCTTGGTCGTGTGCGCAGCCGGCAGGGGAGGCACCGGGAAGGCGCCGGCCTGCACATCGGCCGACGGGGTTGCGGACGCCGGCGGCGGGCTCCCGGTCCGCGGGTTTCTGCGGGCGTTGAGGAGCACCGCCATGACGGCCAGCCCAGCGACGCCCGCCAGCGCGGTCACCCAGTCCCGTACGCCGGGGCCGAGCAGCGTATGGATGACGGCGACGATCATGATCCAGCCCAGCGCCACCGGAATGAGCAATTTCCATCCCAGGACCATGAACTGGTCGTAACGCAGTCGGGGCAGCGTCGCTCGCAGCCACATGAAGATGAACAGGAACAGCCATACCTTCGCGGTGAACCACAAAAGCGGCCACCACCCGGCGTTCGCCCCTTCCCAGAGGCTCAGCGGCCAGGGCGCCCGCCACCCGCCGAGGAAGAGGGTGGTGGCCAGCGCGGATACCGTGGTCATGTTGACGTACTCGGCCAACATGAACATCGCGAACTTCAGCGACGAGTACTCGGTGTG
>CAXEZH010000231.1:0-3769 GCA_964000695.1 uncultured Mycolicibacterium sp. | reverse complement strand
TCTGCCGCCAACGGCCCGTCGGGCAGCTGCAGCACTGTTGCCGCGCTCGCATTCGGCGCCGCGCTGGCGGGCACGATCGGCGGGCCGGTCGGCCGGCACGCGCTGATCGGTCGCACCCGCTTCCTGACTCCGCTGCGGGTGATGATGCTGATCGCGCTGGTGTTCCTGGCGCTGGGCTATTCGACGAAAGCGGCGTGCCTGCAGACCACCGGCTCCGGCACCGCCGAGCAGCGGGTCGCCAACTGGGAGAACAACCGCGCCTACTACGAGCTCTGCTATTCGGACACCGTGCCGCTCTACACCGCGGAGCTGCTGAACCTGGGCAAGTTCCCGTACAAGTCCAGCTGGGTGGAGACCGACGACGACGGGACGCCGCAGATCACCTACGACGGCGAACCCGCCGTGCGCTACATGGAGTATCCGGTGCTGACCGGCATCTACCAGTACCTGTCGATGACGGTTGCCAAGACCTACTCGGCGCTGACCAGGCTGGTGTCGGTGCCTGTCGTGGCCGAGGTGGTGATGTTCTTCAACATCGCCGCGTTCGGGCTGGCGCTGGCATGGCTGACCACATTGTGGGCCACGGCGATGCTGGCCGGGCCGCGACGCATCTGGGACGCCGCGCTGGTGGCCGCCTCGCCGATCGTCATCTTCCAGATCTTCACCAACTTCGATGCGCTGGCAACGGCTTTCGCGGCGGGCGCCCTGCTCGCCTGGGCCCGCCGAAGACCGGTGCTCGCCGGCGTGTTGATCGGTCTGGGGGTGGCGGCCAAGCTCTATCCGCTGCTGCTGCTGATCCCGCTGACGCTGTTGGCGATCCGGGCCGGGCGCCTGCGGGAGGTCGGCAAGACCGCGGCGGCAGCAGTGGGCGCCTGGTTGCTGGTCAATCTGCCGATCATGGTGTTGTTCCCGCGCGGCTGGTCGGAGTTCTTCCGGCTCAACACCCGTCGCGGTGATGACATGGACTCGCTGTACAACGTGGTGAAGTCGTTCACCGGCTGGCCCGGTTTCGATCCGGACCTCGGCTTCTGGGAGCCCCCCACCGTGCTGAACGCGGTCAGCGCGGCGCTGTTCGCGGCCTGCTGCATCGTGATCGGCTACATCGCGCTGACCGCGCCGCGCCGCCCGCGGGTGGCGCAGCTGGCGTTCCTGGTGGTGGCGGCGTTCCTGCTGACCAACAAGGTGTGGAGTCCGCAGTTCTCGCTGTGGCTGGTGCCGCTGGCGGTGCTGGCGCTGCCGCATCGACGTCTCCTGTTGGCCTGGATGACGATCGACATGCTGGTGTGGGTGCCGCGGATGCTGTTCCTGTTCGGCGAGCAGAACATGGGGCTGCCCGAGCAGGCGTTCACCGCGACGGTGCTGCTGCGCGACATCGCGGTGATCGGGTTGTGCGCGTTGGTGATCCGGCAGATCTACCGGCCCGAGCAGGACTTGGTACGCGCCGGTGGGGCGGTTGACGACCCGGCGGGCGGGGTGTTCGACGCCGCGCCGGACGCGCCACCACGGTGGCTGCCGGACTGGCTGCGGCCCCGCCCGGGTGTGGCGGCGACGCGGGAACCGGCGCCGGTCTCGCTGTCGCAATAGGTTTCGCGACCCACGGTGTCGGCACCGCCTGCAACACCCGCCGCTTGCCGCCGGTCTCCTCACCGGTTCGCGGGTCTTCCTCGCCGAGTGTGAATCAGCGGCGAATTCGAGGCAGTTTTCTCGCAGAGAGTTCACTGTCGGCGACGGCGGCGTGCGGCTCCGGAGCCGTGATCGCGGCGGGCAGGGGCAGCGACGGTGGCGACCCCCTCCGCCGCGATTTCGCAGATCAGCGCCCGTTCCTGTAACCTGGCCCGGTTGCCGACGCAGGCGACCCTCCTGCCACGGACACGCCGTGGCCGCAACGACCATAGGAGGTGATGGGTTAGTTATGCGTCCATACGAAATCATGGTCATCCTCGACCCCACTCTCGACGAGCGCACCGTAGCTCCGTCGCTGGAGACGTTCCTCAACGTGATCCGCAAGGATGGCGGCAGTGTCGACAAGGTCGACATCTGGGGACGCCGGCGGCTGGCCTACGAGATCGCCAAGCACGCCGAGGGCATCTACGCCGTGGTCGACGTCAAGGCCGAGCCGGCGACGGTCTCCGAGCTGGACCGTCAGCTGAACCTGAACGAGTCCGTGCTGCGCACCAAGGTGATGCGGACCGACAAGCACTAAAGGGTGCCGCTCGTCGGAACCGCTGCGTAGGCTCGCGCCCAACACGCCGACCACCACCTTCAGGAGGAACCCGTGGCTGCTGGTGACACCACCATCACTGTCGTAGGAAACCTGACCGCCGACCCCGAATTGCGGTTCACCCCGTCGGGAGCGGCGGTGGCGAACTTCACCGTCGCCTCGACTCCGCGGATCTACGACCGCCAGAGCGGGGAGTGGAAGGACGGCGAGGCGCTGTTCCTGCGGTGCAACATCTGGCGTGAGGCCGCCGAGAACGTGGCCGAGAGCCTGACCCGCGGATCGCGCGTCATCGTCCAGGGCCGGCTCAAGCAGCGCTCCTTCGAAACCCGCGAGGGCGAGAAGCGCACCGTCGTCGAGGTCGAGGTCGACGAGATCGGACCCTCGCTGCGCTACGCGACCGCCAAGGTCAACAAGGCCAGCCGCAGCGGCGGCGGTGGCGGCGGATTCGGTGGCGGTGGCGGCGGCGGTTCCCGCCCGGCGGCTGCCAACAGCGCACCGGCGGAGGACCCCTGGGGCAGCGCGCCCGCATCGGGCTCCTTCGGCGGCGCCGACGACGAACCACCGTTCTGACACAACGATATTCATTGATTTTCTTGAGGAAGAGATAGACACATGGCGAAATCGACAAAGCGCCGTCCGGCTCCGGAGAAGCCGGTCAAGACCCGCAAGTGCGTGTTCTGCTCGAAGAAGGGCAAGAACATGGACATCGACTACAAGGACACCGCGCTGCTGCGCACCTACATCAGCGAGCGCGGCAAGATCCGTGCCCGCCGGGTGACCGGTAACTGCGTTCAGCACCAGCGCGACGTCGCGATCGCGGTGAAGAACGCCCGCGAGGTTGCGTTGCTGCCGTTCAGCTCGTCGGCTCGGTAATCGGCGAGAAGAAGACAGGACGAAGAGATGAAACTGATTCTGACTACCGAGGTCGAGCACCTCGGCTCGCCCGGTGACACCGTCGAGGTCAAGGACGGCTACGGCCGCAACTACCTGCTGCCGCGCGGGCTGGCCATCGTGGCGACCCGCGGCGCGCAGCGCCAGGCCGAGACCATCCGGCGCACCCAGGAGCTCAAGGGCGTCAAGAACCTCGAGCACGCCAACGAGCTGAAGACGGCGATCGAGAACCTCGGCGCCGTGCAGCTGTCGGTGAAGACCGCCGGCGACTCGGGCAAGCTGTTCGGCTCGGTCACCGCGGCCGACATCGCCGCGGCGATCAAGAAGGCCGGCGGCCCGAACCTCGACAAGCGCACCATCGCGTTGCCCAAGGCGCACATCAAGACGACCGGCACCCACACCGTGCCGGTGCGGCTGCACCACGACGTCGAGGCGCAGGTGTCGCTGGACGTCGTTTCCGGCTAGTCACGGCTGGCCGAAGCGCTCTCTGACGACGGCCGGGCAGAGACCACGTGTCTTTGCCCGGCCGTTGTCGTTCTCGGTGGCGAACAAATCCCGGCAAAGCAGCGCCAGCGAACATAACCGGCTGTTAACCTGCCCGGCCCCGCGGTGAAACACAACACGCCCGAACCGGCAACCGCGCGCGACACGCCGACC
>CAXEZH010000230.1:0-2655 GCA_964000695.1 uncultured Mycolicibacterium sp. | reverse complement strand
CGCGTAATGGTCCATGTCGTGACCGTCCCAGACCTGCGTCGACCGGCCGTGGCCGCGGCGGTCGTGCGCCACCACGCGAAAGCCCTGCTGGACGAAGAAGAGCATCTGCGCATCCCAGTCGTCGGAACTGAGCGGCCAGCCGTGATGGAACATGACCGGCCGGGCGTCCTTCGGCCCCCAGTCCTTGTAGAAGATCTCGGTGCCGTCGGACGTGGTGATGGTGGCCATGCGGGTTCCTTCGCTGTCGATCGGTTCGGACCTGCCTGGCGTCGATCGTGTTGGTGAGGCCGGCGTGTGTCATCGACGCTGACGGCCATCACAGTATTCCGGGTGCCGCCCGGTCCCGCCGCGGGAGTAATCGATTCCTGCCACCGACCGGTCAATTTCTGCCAGCGGAAATCAACTGCCTGACCTGCGGGTTACACACGGCAGAACTCAAGATCAGAAAGAGGAACCGAGATGAAGAGCATCACTCTCGCCACCGCCGCCGCTGCCGGACTGACCGCCGCCGTCCTGGGCCTGGCCGCCCCCGCCGCCGCCGCACCCAGTGGCTCCGACGCCCAGCAGACCATCAGCCAGCTCGAAGCCGACGGCAACCGCGTCATCGTCAACCACCTGTCCGACACCCCGCTGTCGCAGGCCACCGTGGTCGCCGTCCAGCCCGGACCCGCGCTGCGCGGCACCGTGCCCAACACCGGCTACAACGACGACAACCGCCAGGACGTCGTCACCGGCCAGGTCTACTACGTCGACATCCGCTGAGCGGATAATCAGACAGGGGCCCGCTGAGCGGCGCGTCAGACACCGTTGAGACTGCAGCTACGGCGGCAAAGTGCGAGTAACGCCCGCCGCCAGCGCAGTCTCAACGGGGAGAGCGCGTTCGCCGGGTCAGAGCTTGGCGGCCGCGGCCTCGTCCAGCAGCCAGACCGTCGCCTCCTTGCCGACCGCACCGGCGGCCGGCACATCCGTCGGCTCGGCGCCGTTGACCGCAGCGGCCACTGCGTCGGCCTTGCCCTCGCCGGAGACCACCAGCCACACCTGCCGGGAGCGCCGAACCGCGGGCAGGGTCAACGTGATTCGGCGGGGCGGCGGCTTGGGGGAGTCGGTGACGCCGACGACCATACGTTCGGTCTCACGCACCGCCGCAGAATCGGGGAACAACGAGTTGACGTGGCCCTCACCGCCCATACCGAGCAGATGAATGTCGAATTCGGTCGCGGGGTCGACGAACGTCTCGGCGAGGAGCTGCTCGTACCCGCCGGCCGCCGCGTCGAGGTCGTCGCCGAACTCGCCGTCGGAGGCCGCCATCGAATGCACGTTGACCGGGGGGATGTCGATGTGGTCCAGCAGCGCCTCGCGGGCCTGCTTGTCGTTGCGCTCGTCGTCGTCAGAGGGCACGAAACGTTCGTCGCCCCAGTAGATGTGCACCTTCGCCCAGTCGATCTCGCCGGCGCGTTCGCGCACCCGCTCGAGCAGCCCGATGCCGGTGCCGCCGCCGGTCAGCACGATCGAGGCGGTTCCGTGCTCCTCGATCGTCGACGCGATGGCCGACACCAGCCGGTCACCCGCGGCAGCGACCAGTGCCGTGCTGTCGGAGTAGGTTTCGATGGTCGGTTTCATTGATAGGACACCTTGTCGATTCCGGTCAGCGCCTCGCGATAGATCTCGTCGGCATCGAGCCGGCGCATCTCCTCGGCGAGGCATTCAGGGACATCTCTTCTTGCCAGTGGAACCAGCGCCACGGGCCGCGACGTGCGGCTCAGCGTCGCCGTCACACCCTCCTGCGGTCGGCTGAGCGTCACGGTGTCATGATCCCGGTGCAGCTCCACCTTGAGCGTGCCGACCGACCGGGTCACCGTGCCGTCGATGCGGCTGGCCAGCCAGCCTGCCAGCATGTCCAGCGCCGGCTCGGACTTCAGGCCCGACACCACCGCCGAACGGATCGGCTCATACGGCGGCTCGTCGATGGCAGAGGCCAGCAGCGCGCGCCAGTAGGTGATGCGACTCCACGCCAGGTCGGTGTCGCCGGGGTGATAGCCAGGCAGGCGACTCTTGATCGCGGCCAGCGGATCAGGGGCGTCGGTGGCATTGGTGATCCGGCGGATCGCCAACCTGCCCAGCGGATCCTTGGCCGGCACCTGCGGCGCGGCGTCAGGCCACCACGCCACCACCGGGGTGTCGGGCAGCAGGAACGGCAGCACGACTGCCGAGGGATGGGCAGACAGCTCGCCATGCAGACGCAGCACCACGACCTCACCCGCTCCGGCGTCACGGCCGACCCGTAACTCGGCGTCAAGCCGTGAGGCAGCGGCGTCACTGTCACCGGCCAGTGCTGCGATCACCCGGCAGGGATGCTCACGGCTGGCGAACGTGGCGGCGTCGATCGCGCTCTGCAGCGTCTCCTCGCTGTCGGGGGCGATGACCAGGGTCAGCACCCGGCCCAAGGTCAGCGCGCCGCCCTCTTCGCGAAGCCCGGTGATCTTCTTGTTGATCTCGGCGGTGGTGGTGTCGGGGAGTTCGACGATCATCGGGGCCCTCGGTTCCTCGCGCAAGCGCTCGTCACGGCCGCCTCCATTCCCGGTCCAGCCGGTGCACCATCTCGAACGCCGACGCCGGGCCCCACGTGCCCGACTCGTAGGGCTCCGGACGCCCTTG
>CAXEZH010000229.1:0-9898 GCA_964000695.1 uncultured Mycolicibacterium sp. | reverse complement strand
GAAGATCATCGAGTGGTCGGCGCGCTTCATCCATGTCCGCGCGGTCGTCGACGTCCAGTGCACCCGGTGGTAGACCCCACTGACGGTGAACATGGCCACGATCGTCAGCGTGTAGATCAGCGTGGCGATCCCGGCACGCGTGGATGCCAGCGACCAGGACACCGCAACCAGCGTGGCACCGCAGACGACCGAGATAGCCGCTGCGTAGACGTGGATCCAGCCCCGCAGCCGCGGCTTGCCCAGGAACTGGGCGACGCCTTCGACGACCGCCTCGGGAAAATCTTCGGGATCCCGCGGGGCGTCGGCGGTATCCCGGGGATCGACAGATGTCGGCACGTCACCTCCGCTGACTGGCATTGGGCTTGCACGCGTCACAGTAGTCTGGACCATCGTGGACCTCATCCCGCGGCGACTCAAGGAGCCGATGTACCGGCTCTACGAGATGCGGCTGCGTCAGGGGTTGGCGCCGGCGAAATCCGAGCTGCCCCGCCACATTGCGGTGCTGTGTGACGGCAACCGGCGCTGGGCGCGTGAGCTCGGCCACAACGACGTCAGCTACGGCTACCGGGCCGGTGCACACAAGATCGCCGAGATGCTGCGGTGGTGCCACGAGGCGGGCATCGAGATGGCCACCGTGTACCTGCTGTCCACCGAGAACCTGCAGCGCGACCCGCAGGAACTGGCATCGCTGATCGAGATCATCACCGAGGTCGTCGAGGAGATCTGCGCACCGGCGAACCAGTGGAGCGTGCGGACCATGGGCGACCTCGAGCTGCTCGGGGAGGAACCGGCCCGCCGGCTGCGCGACGCCGTGCAGTCCACCGAAGAGGCGTGTCCTGCGGCATCGTTCCATGTCAACGTCGCCGTCGGCTACGGCGGCCGGCAGGAGATCGTCGACGCGGTCCGAGGACTGCTGGCCAAGGAGCTGGCCAACGGCGTCTCGGGGGAGAAGCTGATCGAAGCCGTTACCGCCGAGGCCATCTCGGAGAACCTCTACACGTCGGGCCAGCCCGACCCGGACCTGGTGATCCGCACGTCGGGGGAGCAACGGCTGTCGGGTTTCCTGCTGTGGCAGAGCGCCTACTCGGAGATGTGGTTCACCGAGGCCTACTGGCCGGAGTTCCGCCGGGTGGACTTCCTGCGTGCGCTGCGCGACTACAGCGCCAGGCATCGACGCTACGGGCGCTGAGGACGGCGGTCGTGGTCGCGCTCTCCGGATTGGTCTTCGCGCTGAGCTGGTGGCTGGGGCTGTATCTGCTCGCGCGCGACCCCCGCAAGCCGGTCCTGGCGCTCGCCGCGGTGGGTCTGACCAGCTTTGCGCTCGTGGTGGCGCTGGACGCGGTCAGGCTGGTGAGCCAGTCGGCGGTGCTCGGAAGCGTGGAGATCTATCTGGTCGCGGTGCCGGGCATCGCGTGGCTGGCGGTGCTGCTGGAGTTGTCGCGACCCCGCGACAGCGGGCGCAGCCGAGCCGCAGAGGTCGCGCTCGTCACGGTGGTGGCCGCGACGGCGGTGCTGGGCGCCACGCTCGCCGGAGACGTCGACGGCCCGTTGCGGCTTGGACACTGGGTCATGTTCGGTGCGCTGTCGGTACCGGTACTGGCCGCGCTTGTCCACGCCGTGACCCGGCGCGCGCAACCCCGCCCGGTGGTCGGCTTCGTCATCGTCGCGACGTTGTTCTTCGCGCTGGGCAACGCCATCCTGATCATCCCGCTCGGGATGGTGCCAAGTTGGGTCGCTCTGGCCTCGACCGGCGTCGACATCGCACTGCTCGGGGTCGCGGTGGCCATCGGGGACGCCTTCGACGAGGGACATGCGCTGCGCAAGGACATGTTGCGGTCGTTCGCCGGGACGACGCTGGCTGCTGTGCTGTTCGGCGGACAGGTGCTGATCGGGATCGCGGTGGCCGGGAGCAGCACCACGCTGACGGTGTTGCTGTTCACCAGCCTCGGGGTGGCGATCGCGATCAACGTGCTCGCCGATCCGCTGGCCGGGCTGCTCGACCGGCTCGCCTTCTCCCGGTCACCGGAGCTGCGTGCCGACCGGGCGGCGTTGCGTGGCACCGAGGCGGCGCTGCCGCGGCGCGCAGCCAGCCCACTGGACGACATGGACTCCGAGACCTTCGTCCGGGTCACCCGGCGCGCTCTCGGGCACTACGGCGATCTGTCCAAGCTGGTCGCCAGCCCGTTGACCGCCCTGCCGGTGATCGACGAACGGTTGGCCCGCCGCGGTGCGCCCGATCAGCCGCTGGAGCGGGCCAACGAGCTCAGGGCGCTGCTGGCCGAGCGGATCGCGGGCCTGAAACCACGAGACGGCGGTGACTTCGGCACCTCCGAGCAGTGGCGGCACTACAACTCGCTGTACTTCCCGTACGTCGTCGGGGTGCGGGCCTACGCGCAGAACGCGACAGCGGCCGGACTGGACCCGGTGGCCCGTCAGGCGTGGCAGTGGTTGGTCACCGAAGTGCCGCAGCGGTCGCTGCACAACTGGCAGAACGCCGCGGCGCGAGTCATCGCCACGGATCTGCGCAGCAACGTCGTCTCTGCCCGCTGAGCGCGACCGCCGAGCCGCTGACCAGCGGTTGGCAGCAACTGGCAGCAGACGGTGTCGATCTGGCAGCGGTATCGGCGAACCATCGCAGACATGACCGCCTTCACCACCGGCACCGTCCCGGTCTCCTCGGGCGCCGATGACCAACTCCTGAGATTTGCGCTGCGCGCCGACGCCACACTGTGCGCCGGGCTGGGCCTGTTCGTCGCGATGGCCGCCGACGCGCTGGCCTCGTTGACAGGGCTGACCGCGACCACCGAGTGGCTCTCCGGCGCCGCCCTGGTCGGGTACGGCGCGTTGCTCTACACCCTGGCGCGGGTGCGCGCCGTGCGGCGCATCGGGCAGGCCGTGCTCGCCGGCAACGTCGCGTTCGCCGGTGCGGCCGCGCTCGTGCTCGGCGCCGGATGGCTGCCGCTGACCGGATTCGGCGTCGCCGTTGCAGTGGTGTTCGTCGCGCTCACGCTCGGCTTCGCCGGGCTGCAGTACCTCGGGGTGCGCCGTCTGGCGTGACCCCCTCATGACTGGTCCGGGGCCGGCCCGCAAGAGGTTACGGCGTCGGCCCCGGTACCGGTCCACCAGAAGATCGCACCCCGCAACTCACACCCCGGAAGGAACCACCCGCATGACCGCCACCACCCGCACCCCGCAGTCCACCGATTCGCTGCTGCGCTTCGCCATGCGCGCCGACGCCGTCATCAGCGGCCTGACCGGCGTCGCGCTGCTGCTCCTGGCTCCTCGGGTCGCCGAGTGGTCGGGCACCACGCCGGCCGTCGAATACGCGACGGGCGCCTTCTTCGTGGTCTTCGGCATCACCGTGCTGGCTCTCGCTGCGCGCCCGGCCGTCCGGACGTCCGGTGTGGTCCTGGCCGTCGGAAACGCACTGTTCAGCGTGCTCACCGTGGTGGTGGTGCTCGCCGATGTGTGGCCATTGACCACGACCGGTGTGGTGCTGGTGCTCGGCACCGGTGTCTACACGCTGGTGATGGCGGAACTGCAGTACCAGGGCGTGCGGCGGATCACCAGGGCCTGACAGCAGGCGCCGGGCCTGACCGCAGATGGCCGGCGCCAGACCACAGGTCGGCGGATCCTGACTACAGCTTGCGCAGGCGTAACCGGTTGATCGAGTGGTCGGCGTCCTTGCGCAGCACCAGCGTGGCGCGGGGCCGGGTCGGCAGAATGTTCTCGATCAGATTGGGCCGGTTGATCGAGTGCCAGATGTCGCGTGCGGCGAACATCGCCTGCTCGTCCGACAGCGTCGAGTAATGATGGAAGTGCGAGGCCGGGTCGGCGAACGCGCCGGCGCGCATCGACAGGAACCGGGAGATGTACCACTCCTCGATGTCCTCGATGCGCGCGTCGACGTAGACCGAGAAGTCGAACAGGTCCGAGACCATCAGCGCGGGTCCGGTCTGCAGCACGTTGAGACCCTCGAGGATCACGATGTCGGAGCGCTCGATGATCTGCTTCTCGCCGGGGACGATGTCGTACAGCAGGTGGGAGTAGACCGGCGCGCACACCGCGTCGGCACCGGACTTGACGGCGGTGACGAAGCGCATCAATGCCCGCCGGTCGTAGCTTTCCGGAAAACCTTTGCGATGCATGAGGTTGCGGCGTTGCAGCTCGGCGTTGGAGTAGAGGAAGCCGTCGGTGGTCACCAGATCGACGCGGGGGTGATGCTCCCAGCGGGCCAGCAGCGCCTGCAGCACACGTGCGGTGGTGGACTTGCCGACCGCGACGCTGCCGGCGACACCGATGACGAACGGCACCGGCCGGTCCGGGTTCTGCACGGGCTCGCCGAGGAACTCGGCGGTCGCGGCGAACAGCGCCTGGCGGGCCGCGACCTGCAGGTGGATCAGACGCGCGAGCGGCAGGTAGACCTCTTCGACCTCGAGCAGATCGATCTTCTCGCCGAGGCCCCGCAGCTTGACCAGTTCGTCCTCGGTCAATTTCAGCGGGGTGGACATCCGGAGTGCACGCCATTGCGTTCGGTCGAATTCCACGTAGGGGCTGGGTTCGCTCAGCCGCGCCATGCGCACAGTCTTGCAGCTACCGTGGGGCGGCATGGACCCCGGTATCCCTTCGCCAGCTCCGACCGGCCTGATCGAGGAGTACCTGAAGCTCGGATTGCGCTTCGACCGGATCGAGGAAGGCTACGTCGACGCGTTCACCGGTGACCCCGCCCTGCGGCGCAGTGTGGCTGCCGAGCCGCGACCCGAGCCCGCCGAGCTGGTTCGGCAAGCCGAACGTCTGCAGGCTGAGCTGCCCGCCGGACTCGACGAGTCGCGGGCAGCGTTCGTCGGTGCGCACCTGCGGGCGCTGGCCTGCGCCGCGCGCAAGTTCGCCGGTGAGCAGGTCGGGTTCGTCGACGAGGTCGAGGCGTATTTCGACGTCCGGATCGGCAAGGGCGACCCGGATCGCTACGCCCACGCCCACGCCCGGCTCGACGAGGCGCTCGGCGGCAGCGGACCGCTCGCCGAGCGCATCCAGGCCCACCGGTCTGCCGAGGAGATCCCGCCGGCGCGGCTCGAAGAGTGCATCCACGCGTTCTCCAGCGCGCTGCGCGACCGGGTCCGGGCGACCTTCCCGCTGCCGGCCCACGAGACCATCACCTACGAGGTGGTCACCGACAAGCCGTGGTCGGGGTTCAACTACTACCTCGGCGACTACCGATCCACCGTCGCCGTCAACGCCGACCTCAAACAGCAGATGTCGAACCTGCCGCGGTTGGTGGCCCACGAGTCCTACCCCGGCCACCACACCGAGCACTGCCGCAAGGAAGCCGGGCTGGTCGAGGGCAGGGGGCAGGCCGAGCAGACCATCTTTCTGGTCAACACCCCGCAGTGCCTGATGGCCGAAGGGCTGGCCGACCTGGCGCTGTATGCCGCCGTGGGGCCGGGCTGGGGCGCGTGGGCGAGCGAGATCTACGCCGATCTGGGGCTGCGTTTCGACGGGCAGCGCGCCGAAGCGATCTCGGAGGCGACGGCCGCGCTGGCCGATGTGCGTCAGGACGCCGCGCTGATGCTGCACGACGAGCACCGCGACGTCGACGAGGTGGTCGCGTTCCTCAAGAAGTGGTTGCTGGTCAACGACGATCGCGCCCGGCAGATGCTGCGTTTCCTGTCCTCGCCGTTGTGGCGGGCCTACACCAGCACCTACGTCGAGGGCTACCGCCTGCTGCGGGGCTGGCTGGATGACAGGCCGGCCGGGGTCGGCCTGACCGAACGGTTCGCCAGGCTGCTCGACGAGCCGCTGATCCCGTCGTCGCTGCGGGCCGCCTAGCTTTTCCGCGCGAGAGTGCTCACACGGTAGCGGCTGCCGCCGGATCGCTACCACCGCAGCACTCTCGCGGTGTCGGCCCGGACTAGGCTGTCAGCCATGACTGAGTCCATCACCGCCGGTCTGGGTGCCGAGTACGCCGCTACCGCGAGCGAGGCCTACCGGGCTGCGCTGCAGGTCATCGAGAGTGTGGAACCGCGTATCGCCGACGCGACCCGCAAAGAGCTTGCCGATCAACGGGACTCACTCAAGCTGATCGCGAGCGAGAACTACGCCTCACCGGCCGTGCTGCTGACGATGGGTACCTGGTTCTCGGACAAGTACGCCGAGGGCACCATCGGTCACCGCTTCTACGCGGCCTGCCAGAACGTCGACACCGTCGAAGCGCTGGCCGCCGAGCACGCGCGCGAGCTGTTCGGTGCCCCGTACGCCTATGTGCAGCCGCACTCGGGCATCGACGCCAACCTGGTCGCCTACTGGGCGATCCTGGCCACCCGGATCGAGGCTCCGGGCCTGGCCGAGATGGGCGCCAAGCACGTCAACGACCTGTCCGAAGCGGACTGGGAGACGCTGCGCAACGCGATGGGCAACCAGCGGCTCATGGGAATGTCGCTGGACACCGGCGGACACCTGACCCACGGTTTCCGGCCGAACATCTCGGGCAAGATGTTCCATCAGCGCCAATACGGAACGGACCCCACCACGGGGTTCATCGACTACGACGCGGTCGCCGCGGCAGTGCGCGAATTCAAGCCGCTGGTGCTGGTGGCGGGCTACTCGGCCTACCCCCGACGGGTCAACTTCGCCAAGATGCGCGAGATCGCCGACGAGGTGGGAGCCACCTTCATGGTCGACATGGCGCACTTTGCCGGGCTGGTCGCGGGCAAGGTGTTCACCGGTGACGAGGATCCGGTGCCGCACGCGCACGTCGTGACGACGACGACGCACAAGTCGCTGCGCGGCCCGCGGGGCGGTCTGGTGCTGGCCACCGAGGAGTACGCCCCGGCGGTCGACAAGGGCTGCCCGATGGTGCTCGGCGGCCCGCTGTCGCACGTGATGGCCGCCAAGGCCGTCGCGCTGGCCGAGGCCCGCCAACCGGCGTTCCGGCAGTACGCCCAGGCCGTCGCCGACAACGCGCAGGCCCTGGCCGACGGGTTCGTCAAGCGGGACGCCGGCCTGGTCACCGGCGGCACCGACAACCACATCGTGTTGCTGGACGTCACGTCGTTCGGTCTCACCGGCAGGCAGGCCGAGTCGGCGCTGCTGGATTCGGGCATCGTCACCAACCGCAACGCCATCCCGGCCGACCCCAACGGCGCCTGGTACACCAGCGGCATCCGGTTCGGCTCGCCCGCGCTGACCACCCGCGGGTTCGGCGCTGACGAGTTCGATCGGGTCGCTGAGCTCGTCGTCGAGGTGCTGAGCAACACCCAGCCGGCGGCGGGGCCCAACGGCCCGTCCAAGGCGAAGTACATCCTGGGCGAGGGCACCGCCGATCGGGTGCGTGCCGCGGCGGCCGAGCTGCTCGATGCCAACCCGCTGTACCCGGGCCTGACCCTCTGAGGCGCATCGCGACACGTGCGTGGGAATTTTACGATTCCCACAGAATTGGGTTACTGTAACCGCATGGCACAGAAACCTGTCGCTAATGCGTTGACCCTGGAACTCGAGCCTGTCGTTCTGCAGGAGTTGCGGCGGCACCTCGACACCGAGGACATCTGGTACGCCCATGACTACGTGCCCTTCGACAAGGGCGAGAACTTCGCGTTCCTCGACGGCAAGGACTGGGACCCGTCCCAGGTCACGCTGCCCAAGCACGTCACCGACGCCCTCGAGATCCTGCTCATCACCAAGGACAATCTCGCCGGCTACCACCGCGAACTCGTCGAGCACTTCATCCTCGAGGACAAGTGGGGCCGCTGGCTGGGCCGCTGGACCGCCGAGGAGCACCTACACGCCATCGCGTTGCGCAACTACCTGGTAGTGACCCGCGAGGTCGATCCGGCCGCCAACGAGGACGTGCGCGTGGAGCACGTGATGAAGGGCTACCGCGCCGACTCCTACAGCCAGATCGAGACGCTGGTCTTCATGGCCTACTACGAGCGCGCCCACGCGGTGTTCTGCCGCAACCTGCAGGCGCAGCTCTCCGAACCGGTCCTGGCGGGGCTGGTCGGGCGGATCGCCAAGGACGAGGAACGTCACGAGGAGTTCTTCGCCAACCTGGTCGCACACTGCCTGACCTACAGCCGGGACGAGACGATCGATGCCATCGCGGCGCGCGCCGCGGCGTTGGACGTGGTGGGCGGAGACATCGACGCCTACCGCGACAAGATCGAGGTCGTCGCCGAGGCCGGGATCTTCGACAAGGCGGCGCTGGCCCGGGTCATCGCCGACCGGATCGCCGCGTGGGGTCTGGCCGACGAACCGCGTCTGGCACAGTTCATCAGCTCGTAACGCGCACGCCGTTTCGTCTCGGCGCGCCTGTCGGGCGCGGGTGACGCACCGGGAGTAGCGTCGGTCTCGATGGCTAGCGAAATGCTCTGCTGTCCGGGCGGTCCACATCGTTTCGACACGACTTCGACACGACAAGGGACCGGCCCCGGTCCTGAGGCCGCTGTGTGTCCACCGGATGAGTTCGTGTGGGGTCACATGAACATGGATGCCCCAGGAGCGTTCCGTGACTGATCGCCGGACCTATGTGCTCGATACCTCTGTGCTGCTGTCCGATCCCTGGGCAATCATGCGGTTCGCCGAACACGAGGTGGTGGTTCCGCTCGTCGTGATCAGCGAACTCGAGGCCAAACGGCACCATCACGAACTGGGCTGGTTCGCCCGGCAGGCGCTGCGGCTGTTCGACGACCTGCGCCTCGAGCACGGCCGTCTCGACCAGCCGATCCCGGTGGGCGACGACGGAGGCACCCTGCACGTCGAGCTCAACCACAGTGACCCCTCGGTGTTGCCTGCCGGCTTCCGCAACGAGACCAACGACTCGCGCATCTTGACCTGTGCGGCCAACCTGGCGGCCGAGGGCAAGCGGGTCACGTTGGTGAGCAAGGACATTCCGCTGCGCGTGAAGGCCGGCGCGGTGGGTCTGGCGGCCGACGAGTACCACGCTCAGGACGTCGTCACCTCCGGGTGGACCGGCATGGCCGAATTGGACGTCGCCAGCGAGGACATCGACGGGTTGTTCGCCGACGGCGACGTCGACCTCGAAGCCGCCCGCGACCTGCCGTGTCACACCGGAGTCCGGTTGCTGGGCACCAACTCTCACGCTCTGGGCCGCGTCAACGCCGACAAGCGCGTGCAGGTGGTCCGCGGTGACCGCGAAGCCTTCGGTCTGCGCGGGCGCTCCGCCGAGCAGCGGGTCGCGCTCGATCTGCTGCTGGACGAATCCGTGGGCATCGTGTCGCTGGGCGGCAAGGCCGGCACCGGCAAGTCGGCGCTGGCCCTGTGCGCCGGTCTCGAGGCGGTGCTGGAACGGCGCACCCAACGCAAGGTGGTCGTGTTCCGCCCGCTGTACGCCGTCGGCGGGCAGGACCTGGGCTACCTGCCCGGCAGTGAGAGCGACAAGATGGGGCCATGGGCCCAAGCCGTGTTCGACACCCTCGAAGGCCTGGCCAGCCCTGCGGTGCTGGAGGAGGTCCTGTCCCGCGGGATGCTCGAGGTCCTGCCGCTGACCCACATCCGCGGTCGCTCGCTGCACGACTCGTTCGTCATCGTCGACGAGGCGCAGTCGCTGGAGCGCAATGTGCTGCTGACGGTGCTGTCGCGGCTGGGTACCGGATCGCGTGTGGTGCTGACCCACGACGTGGCGCAGCGCGACAACCTGCGCGTGGGCCGGCACGACGGGGTGGCCGCGGTGATCGAGAAGCTCAAGGGGCATCCGCTGTTCGCGCACATCACGCTGCTGCGCAGCGAGCGGTCACCGATCGCGGCGCTGGTGACGGAGATGCTCGAGGAGATCGGGCTGCCCTGAGCGGCGAATCGGGCGCGAGACGCGACACCGCGGGTGCCTGGGCGCGCCGGATTCGCAACGGGTTGCTCGCGGCGGCGCTCGCGGCGGCGGTCGGGTCGG
>CAXEZH010000228.1:0-4352 GCA_964000695.1 uncultured Mycolicibacterium sp. | reverse complement strand
CCCGCCGTACTTCTTCATCTCGTCGGCACGTTCGTCGGGGTTGAACGTGATCGAGACGTAGAAGTAGGTGAAGAACACGATCAGGCCGAAGTACAGGGCGATGTAGACCGGATCGGCCGGGTTGGTCAGGTAGTCGGCGACGAACGACTGCCACCAGCCGGTGCTGGGGTTGTCGCTGGCGCTGGTGATCAGCTGCGTGATCAGGTGCGGGATGTAGATCAACGACGACGCGAAGATGACCGGGATGACGCCGGCCTGGTTGACCTTCAACGGCAGGTAGGTCGACGTGCCGCCGTACATGCGCCGGCCCACCATCCGCTTGGCGTACTGGACCGGGATCCGGCGCTGCCCCTGCTCGACGAAGACCACGCCGATGATGATGATCAGCGCCGCGATGCAGACCAGCGTGAAGACCATGCCGCCGCGGCTGTCCAGGATGGACTTGCCCTCGCCGGGGATGGCGGCGGCGATGCTGGCGAAGATCATCAGCGACATGCCGTTGCCGACGCCGCGCTCGGTGACCAGCTCGCCCATCCACATCACCAGCGCCGCGCCGGCGGTCATGACGATGACCATCGTGGCGAGGGTGACGAAGTTCAGGCCCTCGCTCTGGCCCTGGATGATGTCCAGCGAGCAGCCCTGCAGCAGGCCGCCGTTGGCGGCCAGCGCGACGACGCTGGTGGACTGCAGGATCGCCAGCGTGATCGTCAGATAGCGGGTGTACTGCGTGAGCTTGGCCTGCCCCGCCTGCCCCTCTTTGCGCAGCTGTTCGAAGCGCGGGATCACCACGCCGAGCAGCTGCACGATGATGCTGGCGGTGATGTACGGCATCACGCCGACGGCGAACACCGACAGCTGCAGCAGCGCGCCGCCGGAGAACAGGTTGATCAGCGAATAGATCTGCCCGGACTCACCGCCGGTGGCCTGGGTGATGCACTGCTGCACGTTGGGGTAGTTCACGCCCGGCGAGGGAACCGAGGCACCCACCCGGTAGAGAAGGACGATGCCCAGCGTGAACAGGATCTTTCGCCTCAGGTCGACCGTTCGCAGTGATGAGATGAAAGCCGAGAGCACTCTTTCCTCCTGCACGGCCGAGTGACGATCGCGGCGTGCTCCGTGGCTGGCGTGACCAGCGTCGTGGTTAAGTCGTATGCGCGACGGGACCGGCAGGCAATTGGCCTGCGCAGGTCACGCGTCCAAACAGTCTACGAGACTAACAGTTGCATCTCCGTTGGCCCGAATCCGAGCCCGATTCGATGCCCGATTCGACGCGTACAGTGGGGGCAAGTCATTAACTCGCCTAACTAATACGTCTCGAGGGATGGGCATGCCACGTACTGACAACGACACCTGGGATCTCGCCTCCAGCGTGGGCGCCACCGCGACGATGGTCGCCGCCGCACGGGCCGTCGCCAGCCAAGCCGACCAACCGGTGATCGACGATCCGTTCGCCGCGCCCCTGGTACGCGCGGTCGGAATCGACTTCTTCACCCGGCTCGCCACCGGCGAGCTGACCCCCGCGGACCTGGACGCCGAGGGCGGTGACGGCGGCTCCTCCCCCGTCGGGATGAGCCGATTCGCCGACGGCATGGCCGCCCGGACTCGCTTCTTCGACGACTTCTTCACCGACGCGGCGGCCGCCGGAGTCCGCCAGGCCGTCATCCTGGCGTCCGGTCTGGACGCCCGCGCCTACCGACTGAGTTGGCCGCAGGACATGGTGGTCTACGAGATCGACCAGCCCGAGGTGATCGAGTTCAAGACGACGACTCTGGCCGGCCTCGGCGCCGAGCCGACCGCGCAGCTGCGCACCGTCGGCATCGATCTCCGTCAGGACTGGCCGGCGGCACTGGCCGCTGCCGGCTTCGATGCCAGCGCCCCGACAGCCTGGATCGCCGAGGGCCTGCTGGGGTACCTGCCACCCGACGGGCAGGACCGCCTGCTCGACCAGATCGGCGAACTGAGCGCGCCCGGTAGCCGGCTGGGCGCCGAAGCGGTGCCGTCCCATCACGACGTCGACGAGCAGGAACTGCGGGATCGGATGCAGCAGTCCACCGACCGCTGGCGGGATCAGGGTTTCGACTTCGACTTCTCCGAGCTGGTGTTCCTCGGTGAGCGCAACGACGTCACCGACTATCTGCGCAAGGCCGGGTGGACCGTCGACCCGACCCCGACCAACGATCTGCTGGTCCGCTACGGCCTGGCGCCGCTGGACGACGACGAGGGATTCGCCGACGTGGTCTACGTGTCGGCGACGAAGTAGGGCTGCGACGATGCGCACCGACGGTGACAGCTGGGATCTGGCGTCCAGCGTGGGCGCCACCGCCACATCGGTGGCCGCCTCACGCGCGTTGGCCAGCCGAGGGCCCGATCCGCTCATCGAGGACCCGTACGCGGCCACCTTGGTCAAAGCGGTCGGGCTGCCCCACTTCGTCAAGGTGGCCGAGGGGCAGCTCGACGTCGACGACCCGCTGTTCAGCGCGCGGCAGATGTGCGAACACATCGCCGTCCGCACCCGGTTCTTCGATCAGCTGTTCATCGATGCGTGCGCGGCCGGAATCCGGCAGGCCGTCATTCTGGCCTCCGGTCTGGACACCCGCGCCTTCCGGCTGGCCTGGCCGGCGGGCACGGTCGTGTTCGAGATCGATCAGCCCGCCGTCATCGACTTCAAGACCGAGGTGCTCACCGAAGCCGGTGCGACGCCGGCGGCCGAACGCCGGACCATCGGCGTCGATCTGCGCGACGACTGGCCGCGGGCGCTGCGCGACGGCGGATTCGATCCCGGCCAACCCACGGCGTGGATCGCCGAGGGGCTGCTGATCTATCTGCCGCCCGACGCGCAGGACCGCCTGCTGAATGCCGTCACCGAACTGTCAACGCCGGGCAGCCGGCTGGCCACCGAGCACATGGACGCCCAGGCGCTGACCGGTGACTGGGCCAAGGCGATGACCGAACGCGGCCGCCGCCTCGGCAGCACGATCGATCTGACCGAGCTGTTCTACACCGGGCCCCGGAACTCCGCGGCCGACCACCTGCGTGCGCAAGGATGGTCGGTGACGGTGCAGCCGAATTCGGACGCCTACGTGGCCAACGGGTTCGCACCACCGGCTGATGAGTTGATCGCGTTGACGGGCGACTCCGGTTACCTGACGGCGCAGCTGGGATAGGAGCGCGGATGGCACGCACCGGTGACGATTCATGGGATCTGGCCTCCAGCGTCGGTGCGACGGCCACGATGGTGGCGGCCGCCCGGGCCATGGCCAGCGCAGCAGACGACCCGCTGATCGACGATCCGTGGGCGGCGCCGCTGGTGCGGGCGGTGGGGCTGGACTTCTTCACGAAGATGCTCGACGGCGACTTGGACCTGTCGCAGATTCCGAACTCCTCATCGGAGCGGATGCGGGCCATGATCGACGCGATGGCCTCGCGGACCAAATTCTTCGACGACCATTGCATCGACTCGACGGCGGCCGGGATCCGCCAGGTGGTGATCCTGGCTTCGGGGCTGGACTCACGCGCCTACCGGCTGCCGTGGCCGACGGGGACGGTCGTCTATGAGCTGGACCAGCCGCAGGTGATCGAATTCAAGTCGACGACCCTGGAGGCGGCCGGGGCGCGACCGACCGTGCAGCGACGTGCCATCCCGATCGATCTGCGGGAGGATTGGCCGTCGGCGTTGCGCGCTGCCGGCTTCGACCCCGCGGCGCCGGCCGCGTGGCTCGCCGAGGGACTGTTGATCTATCTGCCACCCGACGCCCAGGACCGGCTCTTCGATCAGATCACCGCGCTGTCCGCGCCGGGCAGCACGTTGGCCACCGAATTTGCCCCGGGCATCATCGATTTCGACGCCGACAAGGCGCGCGAGCTGTCCGCTCCGCTGCGGGAGCACGGCCTCGACATCGACATGGCCGAACTCGTCTACTCCGGCGAGCGCAGCCACGTGATGCCATACCTCACCGAGACCGGCTGGCAGGTGACGGGAATCCCCCGCTATGACTTGTTCGTGCGGCACGGCCTAACACCGCCCGACGTGGCCGAGGACGCCGACCCTCTCGGCGAGATCGTCTACGTCAGCGCGGTGCGCTAGCGGTTGGCCTTTCGTGTCCGGCCGGTTGGCGCCGGGGAGGCGCTCAAGCTGAGCCCACTCGCGCTAATTCCTCGGTGGTGGTTGGGGTTGGAAGGGCGTGTACCACCACCAGTCGGCGCGTTCACCGGTCGGCCCCGTGCAGGGCGCGACCGCCGGTAGGGGTTGTGTGGGTGGTCGGGCCAGCGACGCATTGGTCAGGTGCTGGCCGTCGGCGTCCGTGACGACGAGCTGATGCGCGGGCCCGGTGAGGGTGATGCCCCCGGCGTGG
>CAXEZH010000227.1:0-6719 GCA_964000695.1 uncultured Mycolicibacterium sp. | reverse complement strand
GGCTTGTAGACGCCGTGCACGTTGCCGAACGTCGCGGCCAGCAGATACTTGCCGTGCTCACCGGCGCCGAGTGCCTCGATCGTCTTCTCGAAATCCTCGGGCGTGGTGTAGAGCTTGTCGTTGATCTCGGCTTCCACGCCGTCCTCTTCACCGCCGACCACGCCGATCTCGATCTCCAGGATGATCTTCGCGGCCGCCGCCTGCTTGAGCAGTTCCTGCGCGATCGAGAGGTTCTCGTCGATCGGCACGGCCGAGCCGTCCCACATGTGCGACTGGAACAGCGGGTTCTGGCCCGCGCGCACCCGCTCCGACGAGATGTCCAGCAGCGGCCGCACGTAGGTGTCCAGCTTGTCCTTCGGGCAGTGGTCGGTGTGCAGCGCGACGGTGATCGGGTACTTCTCAGCGACCACGTGCGCGAACTCCGCCAGCGCCACCGCGCCGGTCACCATGTCCTTCACACCCAGGCCGGAGCCGAATTCCGCACCGCCGGTGGAGAACTGGATGATCCCGTCCGACCCGGCGTCGGCGAAGCCCTTGAGCGCGGCGTTGACGGTCTCCGACGAGGTGCAGTTCACGGCCGGGAACGCATACGCGTGCTCCTTGGCTCGGCCCAGCATCTCGGCGTAGGCCTCGGGCGTGGCGATGGGCATCGGCTTTCCTCTCAGCTGTGCTGGCGTCGCCCGCCAGTATCGCAAGAATGGCTTCGATGCACAGCGCAGCCGGAAGATGCCCGGCAGCGAGCCTCCGCGGTCAGCGATTCGCCCGGGCCCGTCGCGCGGACGATCAGGTGGTGAGCACCATCCGGTAGCGGGCGCGGCCGGCATCCATCGCCTCGAAAGCCTCAGCGGCCTGGGCGAGCGGTCGTTCTTCAACCATGGCGCGCACTCCGGTCAGCAGTGCGAAGTGCAAGGTCTCCTCCACGTCGCGGGCGGTGCCGGACGGGTGCCCGACGACCGAGAGACCCGAGTTGATGATGTCGAGCGGGCTGATCGGCAGATTCTCCGCCGTGACGCCGACCGCGACCAGCTCCCCGGCCGGGCCCAGACCACCGACGGTCGCGGCCATGGCCTCGGCGTTGTTCGCCGTGGCCAGCACGACGGCGGCACCGCCGAGCTTCTGCAGCTCGGCCGCGACGTCCTGCGCAGTCGAGTCGATGTAGTGGTGGGCGCCCAGCTGCCTGGCTTCGTCGGCCTTGCCGGTGCCGCGCGCGATCGCGACCGTCTCGAAGCCCATCGCCCGCGCCCACTGCACACCCAGATGCCCGAGCCCGCCGACGCCCAGGATCGCGACCAGGTCCCCGGCTTTAGCCCGGGTCTGTCGCAGCCCGTTGAAGGTCGTCACCCCCGCGCACCCCATCGGAGCCGCCTCGACGAACGACAGGCCCTCGGGCACCCGCGCCAGCGCGGTCCACGGCACGGTGACCGATTCGGCGTAACCGCCCGGGTAGTGCCAGCTGGGCACCTGCATCCGCTCGCACTGCATGAAGAAACCCTTGCGGCACGGTATGCAGCGGTTGCAGTTGCCGCCGAACCAGCCGACCGCCACCCGGTCGCCGACAGCGAAGTCCTCGACGGCGTCACCGACCTCGGCGACGGTCCCGGCGATCTCATGGCCGAGCGTCAGCGGCCACTGCAGACCCGGGAAATGGCCCGCATAGAACTCACGGTCGGTGCCGCAGACCCCGCACGCAGCCACGTCGAGGCGCACGTGGCCCGGAGGTGGTGACACCGTGTCGACCTCGACGACGGTCAGCGCCTCGTTGGCGGAGGGAACCTGCACGGCCTTGTGGGTGGACATGACCAAACCCTAAGCGCAGGCACCCCGACCGGTAGCCTCAATAGCCGTGGTCGTCGACAATCTCGCGCTGATGCCCGATTTTCTGGACCCCATCAACCTGCTGAGCTTCTTCGGCACGTGGGCGTTGATCGGGCTTCTCGTAGTGGTGTTCGTCGAGTCCGGGGTGCTGTTTCCGATCCTTCCGGGAGACTCGCTGCTGTTCGTGGCGGGGATGCTGGCCGCGGGCATCTCGACGGCGTCGGCGGAGGGCAACGTCGCCGACGTGAACTTCCAGCTGTGGCAGCTGCTGTTGTTCATCCCGATCGCCGCGATCCTCGGCGCGCAGGTCGGCTACTGGATCGGCCGCAACGTCGGCACCGCGATGTTCAAGCCCAACGCCCGCTTCCTGAAGCAGAAGTACCTCGACGAGGCCCACCTGTTCTTCGAGCAGCGCGGCCCGTTCGCGATCGTCATCGCACGGTTCGTGCCGATCGTGCGCACCCTGGCACCGATCACCGCCGGCGCGGCCAGGATGAACTACGCGGTGTTCACGCTGTACAACGCCGTCGGAGCGATCGTGTGGGGGGTCGGTCTGACGCTGCTGGGCTACTGGCTGGGGCGCATCGAGATCATCCAGAAGCTGCTGGAGCCCATCGTCATCGGCATCGTGCTGCTGTCGGTGCTGCCCATCGCCTTCGAGTGGTACAAGCGCCGCAAGGCTGCCAAGCGGGCCGGCATTCCGACGCCGCCCATGGAGTCCGACGAGCAGCCCACTTAGGGCAGAACGCCCCAGACCAGCTAGGGGTGGGTCGCCCGATCCTCTTCGAGCGCGCGGATCAGGCTGGCGGCGTCCCACGGGCCTCGATGCCTAATTCCGTTGACGAACAGCGTCGGCGTCGCGTTGAGGTCCATCGCCTCGGCGTCCTCGGCGTCGTCGGTCACCCGGTGCAGCACCTTCGACGAGTGCACGCGCACATCCTGGTCGAACTGGTCGATGTCGCAGCCCGCCGCGACCGCGTAGCGATACATGTCAGACCACTCCAGGTCGTCCTGGTGTTCGAACAGCTCGCGAGCCATTTCCCAGAACCTGCCCTGCAGTGCCGCCGCTTCACTGGCCCGCGCCGCGTCGAACGCGCGCGGGTGTGCCCGTTCCAATGGGAAATGTCGCCAGACGTAACGCAGCCGGTCGCCGAAGTGGTCGCGCACCTCGTCGATGGAACCGGTCGCGCGACTGCAGAACGGGCACTCGAAGTCGCCGTACTCGACCAGCGTCAGCGGTGCGTCGTGCCGGCCGCGGACGTGGTCGCGGTCGGGGTCGACGGGCCGCAGCAGCTTGAGCCCGACCGGTTCCGGTGGACTGAGCCAGTCGGTGATGCGGAACACCGCCCAGCCGAACGCGAACGCCAGCACCGACGCCGCCAGCACACCGATGCGGGCCTGATCCTGGCGCTCGGGTTCGGCGATCGCGATGTCGACGATGAACAGCGAGATGGTGAAGCCGATCCCGGACAGTGCGGCGCCGCCGGCGATGCGCCTCAGCGTCAGGCCCGGCACCAGCACGCCCAGCCCGCTGCGCCGCATGAACCAGGTGGCGGCGGTGATGCCGACGAACTTTCCCAACACCAGGCCGGCGATGACGCCCCAGGTCAGCGACGACCGCAGTGCGGTGGACACGGTTTGCGCATCCAGCCGCACCCCGGCGTTGACCAACGCGAACAACGGCAGGATGAGGAACGACACCGCGGGTCCGACGCTCTCCTGCAGCCGTTCGTTGATCGAGATCGACTCCCGCAGCGAGCGGCTGGCCGCCCGCGCGTACTGCGAGTTCGGTGACTGCCGGAAGGCACGGATCTGCTCGACGGCCTGCTCGACCGGCCCGCGTTCGGGCGTGAACACCGGGATCAGCAGGGCGACGGCGACGCCGGCCAGAGTGGGGTGCACGCCGGCCAGGTACAGCGCGATCCACAACGCCACACCGAGCACCGCATAGGCGGGCCCACGGGCCGCGGGCAGGAACCTCACCATCGCCAGCGCCGCCAGCAGCGCGAGCGCACTCAGCAGCGGGACGACCTGGATGTTGTCGGAATAGAACAGCGCGATCGCGCCGAGCGCACCGACGTCGTCGACCACCGCCAACGTGAGCAGGAAGACCCGGACCCGGGCGGGGAACATCGGCCGGATCAGGGCCAGCGCACCGACGAGGAACGCGGTGTCGGTCGAGATCACGACTCCCCATGCCGCGGCGTTCTCCCCGGAGGGGTTGAACGCCAGGAACACCACCGCCGGCAACACCAGACCGGCGGCGGCGGCGACGACGGGCACCGCGGCCCGCGAGCGGTCGGTCAGCTCGCCGATGGTGAATTCGCGTTTGACCTCGAGTCCGACGATGAAGAAGAAGAACGCCATCAACGCGTCGTTGACGAAGTGCTTGACCGACATGTCGAAGCTGTGGTCACCGAAGCCGACCCCGAGGTGGGTCTCGAGCAGCTCCGAATAGCTGTGCGCCCACGGCGAATTGGCCCACAGGATGGCGATGACGGTGAACCCGAGCAGCAGCGCGGCGGCGGCATTGTCGGAAGTCGACGTGGTCTTCGACCCGCGGTTGACCCGCCGCGACGGCAGCAGCGGGAAACCCCGCGACGACGGGAGCTCACTCACCAGATTCGTCGCCCGCGACGTTCTCTGACTCGTCGCCCGCGACGGTATGCGCGGCTTCCATCAGCATCCATCCCGCCAGCTGCACCGACAGGTCCCGCTCGGGGATCTCCGACGAGTTCACCGCTCCGTCAACGAACTGCGCGTCCGCTCCCGTGGGGGTGGGCACCTGGGCAGGGCGGTCCCAGAACGCGCTGAACAGGGGCAGCTCCTCAGCAGTCTGCCTGCCGTCCCACGCCGCGCGCGCCGAGGCCAGCACGATCGAGCGCGCGGTGTCGCGCGCGGTGTCGTCGTCGGCGGTATCTCCGGGGAGCATCGTCGTCACCAACGCCAGGTAGCGCGCCAGGATTCCGTTGAACAGCCCGCCGTCGCCACCGCCGGCGCCCTTGATCACCCCGTCGGGCGCCATGTTCTCGGCGACGGCGGCCACCAGCCGGTGCACCCGCTGCGCGTGCCGGGAGTCTTCGGTGCGCACCGCGAGTTCGGTCTCGAGACCGAGCACCACGCCCTGGCAGTAGGTGTACTGGGCACGAACCAGGGACCCGGCTTTGACGCCGTCGAACACCAGGTGGGTCTCCGGATCGATGAGGGTCTCGTCGATCCAGTCGGCCATCTGCTGAGCCCGGCGCAGCCGGTCGCCGTGCCGGGCCAGGAAGATGGCCGCCGGCCCGTTCGCCGGCGCGTTGAAGAACTGGTCCTGCTTGCGCCACGGGATTCCGCCGCCGTCCTCAGGCACCCAGGCGGTGATGAACTGCTCGGTCAGCGTCTCCAGCGCCTTGGGCCGCTCGACCCCGGCGATGCGGCCGGCCCGCTCCAGCGCGAGCGCCAACCAGGCCATGTCGTCGTAGTAGTCGTTGGTCCAGCGACCGACGTTGCGCAGCCGGTGCCCGCAAATCTGGCGGGAGATCTGCTTCTGCCGCACCTCGGTCGGTTCTCGTCGCTGCGCATCGACGAGGTTGTCCAGCAGATGGGCCTGCCACCAGTAGTGCCAGGTGCCGAAGCGGCGGTAGCGCGCGGCGGCGGGCCAGGCCACCACCCCGAGTTGTGTCCCGGGCAGCCCCCACAACCGCTTGAGATGCCGTCGGACGATCGCGGCTTCGGCGCTGGCGGCGCGGTTGGCCCACAACTGATCCATCTGTCGATCCTGCCTCACCAGCTGCCCAAAACGCTATGAGACATATTTGTCTCATCTGAGCTATAGTCGTCTCATGTCCACGCGTGAAGATCTGTTGCGCGCCGCCGCCGATTACCTCGGCCGGCGGCCGAACGCGACACAGGACGAGATCGCCTCGGCGGTCGGCGTCAGCCGCGCGACACTGCACCGGCATTTTGCCGGGCGCTCCGCGCTGATGACGGCGCTCGAGGAGCTCGCCATCGCCGAGATGTCCGAGGTGCTGGCCACCGTCCGGCTGCATGAAGGGCCCGCCGACGAGGCATTGCGACGACTGGTCATCGCCTGCGAGCCGATCTCCCCGTACCTCGCGCTGCTCTACAGCCAGAGCCAGGAGGATCCGGACACCTGCATAGAGGTGTGGAGCGAGATCGACTCGACGATCACCGACCTCTTCCTGCGCGGCCAGCAGGACGGGGTTTTCCGGCCCGAACTGCCCGCAGCCTGGCTGACCGAGACCTTCTACAGCCTGGTCGCCGCGACCGACTGGTCCATCCGCGCCGGGCGGGTCGCCGCACGCGACGGCACCCGGTTGATCACCGACCTTCTTCTGAACGGAGTGAAGCAATGACCAGACGCTGGTTCGCCCTCGGCGTCCTGACCATGGCCGTGCTGATCATCGGCGTCGACGGCACCGTGCTCGCGCTGGCGATGCCGTTCATCAGCGCCGACCTCTCAGCCAGCGGCACCCAGCTGCTGTGGATCGGCGACATCTATTCCTTCGTGCTGGCCGCGTTGCTCATCAGCATGGGCAGTCTGGGCGACCGCATCGGACACAAGAAGTTGTTGCTCTGCGGTGCAACACTTTTCGGTGTGGTGTCGGCTATCACGGCGTACTCGTCGTCGCCGGAGATGCTCATCGCCACCCGCGCCCTGCTGGGACTGGCCGGTGCCACGCTGGCCCCGGCCACCCTGGCACTGATCCGCGGCCTGTTCCCGGACCAACGTGAACGCAGCATCGCCGTCGGCATCTGGGCGTCGGCCTTCTCGGCCGGTGCGGCGCTGGGCCCGGTGATCGGAGGTGTTCTGCTGGAGCACTTCTGGTGGGGCTCGGTGTTCCTGATCAACATTCCGGCGATGGTCGTCCTGGTCGTCGGCGGTCTGGTGCTGCTGCCCG
>CAXEZH010000226.1:0-4303 GCA_964000695.1 uncultured Mycolicibacterium sp. | reverse complement strand
CGTCGCAGGGATGCCGACGATGGAGGGAACCGATGCGTGGGAGCCGCGAATCGCCGCCGAGGACGGTGATTTCGCCCGCGCGTATCTGGCGACCGGTCTGGTGCCGCTGGGCAAGACGCTGCTCTCGGAGTTCGGCTTCAGCGCCTCGGCCGAGCATCCTCGGCTGGGCCCGGTGCGCAACCCGTGGCACACCGACCACACCGCTGGTGCGTCGTCGTCAGGCTCTGCGGCCTTCGTGGCGGCCGGTGTGGTGCCCATCGCGCACGCCAACGACGGCGGCGGATCGATCAGGATTCCAGCCGCCTGCAACGGGCTGGTCGGGCTGAAGCCGACCCGCGGCCGACTGCCGTTGGACGCCAACATGCGCCAGATGCCGTTGCACATCGTGCACAACGGCGTGGTGACCCGCAGCGTGCGCGACACGGCAGCCTTCTACCGAGAGATGGAACGCGTCCAGCACAACACCAAACTGCCGGCCATCGGCGACGTGACCGGGCCGAGCACCAATCGGCTGCGGATTGCGGTGTGCACCCGCTCCATCGCCCGCGAAGCCAGCCCCGAGGTCACCGAGCTGACCCACAAGACCGCTGCCGTGCTCGAGCGACTCGGCCATCGCGTGACGGCCATCGAGAATCCGGTGCCGCAGCGGTTCATGGACGATTTCCTGCTGTACTGGTCGTTCCTGGCGTTCGCTCTGGTGCGCGGCGGGCGCCGGACCTTCGGACAGAGCTTCGAGCGCAGCCAACTGGACAATCTGACACTCGGCCTCGAACGCCACGCCGCTCGGCGCCTGCACCGGTTGCCCGCCGCGCTCGCTCGCCTCGCCCGCGTCCAGCGCATCACGTCGCGCATGACGTCGAGCTATGACGTCCTCCTCACGCCTACGCTGGCCGACGTCACCCCACGTATCGGTCACCTCGACCCCACCGCGGACTATCAACAGATCATCGACAGACTCATCGACTGGGTCGCCTTCACGCCCTTGCAGAACGCGACGGGCGAACCGGCCATCTCGCTGCCACTTGCGGAATCCGCGTCGGGTCTGCCCGTAGGCATGATGTTCTCGGCCGGGCGCGGTGAAGACGCCCGCCTGCTCGAATTGGCCTTCGAGCTCGAACAGGCCCAGCCGTGGCCAACGCTCTGGACCTGATCCCACCGGTAGCCGCTCGAGCCACCGACGAAATTCGTTGCTGCCCTGACACATCGCGTTAACGGGACCGCGGTCCTGTTAACCCCGGCGACACGCCGCACAGCCGTCAGCGAAACGTTGCCGTCCCACCATCGCTTCTTGTGGAGACCACTCCGGTCGCAGACACGGCCACGCACACTCGATCACCGCAGATCCCCACCGGTTCCCAGAACACGTTCGTCTGTCTGGTTCGGTTCGCGCTGGCCAACATTCGTCGCCGGCCGGAGCGATTCGTGCTGTCCGTGGTGGGCATCGCGCTCGCCATCGCCTGTGTGACGGTCGTGCGGACGATCTCGGCAGGCTTCGCGATCACCGGTGCCGAGTCGATCACCGATGTACTCGGCGACGGTCAGCTGTGGGTGGTCCCCGCCGCCGGCGCACACTTCGATCCCCAGGCGCAGGCGCTGATCGCCGCCGGCCCCGCTCCCGCGCTCACGGTCCCCGCAGGATGGTCTGCCACCCGCACACTGTCGGGCGTCGTCGAGGTCGACGGAGAGCCGGTGGCTCTTCAGGGCAGAGACGGAATCGACGGTGGCGAAGCAGTTCTGGGATCCGCACTCGCTGAACGGCTCGGCGTCGGCCAAGGTGACGACGTGACCGTAGGCGCGCAGCCGCTGCGCGTGGTGGTGGCCGGCGACGGGCAATCGCTGACGGTGTCGACTGCGCTGGCCCGTTCGCTCATCGGAGACCACGGATGGTGGGTGGTGTCCGCCCCGCCGGGCCAAGAGAACCGACGCGATCTCGCCGCGACACTCGGCGCTGCGGTGGGCTTGCCCTACACCGCGGATCCGGCCGTGCGGCCCGATCCCGCCGGCGGCGGCCTGATCTACGACACCGTGGGTGGGTCAGGTCCGTTGACCTTCGAACAGAAGTTCTCGGCGCTGTTCTCCGGTGAGGTCACCGGATCCACCCTCGGGTTGATCTCCATGATCGGACTGGTACTGGGGTTCGTCATCGCGGTGTCGTCTTTCCTGGCGGCGGTCACCGAGCGCAAGCGTGAGTTCGGCATCATGTCCAGCATCGGATTGGCCGACGAAGTGCTCTACTTCTTTCTCGTCGAATCGGCGATGGTCTTCCTGACGTCGTATGTCGTCGGCGTGGCCGTGGCGGGTATTGCTGTCGCGCTGGTCATTCCCGGTATCGCCACGGTGACGGCCTGGCTGCAGGGTGCGGCGTTGACCGCGATGTTCCTGCCCGCGATGGCGATCGTGGGCGCGCTGGTGCCGGTGCATCGTTTGCTGCAGCAGCGGCCCGTCTCACTGTTGGGGGACCGCTAGTGATACGCAAAGGTCTGACCTACGGCTGGTTGTCCGCGCAGCGGCGGGCCAAGGAGATGATGCTGCCCGCGGTGACCACCGCGACCGGCGCGTTCCTGGTCGCGATCGTGTTCGGCATGGCCGACGGAATACGCCACCAATCAGCGGCTTTGGGGCATGCTGACGAGATCGGGCGTGCCGTGGTGTTGATCGCGGTGACCGTTTTGCTCGTCGGTGTCGCCGAAGTGGCCGTCGCGACCACCCGGACGGTCGCCCACCGGACCCGGGAACTCGGCGTCCTTGCTGCCAACGGCGTACCGCGCGCACCGGTGGTCGCTGCACTGCTCGTCGAACCGGTGATCGCCGCCGCTGTCGGCGCCCTCGCCGGCGCGATCCTCGCTGTGCTGACCGGCGTGGGGCTCGGCGTCGCCGGCATCGTAGCGACCGGCGTCTCCTACAGCGGCCTGCTGGTCGGCACCGCGATCGCGCTGGCGGTCAGTGTCGTCGCCGCGCTGGGCACCAGCGTCGTCCCGACGTGGAAGGCCGCCTCACGCCCACCCATCCGTTCCCTGGCAGGAGGCTGACCTGTGACCACGATCGACGAATCCTCCGGCACCACAGCCGAGGTCCCGGCTCAAGGGCAGACGCCGGTCATCGAGATCGCCGACGTCTGGAAGCTGCACAAGCTCGGTGATGAAGTGGTCAAGGCGCTCATGGCCGCCGAACTAACCGTCATGCCCGGCGAATTCGTCTGCCTGATGGGTCCCAGCGGCAGCGGAAAGTCCACCCTGCTCAACATCATCGGGGGCCTCGACCGGCCGACCAAGGGCAGCGTCACGATCGCCGGCAAGGACACCGCCACCCTCACCGAGAGCCAGTACGCGGCGCTGCGCCACGACACCATCGGGTTCATCTTCCAGAGCTACAACCTGATCCCGTTCCTCTCGGCGGTGGAGAACGTCGAATTGCCGCTGATGTTCGAACCCTTCGACCGTCAAGCATTGCGGCAGCGAGCGATCGAGTTGCTGGAACTCGTAGGGCTCGGACACCGGATCAACCACCAGCCCACCAAGATGTCGGGCGGCGAACAGCAGCGCACCGCGATCGCACGCTCGCTGATCAGCAACCCCACCTTGGTGCTGGCCGACGAACCGACAGCCAATCTCGACCACCGCACGGGGGAAACGGTGGTGCGCATGCTGCGTGACCTGTGCTCGACCATGGGCGTCACCGTGGTCGCGAGCACCCACGACCCCACGGTGGCCGACGAAGCGAGCCGTGTCGTCCGGATGAAAGACGGACAGATCGTCAACTGATCCACTCTGTTGGAAGGCGAACCGATGACACAAGAACTGAGCGCTTCACCGCCTGCGGGCTCCAGCCCGACTGGCGGCTCCGCCGACCGTGGTCCGACTGGCGGCTCCGCCGACCGTGACAAGCTGATGACCACCGAGCTGGTCCCCGAGCAGATCCTGCCCAAGGTGATGACCACGTTCGGGCTCACCGCGGCCTACGTGTTCATCATCTGCTGGATCACCGGCTCCTCGGTGCTGGCCGGCGGGGGTTGGACGGCGATCCCGATGTGGGTGCTGGGCATCCTGACGTTCCTGGTTCCGGCGGGTATGGCGGGGGTCGAACTCGGCAATCTGTGGCCGGGGCAGGGCGGCGTGTACATCTGGGCCACCCGGACCATGGGGGAGACTTGGGGCTTCATCGGCGGATATCTGTCGTGGGTACCGGTGATCCTCAACGCCGCTTCGTCGCCCGCGATTGTGCTGCAGTTGCTGCTGTTGGCATTTCACACCGAGCTCGGGCTGACGACGAGCATCATCCTGCAGCTGGTGATCCTGTGGACCGT
>CAXEZH010000225.1:0-14339 GCA_964000695.1 uncultured Mycolicibacterium sp. | reverse complement strand
GACCAGACCGCCCGGCTCGATGGCCCGCATCAGCCCGCCGTCTTCCTGGGTGAGCCGGTCCAGCACTCCGCCCGGCGCGGTGAGCCGGTCGACGACACCGCCCGGTTTCAGCAGTCGGTCCAGCGCGCCGTCGGGCGCGAGCGCGCGACCCAACGGCTGGTCCTCGTCCATCAGCCGGGCCAACCGGTTGGCCCGCTCCACGGCGTCCTCGATGCCGAGCACCTGCGCCATCGACGTGGGGCGTCCGGTACGCACCCCGTCCTTCTCCTCGCCCACCGTCCGGTGCGCGAGGTCCAACGCGCCGGTCGCCACCGTGATACCGGCGTCCGCGACGGCCAGCCCGGCGCGCACCGGCGCGAACGCGAGGCCGGTGAGGGATCTGGCGAGGTTCATCTACCCAGTCTAGGGACGGCGCAAGATCGGATTCACAGGAACTGCACAGTTACTGTGCAGCACATTTCCAACCGATCCGACGATTATTGGTAGCTATGGCCATGCCCGTTCCCGAGAACATCCCTGAGGCCCGTGTGCTGGTGGTCGATGACGAGGCGAACATCGTCGAGTTGCTGTCTGTGAGTCTGAAGTTCCAGGGCTTCGAGGTGCACACGGCCTCGAACGGCCCGGCCGCGCTGGACAAGGCCCGCGAAGTGCGTCCCGACGCGATCATCCTCGACGTGATGATGCCGGGGATGGACGGCTTCGGGCTGCTGCGCCGGCTGCGTGCCGACGGCGTCGACGCCCCCGCGCTGTTCCTGACCGCGCGCGACTCGTTGCAGGACAAGATCGCCGGCCTGACCCTCGGTGGCGACGACTACGTGACCAAGCCGTTCAGCCTCGAAGAGGTCGTGGCCCGGCTGCGGGTCATCCTGCGCCGCTCCGGCCGCGGCATCGAGGAACCGCGGACCTCGCGGCTCACGTTCGCCGACATCGAGATCGACGAGGACACCCACGAAGTGTGGAAGGCCGGTGAGCCCGTGTCGCTGTCGCCGACCGAGTTCACCCTGCTGCGGTACTTCATCATCAACGCGGGCACGGTGTTGTCGAAGCCCAAGATCCTCGACCACGTGTGGCGTTACGACTTCGGCGGTGACGTCAACGTCGTCGAGTCCTACGTGTCCTACCTGCGGCGCAAGATCGACACCGGCGACAAGCGTCTGCTGCACACATTGCGCGGTGTCGGCTACGTCCTGCGCGAACCCAGGTAGCCGCGCTGGACAATAGTGGCGTGGCAGCTCAGGTCAGGCGCGGCGTCCCGCTTCGGGTCGGACTGGTCGCCGCCACGCTTGTGCTGGTGGCGCTGGGCCTGTTGGCGTCCGGTGTCGCGGTGACGACCCTGCTTCAGCACAGTCTGATGAACCGCGTCGACGACACCCTGCTCGACGCGTCGAGGGGCTGGGCGCAGGTGCCGAGGCGGATACCCGCCTCGCCGGTCGAACCGAACCCGGCGCGACCGCCGTCGGACTTCTACGTGCGCGGCATGGATCCCGACGGCCTCATCTGGATGGCGGTCAACGACCGGGACACCGAGCCGCGCCTGCCGGCGGACAACGATGTGGGCCCGGTGCCGGTCACTGTCGGCTCCATCGACGGCTCCGACACCCAGTGGCGCGCGATGACCGTGCGCGGCCTCAGCGGTGAACTCACCACCGTCGCGATCGATCTGTCCAACGTCAACTCCACGGTGCGGGCGCTGATCTACGCCCAGATCGGCATCGGCGCCGCGGTGCTCATCGTGCTGGGCGTGGCCGGCTACGCCGTCGTCCATCGCAGCCTGCGGCCGCTGACCGAAGTGGAGGAGACGGCCGCGGCCATCGCAGCGGGTCAACTGGATCGCCGCGTCCCCGAACGCGACCCGGCCACCGAGGTCGGTCGACTGTCGCTCGCGCTCAACGGCATGCTCGCCCAGATCCAGCGCGCACTGGCCTCCTCGGAGCAGTCCGCGGAGCAGGCTCGCACCTCCGAGGATCGGATGCGGCGCTTCATCACCGACGCCAGCCACGAACTACGCACCCCGCTGACCACCATTCGCGGCTTCGCCGAGCTCTACCGCCAGGGCGCCGCCCGGGATGTGGAGATGCTGATGGGACGCATCGAGAGCGAGTCCCGCCGAATGGGGCTGCTGGTCGAGGACCTTCTGCTGCTGGCCCGACTCGACGCGCAACGCCCACTGGAACATCACCGGGTGGACCTGCTTGCGCTGGCCAGCGACGCCGTCCACGACGCGCAGTCCATCGCCCCGCAGCGGCGTATCCGGATGGAGGTGTTCGACGGCCCCGGGACACCCGAAGTGCTCGGCGACGAGGCCCGGCTGCGGCAGGTGTTGAGCAATTTGATGGCCAACGCGCTGCAGCACACGCCCGAGACGGCCGGGGTGACCGTGCGGGTGGGCACCGACGGACCCGACGCGGTCATCGAGGTGTGCGATCAAGGCCCCGGCATGTCGACCGAAGACGCTCAACGGGTGTTCGAGCGGTTCTACCGCGCCGACTCGTCGCGGACCCGGGCCAGCGGCGGCACCGGTCTCGGCTTGTCCATCGTGGATTCGCTCGTCTACGCGCACGGCGGGCGCGTCGCGGTGGCCACCTCACCCGGACAGGGCTGCCGATTCCGCGTGAGCCTGCCCCGGATCGCCGAGGCGGCGGTACTCAGCCCAGGTCAGCCAGCGCGGCCTTGATCTTGGCCTGCGCCTCGTCGAGGGACTCCGGCGACGGATTGCGGTCGACGTTGGCGAAGCCGAAGTCCGACAGCTCACGAGCCGGGAACACGTGCACATGGAGGTGCGGCACTTCCAGGCCGGCGATGATGACCCCGGCCCGCTCGGCGTCGAACGCGCTGCACACCGCCTTGCCGATGAGCTGGGATACCTCCATCACCCGGGCGAAGGCCGCCGGTTCGATGTTCTGCCATTGATCGATCTCGGCGCGCGGGACCACCAGGGTGTGGCCCTGGGTCATCGGCTCGATCGTCAGGAACGCGACGACGTCGTCGCTCTCGTAGACGAACCGACCCGGGATCTCGCCGTTGATGATCTTGGTGAAGATGCTGGCCATCCCACGAGCATTCCAGGAGCGGCGGCGCAGGAAAAAGTGGGGTGTGACCCATCCCACCCGATGCCGGCTACGAACACCTCACATGGATGCCAATGAACTGAGCGAACTACTGCTGGCTTCACCGTTGTCCGCCGTCCCCGCGGCTGTCATGGTGGTGCTGACCGCGCTGACCATGCGGTCGGTGATCAAGCGCGAACAGGCGATGATGCCGAGGCGCCGACCCGCCTCGGCGGTGCAGGCGGCGTATCAGAGCCGCTGGCGCAACCGCCCGTCGACCTGAACAGGTGCGGCCTGGGGAAACCGGCGAAGCGCGACGATGCCCGGCCCGTGCTGGCTAGCCTGACCGCATGCTGGGACTGATGCAGGACCGCCCGCTGCTCATCTCCTCGTTGATCGAGCACGCCGCGGCATGTCACGCCGACACCGAGATCGTCTCGCGCCTGCCCGAGGGGCCGATCCGGCGGACCACCTGGTCTCAGGTCAGGGACCAGTCCAAGCAGGTGGCCAACGCGCTGGCCCAGCTGGGCATCGAGCCGGCGGACCGGGTGGCCACGCTGGCCTGGAACAGCGACCGTCACCTCGCGCTCTATTACGGGGTGTCGGGTTCCGGCGCGGTGATGCACACCGTCAACCCGAGGCTCTTCGCCGAGCAGATCGTCTACATCATCAACCATGCCGAAGACCGGGTGCTGTTCTTCGACGTCACCTTCGCGGCTCTGGTCGCTGCGCTGGTGCCCGAGCTGGAGACTGTCGAGCACTACGTCGTCATGACCGACCGCGAGCACATGCCCGACCTGCCCGGCATCCCCGCCGAGCGACTGCTGTGCTTCGACGAGCTCATCGCCGCCCAGTCCATCGACTACGAGTGGCCCGAATTCGACGAGCGCAGTGCGTCTTCGCTGTGCTACACCTCCGGCACCACCGGAAACCCCAAAGGCGTGCTGTACTCCCATCGGTCGACGGTGCTGCACGCGATGCTGTCGCTGTCGCGGGACACCTTCGACATCCACAGCGGCGCGACGCTGCTGCTGGTGGTCCCGATGTTCCACGCCAACGCCTGGGGCACCCCGTATTCCGCGGCGATGGTCGGCGCCAAGCTGGTGCTGCCGGGCCCACATCTGGACGGCGAGAGCGTCTACCAGTTGATGAGAGACGAGCGCGTCACGATCATGCAGGGTGTTCCGACGGTGTGGCTGATGCTGTTCGGCTACCTCGACCAGCACCCCGAGATCGACCCGAGCGAACTGGTTCTGGAGTGGGCCGGCATCGGTGGCTCCGCGCTGTCGCAGTCGATGCTCGAGCGCATCGAGCGCGACCTCGGGGCCGAGGGCGGACAGGGCTGGGGGATGACCGAGACCAGCCCGATCTGCGTCGTCGGCCGGCTGCTGCCCAAACATGCGGGCCTGTCGGTCGGGGAACAGCAGAAGGTCAAACTCAAGCAGGGCCGCGGCGTATTCGGGGTCGAACTCAAGATCGTCGACGAGGACGGACACCGATTGCCCTGGGACGGTGTGGCTTTCGGTGAGGTCTGGGTGCGCGGACCCTGGATCGCCAGTGGCTATTTCAAAGGCGAGGGCGGCGACAAGCTCGACAACGAGGGGTTCTTCCCCACCGGGGACATCGCCACCATCGACGCCGACGGGTACCTGCAGCTGGTGGACCGCACCAAGGACGTCATCAAGTCCGGTGGCGAATGGGTCAGTTCGATCGATCTGGAGAACGCGGCGATGGGACATCCCGACGTCGCCGAGGCGGCGGTCATCGCCGTCCCACACCCCAAGTGGCAGGAGCGCCCGCTTCTGCTGGTCGTCGCCCGCGAGGGGAAGAGCCCTTCCAGGGATGACATCCTGGAGCATCTCGCCGGACAGGTCGCCAAGTGGTGGCTACCCGACGACGTGGTGTTCCTCGACGAGCTGCCCCACACCGCGACCGGAAAGGTGCTCAAACTGGAGCTGCGCAAGCAGTTCCGGGATCACCGGTTGCCTACGGTCTGATCTGCGCCGCGATCTCCTGCACGGTCCACGGCGGTGAGTCGTGGTGATCGCGGTAGGCGACGATGCCCGGCGTCTGGCGCGCGAACTGCCCGACGAATCCTCCTGCGGCGATGAAGATGTGGCCGCTGATGTCCTCGGCCAGATCGCTGGCCAGATAGGCATACGTCGGGGCGACGTATTCGGGCGGACCCGCATCCATGGCTCCGGCGAAGCTGACGTCGTCGAGCAGGCCGCGCTGGTTCAGCGCGGTGATGTGTTCCTCGTACTGCGCCCCGCTGGACAACCGGGTCTTCGCACCCGGGCACACCACGTTGGCCCGCACCCGGTGTTCCTTCAGTTCCGCTGCGATCGCCAGCGTCAGGCTGTTGACCGCGCCTTTGCCCGCCGGGTAGCCCGTCCCGCCGTAGTCGCCGAGGAACGCGAACGAACTGGTGTTGACGATCGCGCCGCGTCCCTGCGCGACCATCCGAGGTGCCGCGGCGCGGCACGTCTCGAACGTGGTGCCCAGATGCGCATCCAGCAGCTCGCGGAACTCGGCACCGGTGATGTTCAGGATCGACGAGCCGGGTGGTTCGGCCGTACCGGCGCAGTTGATCAGGATGTCGATGCCGTCGAACTCGCCGACACATGTGGCGATGAGAGCGTCCGCGACGGACGGTTCGGCGGGGGAGCCGGCCAGCGCGACCGCACCGGGGATGCGGCGCGCGGCATCGTCGGCCGCCGTGTCGTCGCGCCCGTTGACGACGACGCCCGCGCCCAGGGACGCGAGCAGTTCGGCCACCGCCAGCCCGACGCCGCGGGTGCCGCCGACGACGACGGCGCCGCGGCCCGACAGCAGCCCGCTAATCCGCACCCTCCGGTTGGGTGAACGTCATCGCGTCCATGTTCCAGTAGCCGCGCAGGTTCGTGATCAGACCGGCGTCGTTCACCCGGTAGGTGAACACACCCCTCACCGTGGCGACGAACCCGTTCGGGAAGGTCGTCTCGAGCACCAGGATGTAGGCGATCTCGGTGGAGCTGCTGGACGGAAACGTCTCTTCGCAGGTGATGCGCAGCTGGTTGGGCCCGATGTTGGTGTCATAGAACTCCGCCACCGCGGCCTTGCCTCGCACCCCGGTGCCGTCCGGGTTCGTGACTGCCTCGCCGATCGGATCCTCGAGAACGACGTCATCGGCCATCAGGGCCAGCCAGCCGTCCTTGTCGTCGGTCTGCACGCAGCGCCACGACCCCTGCGACGCCGCGACGACGGGTGACTGGGTAGCGGTCTCGGTCATCGGAGGGCCTACCGGTCGGCGTCGGTGTAGCGGATGACGCCGCGGATGTTCTTGCCCTCCAGCATGTCCCGGTATCCGTCGTTGATCTGCTCGAGCTTGTACTGGCGGGTCACCATGTCGTCGAGGTTCAGCCGGCCCGCCTTGTACATCGACAGCAGCTGCGGAATGTCGAAGTGTGGGTTGCCGCCACCGAAGATGGTGCCCTGCAGGTTCTTCTGCAGCAGCGTCAGCATGGACAGGTTCAGCGTGACATCGGAGCTCGCCATGTTGGCGACCGCCGTGACCACGCAGGTACCGCCCTTGGCGGTGATGTTGAGGTAGTTGTCGATCTCCTCGCCCTTGAGCTCACCGGTGGTGATGATGGTCTTGGACGCCATCCGGCCCTCGGTGATCTCGGCGACGCCCATCATCGCGCTGACGATGTCGGGGTAGGCGTGGGTGGCGCCGAACTTCAGTGCCTGATCACGCTTCCATTCGACCGGGTCGACGGCGAAGACGTTGCGTGCGCCGGCGTTCAGCGCACCTTGCAGCGCGCCCATGCCGACCCCGCCGATGCCGGCGATGACGACGTCATCGCCCGGGCGCACGTCGGCGCTGCGCACCGCCGAACCGTAGCCGGTGGTCACGCCGCAGCCGACCAGGCAGGCCACCTCGAACGGGATGGACGGGTCGATCTTCACGACCGAGCTCTTGTGCACGACCATGTACGGGCTGAAGGTGCCCAGCAGCGTCATCGGGATGACCGGCGTGCCGTCGGTGGCGTGGATGCGGTGGGTGTTGTCGGAGACCGCTGTGCCCTGCAGCAGCATCGCGCCCAGGTCGCACAGGTTGCGCATCCCGGCCTGGCACGACGGGCACGAGCCGCACGACGGGATGAACGACAGCACCACGTGGTCGCCCGGCTCGAGGCCCTCGACGCCCGGGCCCACCTCGGTGACGATCCCGGCGCCCTCATGGCCTCCGAGCACCGGGAAGCCGGCCATCGGGATGTCGCCGGTGACCAGGTGATGGTCCGAGTGGCACATGCCCGCGGCTTCCATCTGGATCTTGACCTCGTCCTTGACGGGGTCGCCGATCTCGATCTCCTGGATGGTCCAAGGCTGGTTGAACTCCCAGATCAGAGCGCCTTTGGTCTTCATATCTCCTGCTTTCGGCTAGAGCTCTTGGTTCCAGACTAGAGGCTCTAGTTAGCCACATCACAACGCCCCCAAGCAACTGCTTGGTGGTGTGCTCACCAAATCGGGACGGGGGCCTCGCCCAGGGGGTAGTAACCGGGCAACTTCTCCCCGGCGAGCGACCGCTCGATGCGCTTCTGCATCGTCGGTGTGAGGTCACCGGACTCGATCAACTTCATGAACGCCTTCTGCACGTGACCGAAGTCGAAGAAGTCGCGCTGCCACTCGATCAGCAACTGGTCGTTCAACCGGAACCAGCTACCGCCGATGCCGTAGATCTCGTCGCGGGTCCCGTCGGACTTGTGGGCGATCTGCTTCCAGAAGCCCACGATCTCGTTCTGCTTCTCGTCGATCAGGACCTTCTGGTACTCGTAGACCCAGTTCTCCAGGCCCTCCATCTCCAGACCGAGCGCGACGTCGCGGATCTCGTCCTTGTTGACGCACATGACGTCTTCCTTCGGGCCGATGTTCCAGCCGTAGGTCGCGTCGTCGGTGTAGAAGTCCGCCAGGGGCTTCCAGTCACCGGCCGCTTCGGCGTCGCGGTTGGCCTGCAACCACCGCTCGACCCAGTCCTCCAATTGCTCGCGTGATGCCATTCTCACTCCTTTTCTTCGATGGAAAGTGCGCGGGTCGGACACATCTCGACGGCCGTCTCCACGGCATCGCGGAGCTCGTCGGCGGGCTCGGGATCGACGATCTCGACGACACCACGCTTGGGTACCTGGAACACCTCCGGTGCCTCGAGCTCACACATGGCGTGTCCCTGGCACAGGTCCTCGTCGAGAACCACTCGGTAGCAGCCCATCGGCTCAGTCCCTGACTCGCCTGCGATAGCGGACCTTGGCCGGTCGTGCGAGCTGCACCACCATCTTGGAATGGTCGTTGCGGTAGGAGTCGGCGGGTTGGGCCATCTCGAACTCGTATTCGCGCAACAGAACCGAGAAGATCGCCTTGATCTGCATCTGCGCGAACGCCGCACCCACACAGCGGTGTTTGCCCGCCCCGAAGGGGATCCACGTCCACCGGTTGATCAGGTCTTCCTGGCGTGGCTTGTTGTAGCGGTCCGGATCGAAGCTGTCCGGGTCGGGGAAGTCCTCGGGTATCCGGTTGGAGATGGCCGGCGAGGCGGCCACCATCTGCCCTTTGTGGATGGGGCGTCCGGCCACCTCGAACTCGTCCTGGGCCACCCTCATGAGGATGATCAGCGGCGGGTGCAGGCGCAGGGTCTCCTTGAGTGCGTTGTCGAGCTTCGGGATCTGGCGCAGCGCATGGAAACTCACCTCCTGGCCGTCGGCGTAGAGGTCGTCGAGTTCCTGCTGCACCTGGGCGTAGTAGTCGGGGTGCCGCAACAGTTCGATCAGCGTCCAGCTCGACGTCCCCGAGCTGGTGTGGTGGCCGGCGAACATCAGTGAGATGAACATGCCGGTGATCTCGTTGGCCGAGAAGCGGGGATTGCCCTCGTCGTCCTTGATCGAGACCAGCACGTCGAGCATGTCCCGCTCGGATTTGTCCTTGGGCGGGTTGGCGATCCGGCCGTCCATCACACCCTGCACGAGCTCGACCAGTCCGGCGCGGGCTTCATCTCGGATGCGGAAGCTCTCGATCGGCAGGTACGGGTCGACGTAACACAGCGGATCGGTGCCGCGTTCGAGCAGGTGGTAGTAGTTGGCGAAGCGCGAGTCGAGCTGATTGCGGAACTTCAGCCCGATCAGGCACGCCGTCGAGGTGTAGATCGTCAGCTCGGCGAAGAACTCCAGGAGGTCGATCTCGCCGGTGTCGCCCCAGTCGGCGATCATCCGCTTGACCTCGTTCTCGATCGTCGCGGCGTGGCCCTTCATCTGCTCACCGCGCAGCGCCGAGTTGTGCAGCATCTCCGCCCGGCGCTCCGGATCGGCGTCGAACACCACACCCTCGCCGAAGATCGGCGTCATGAACGGGTAGGCCTCAGCCTGGTTGAGATCGCTGTCGCTGGAGCGGAAGAAGAACTCGTTGGCTTCGGCGCCGGAGAGCATCACGACCTGCTTGCCGGCGAGTTGGAACCAGCCGACGTCCCCGCACTCCTCGCGAAGACGCTTCATCAGCCCGATCGGATCGGTGCGGAACTCTTCCAGGTGCCCGTGCTCTTCGTCTTCCCCACCGGAGACGCGGGGAACTACTGCAGTGGTCACGAGTCTTGTGCTCCCTCTTCGAGCTTGAGCTTCTGACGGTCCGTCGTCGTGGTCAGCGGCGCCTCGGGCTGCAGCTCCATGTTGGCGATGAAGCCGCCGCGCGGGGTTTCGGCGACGAAGGTGATGGCACGCGCCAGATCCGAGGCGCGCAGGAAGTAGTCGTGCCGGGCCTGGCCCCACTTGGCCCAGTCCTCGAGAGCGGGCCCGATGAGCTCGGCGGGCAGGCTCCAGCCCATCCCGGTCTTCGTCGGGCCAGGATGCACGATCGACGCGCGCACCCCGGTGCCTTCCAGCTCCATCTGCAGGTTGTTGACCATCGCGACCAGCGCTGCCTTGGCCGCACCGTAGGCGCCCATGTGCGGGCGCTGGCGCAACGCCACGTCCGAGCCGACGAAGATCAGGTCTCCGCGCTGGCGTTCGATCATGCCGGGCAGCACCGCGGTGGCAACCCGGTTTGCGCCGATCAGGTGGATCTGTATCTGTGACTCGAACTGCTCGGTGCTGATCGCATCCAGCTTGCCGAAGTAGGTGTCGCCGGCCCCGGCGACAAGCACCTCGATGTCGCCCAGCTCGGCGGTGGTCTGTTCGACGCACGCCTTCACCGAGTCGGGGTCGGTGACATCGAGATGGACCGCGACGGCCTCGCCGCCGTCGGCGCGGATTGTCTGGACGATCTCCTGGCACTTCTCCACCCGGCGGGCACCCAGTGCAACCGGGAAGCCGCGGGCTGCGAGGTCGATCGCGGTTGCGGCACCGATGCCGGACGAGGCTCCGGCCACCAGCGCGGGCCGGCGGTCGGGCAGCGGGTCAAAACGGGGCATTGCCAGTACCTTTCAGCGAAGCTGGACAGCGATGGGAAGGTGTGCGAACCCACGGACGTTGCTGGAGTGAACGCGGACGGCGTTGGCCTCGTCCACCTCGTATCCGCTGATTCGCTTGAACAACTCGGCCAGCGCCACCCGGGCCTCCATCCGGGCCAGGTGCGCGCCGAGACAGAAGTGGGCCCCGCTACCGAAACTCATCAGCTTCGAGCCGATCTCCCGTCCGACCACGTAGTCGTCGGGGTTCTCGAACGCCCGCTCGTCGCGGTGCGCAGAACCGGGCAACAGCAGCAGGACGTCGCCATCCGGGATGGTGGTGTCATACAGCGTCAGTCCGCCGGCCACGGTCCGGGCAAGGATCTGGCTGGACGTGTCGTAACGCAGGGTCTCCTCGACCCACAGCGGGACGCGGTCCAGGTCGTCGTAGACAGCGGTGAGCTGGTCGGGGTTGTGGTGACCCCAGAAAGCCGCGTTGGCAAGGAGTTTGGTGGTCGTCTCGTTTCCCGCAATCACCATCAGGAACATGAACCCGAGGATCTCGTCGTCGGTGAGGCGGTCACCGTCGATCTCGGCCTCCAACAATGCTGAGGTCAGGTCATCGGTCAGCTTCTTGCGCCGTTCGGCCACCATCGACTGGTAGTAGACGATCAGGTTCAGTGACGCTTCCACCGCCGCCGCGGGCACGTCGGTGACGCCCTCCTCGCGGTGCATCACTCCGTCGGCCCACGCCCGGACCTGTACCCGGTCGGCCTCCGGCACGCCCATCAGCTCGGAGATGACGTCCATGGGCAGCTTGCCGGCGAACTCGTCGACGAAGTCGACTGTGCCGGCGGTGTCGCTGCTGCGGACCTTCTCCAACATCGCGTCGAGGTGGCGGGTCGCGATCTCGGTCACCCGCGGCTCCAGCTCGCGGATGCGCCGCGGCGTGAACCCCTTGGACACGAGCGTGCGCAGCCGCAGATGGTCCGGATCATCCATGGCCAGGAAGGACATCGTCTTCGACGCGTGCGGACCGCGCGACGCAGGATCCAGTGAGACGCCGAACTTGTTCGACAACGTGGTGCTGTTGCGGAACCCCTGCAACACGTCCTGGTGCCGCGAGAGCGCCCAGAACCCCAGCTCCTCGTTGCGGTACAGCGGCGCCTCGTCGCGCAGCCGCTGGTAGTACGGGTACGGATCCTCGTGGAAGTCGTAGTCGTACGGGTCCAGTTTCACGTCGCTCAATGTCATTTCTCGTCTCCGACGCTCGGTTTCATTTGTCGTCTCCGACGACGGGTTTCATTTATCGTCTCCGACGATGAGACCGACCACGTAGCTCAGGCGATCGGCGATCTGGTGGTAGGTGAATGCGCCGCTTCCGGCATTGACCAGCGCACCGAAGAACGTCATCTCCAACGCGGCCAGGGTTCGCGGGTCCGGGTCCGGGCCGACCGCGGCCCGGATGCGGCGGTGGATCTCGCCGCCGATGCGCTCCCGGACCGCGCGTACCGCTGCGTCATTGCCGGACAACAGTGCCGTCGTGCACGCCGCGGCGACCTCCGGTTCGTCGGCGACCGTCAGCGCCATCGCCCGCAGGGTCTTCTCGACCCGGCTGCTTCTCGTGTCGTTGACATCCGTGAAGTAGTCGACCTTGCGGATGAGGTCGAGGTAGACCTCGGCGATGAGGTGGTTCTTCGACGAGAAGTACGTATACGCCGTCGCCGGGGCCACTTTCGCCCGAGCTGCCACGGCGCGCACCGTCAGGTCGGCGTAGGACGATTCGCGCAGCATCTCGATCCCGGCGGAGAGCACCTTGCGGAACGTTTCTTCCTGCCGCCGGTTGCGCGGTGGTCCCTGCGTCGAATCTGTGAGCGCAGCAACAGCATCACTGGACACTTGTCCAAGCTATCGGACACTGTCGCCATCCGGCAAGTGTACGGATGAATCTGCAGTTGAACGGCGTGTGGCGAGTTTGCGTCACGTCCGACCTTGATTCGTCCGATGGTCTGGGGCTATCGTTCGAAACGACGATCTCGGACAGTTGTCCAGATTCACGACACAGGAGGTGGGATGGCAATCCTGGCCGATCGCGAGAGCCGGCTGCTCATCGACGGCAAGCTCGTCACCGGCAGTGCGGGCACCTTCCCCACGGCCAACCCCGCCACCGAGGAAACGCTGGGCGTTGCGGCCGATGCGAGCACCGAGGACATGGGTGCGGCCATCGCGGCGGCGCGGCGGGCGTTCGACGACACGGACTGGTCGACGAACACCGAGCTGCGGGTACGCTGCGTGCGTCAGCTGCAGCAGGCCATGCGTGACCACATCGAGGACCTTCGGGAGCTGACCATCGCCGAGGTCGGCGCGCCCCGGATGCTGACCTCGGCCGCGCAGCTCGAGGGTCCGGTCGAGGACCTGAGCTTCTGCGCCGACACCGCTGAGTCCTACCAGTGGAGTAGCGACCTCGGGATCGCGTCACCGATGGGCATCAAGACCCGCCGCACCATCGCCCGCGAAGCCGTCGGTGTCGTCGGGGCCATCACGCCGTGGAACTTCCCGCACCAGATCAACCTCGCCAAGATAGGTCCCGCACTGGCGGCGGGAAACACGTTGGTGCTCAAGCCTGCTCCGGACACGCCATGGGCTGCGGCAGTGCTCGGCGAACTGGTCACCGAGCACACCGACTTCCCGGCGGGTGTCGTCAACATCATCACCGCCAGTGACCACAGCGTCGGTGCACTGCTCTCGAAGGACCCCAGGGTCGACATGGTGTCGTTCACCGGGTCGACCAACACCGGCCGGGCGGTGATGGCCGACGGCGCGGCGACGTTGAAGAAGGTGTTCCTCGAACTCGGCGGCAAGTCGGCGTTCCTCGTGCTCGACGACGCCGACCTCGCCGGAGCGTGCTCGATGGCGGCCTTCACTGCGTCGATGCATGCCGGCCAGGGCTGCGCGATCACCACCCGCCTGGTGGTACCGCGGAACCGGTACGACAAGGCCGTGGAAGCGGCCGCCGCCACCATGGGTGGTCTCGAGCCCGGGGACCCGAACGACCCGGGCACGATCTGCGGCCCGCTGATCTCAGAGCGCCAACGCGACCGGGTGCAGGGTTACCTGGATTCGGCGAGCGCCGAGGGTGGCCGGTTCGCCTGCGGCGGAGGGCGTCCCGCGAGCCGGGACACCGGTTTCTTCATCGAGCCGACGGTGATCGCCGGGCTGGACAACACCGCGAAGGTGGCGCGGGAGGAGATCTTCGGTCCGGTGCTGACCGTCATCGCCCACGACGGTGACGACGACGCCGTACGCATCGCCAACGACTCGCCGTACGGGCTGTCGGGCACGGTGTTCTCGGCCGATGCAGACCGGGCCGCCGGCATAGCCGCCCGGATGCGCGTCGGCACCGTCAACGTCAACGGCGGCGTCTGGTACTCGGCTGACATGCCGTTCGGCGGCTACAAGCAGTCCGGCATCGGCAGGGAGATGGGCTTGGCCGGCTTCGAGGAATACCTCGAGATCAAGGCCATCGCCACAGCAGCGCAGTAACTCCGCTCGAACCCGATAGGGATCGAACTCGAAAGGGAAGGCACCCGTGGGACTTTACGGAGACCAGTTCAACGAAAAGGTGGCGATCGTCACCGGGGCGGGCGGCGGTATCGGCCAGGCCTACGCCGAGGCGTTGGCACGAGAAGGCGCAGCGGTGGTCGTCGCCGACATCAACACCGAGGGGGCGCAGAAGGTCGTCGACGGGATCAAGGGTGAGGGCGGTACGGCCCTGGCGGTCCGGGTCGACGTCTCGGATCCCGATTCCGCCAAAGACATGGCGGCCCAGACGCTCTCGGAGTTCGGCGGCATCGACTACCTGGTCAACAACGCGGCGATCT
>CAXEZH010000224.1:0-24589 GCA_964000695.1 uncultured Mycolicibacterium sp. | reverse complement strand
CCGCGCACCCGCTGTTCGTCGACTCGGTGCGCGACCGGCTCGGCGGCCCGGACCTGCGACGCCTGCGGTCGGCGGTGGTGGACCGCTTGTCGTCATCGGGGCCGCGCGGCGTGGTGGGCCGGCTGCGGGTGGCCGCGCTGTCGGTCGGCAGCGACAGTCCGCTGCCGGCGCCCGACCTGTGCGGGGCTGCCCGCGAGGCGCTGCGGCTCGGCGACCTGGAACTCAGCGAGCGCCTCGCGCGGGCGGGGCTGGGCGGCGGGCACGACCTCGACGCCCGGCTGACCGCCGGCTACGCGCTGGCGTGGCAGGGCCGCGGACGGGAGGCCGACGCGGTGCTCGCCGGCCTGGATCCCGCGTCGCTGAGCGACGACGAACTGATCGCGTGGGCGCTGCCCACCGCGGCCAACCAGTTCTGGATGCTGTCGGAACCCGCGCGGGCGACCGCGTTCCTGCAGTCCATCCGCTCGAAGGTGGACGACCCGGCGGCCCGCACCGCGGTGGACGCGCTGTCGGCGACATTCGCGATGAATGCGGGCAACCTCGACCGGGCCCGTGACGTGGCCGAGCAGGTGCTGGGATCCCCCGACGCCGACGAGACCGCGGTCGGCTGGGCGGCGTCGGCGGCGGCGCTGTGCGCGGCACGCACGGGCCGGTTCGGCGATGTGGACGCCCTCGCCGAGCGTGCCGTCTCGGCGGGCCAACCGGGCCTGCTGCGCTTCACCAGCGGGTTCGGCCAGACGACCGCGCTGGTGATGACCGGCCAGCCGGATCGCGCGCTGACGCTGGCACAGCGGCTCACCGAGTTCGCTCAGCGCAGACAGCCCGGCCGCGCGATCGGCGAGGTCCTCACCGCTGACGTCCTGCTCGCCAGAGGTGAACTCACAGAAGCGGTCTCGCTGTTGCGGGACGCCGCGACCACGCTGGCACCGACTGGATACTCGTGGGGTCCGCTGGCCTGGATGCTGCTTGCGCAGGCGCTGGGCCGACTCGACAGGCCGGCCGACGCGGGCAAGGCGCTGGCGCGCGCGGAGGCACGGCACGGCCTCAAGTCGATGCTCTTCGCCCCGGAACTGAGCCTGGCCCGCGCCGCCACATTGGCCGCGCAGCACGACACGCACGGCGCCGTCGAGGCGGCCAGAGCCGCGGTCAAGGCCGCGGAGCGAGGCGGGCAGACCGCGGTGGCGTTGCGGTCCGCCCATGTCGGCGCGCGACTCGGGGATGCGCGGGCCGGTGAGACGCTGGCCCGGCTGACCGGTGAGCTGGATTGCGCGTTCGGCCGGGAAGCGCTTGCGGAGATCAACGGGTCGTGACGATCGATTTGGTGATCGGGCGCCACCCCCGGCGGCCCTAGAATCGGTGCGGAGCAGGCATTGGGAGGCAAGTGATGGTCGAGCCGTTGTCGGTGGACACCGACGGTGTGCGTTCCCTCTCGGAAATCCACACCGGCGTGGCGACCGGGTTGGGGTCGCTGAATGCGGCAGCCCCGGGGTCGGCCGCCGTCGCGACCTCACACGGCACCATCGCGTATGCGGTGCAGACGGCACTCCAAGCCGCACTCGGTAGCCGCTCGGGCACCATGACGGCCACCCAGGACAGCGGCGCCCGGATCTCGGAACTCCTGCAGCAGGCGGCCGTGGCGTACGAACACGGTGACCAGCGCGGCGCCGCCGCCATAAAGGCCGCCGCCGCCGCGATCGCCGACGGTGGACCGGCCGGGGTCGGCGGGTCCGCGGCGACCGGCGGGGCGGCCGTGTCGTCGGGTGCGGGCAGCGAGGCGGTCGGACAGGTGGTCGGCCAACTCGGGCAGCTCGGCCAGGTGAGCCAGCAGCTCGGGGCGCCGCTGGCTGCGCTCGGGCAGCCGCTGCAGCAGCTCCCCCAGCAGGTCATGCAGGGTGTTCAGCAGATCGCGCAGTCGGCGGGGACGCCGGGGACGGCGGGGACGGCGGGGACCGGGGACTCCCAGCGGTCCGACAGGGATGCCGACGAGCCTGCCGAGGAGGCTCAGTCCGGCGCGGCGCCGGGCACCGGGACCGCACCGGTGGGGGCCGGGGATCAGGCCGGCGACGAGGGCACCCGGCGGGAGAACTAGCCACCCTTTCCCGCCCTGAAGGTGGCTTGCGGGCAGCGTCAACTGCTGCGCTCGCCGAGTTGGCAGGCAATGAGTGAGTGCGACAGACCCCGCACCGTGCGAGGATTCATGCCGGTGAGGTCCGCCCACCGGTCGAGCCGGTACGTGACGGTGTTGGCATGCAGGTGAACGGACTTCGCGGTCTTGGCAATGGACATGTCCGCCGAGGCGAAGGACCGGACGGTCTCGGCCAGATGCGGGTGAGCGCGAGAGGCCTTGACCGCAGGTTCGAGAAGATCATGGAGTCTGTCGCTTCCGGCGATCACCAATGCCTCCAGCCAGGTGTCGGCGAACCTCGCGGCAGTATCGACGCCGGTCGTGCTTCCCAGGGCCAGATGTGCGTCGGTGAGGCTTGCGTGGGCGCCGGCGATGCCGCGTCGTGCCATGCCTATTCCGAGTCGGCCGTCGGTCAGTTCCTGTTCGGCGAGACGGGTCCAGGACTCCGGGTCTGGGGGTTGGGCGAGAAGTTCGAAGCGTCCGTCGCCGGCCGCCCGTGCGACGACGGTGATTTGGGCTGACGCGAGGGCAGTGACCGACTCGTACGTCACGTCGGGCGAACTGTGCTCGGGCGGGCGCCAGTCGCACGCGACGAAGGTGCCCGACGGGTCGAAGCCGAGCTTGGCGGCGACCAGAGTGGCTTCCGGGTGGGTCTCGGGGTCCTCGAGCAGCTGGACGAACTGATGGGCCAACGTGATTCTGCCTGCGTCGAGTTCTCGGGCCACCCTGCTGTGCGCTCGAGCCATCGCCTCGGTGGTCCGGCTGGTCGCGACGAACATCAGCCGGCCGAGTTCGGGCAGCACCACGTCTGCCGCCGTCGTCGCCTGCTCGGCGATGAGATTCCAGATTTCCTGATCACCCGCCTGGTAGGCCGCGATCACTGCATCGATGGGCACACCCTGTGACGCACGTTGGGCAGCGAGGTCACTGGCTTTCGCCAACTCGGCAGCACTGAGTTCTCGGTGTTCGGCGAGCGCGGTCAGTCGTATTCGCAGCTGCTCGGCGACGTGTGCGGTATGCGTATGGCGGGGCACGACGGCGTATGCCGGCAGTGCCGACCGGATGCCGTCGGTGAGGTGGCGCGCGGTCGCCGGTAGTTGATCGATGAGCTGGGTGCACAGCGAACGCACGAAGGACCATTCCGGGCCGGATTCGTGATTTTCCCTAGACACGGGTACCTCCGAGTACGTTTTTTGCAAGATCCGTGCATTGCCGCGTCGTCGTAGCTCACACAGACTTGGGTGTTATCACGAACTAGTCGACGAACGGATTACACCAGAACATGGGCGCAGTTCAGAGTGCTTCGGCGCGCGACGCCTCACCGCCGAGCCGACACACCAGCCCCCTCGAAGAGCGGTACGACCTGGAGGACGGCACCGTCCAGCTCAGTGGTTTGCAGGCTCTGGTCCGACTGCCGCTGGACCAGCGTCGACTCGATCTGCGCTGCGGACTCGACACGGGCATCTTCATCTCGGGCTACGAGGGCTCCCCACTCGCCGGTCTCGATCTACAGCTGACCCGGCAGTCGACCCGGCTGGCCGACCATCGTGTGGTGTTCAGTCCGTCGGTCAACGAGGAGCTCGCCGCATCGGCAGTGCAGGGCAGCCAGCTCGCCTCGGCGTCTGCGGACCGGCTGGGCGACGGCGTGGTCGGTATCTGGTACGGCAAGGCGCCCGGCCTGGACCGGGCAACCGACGCCATCCGGCACGCCAATCTCGGCGGAACCGATCGCCGGGGCGGCGTCCTCGCACTTGTCGGCGATGATTCGACCGCGAAATCGTCGACGGTGCCGAGCAGCTCCGAGCCGGCTATCGCCGAACTCGCAATGCCCTGCGTCGTGCCGGCTGATCCCCAGGACATTCTCGACCTCGGGTTGCACGCCATCGCGATGTCACGCTCGTGCGGTTTGTGGGTCGCGATGAAGCTCGGCACCAATGTGGTGGACGGATCGAAGGAGGTGGTCCTCGATCCGCACCGGGTCATGCCCGTCGATCCGGATCGGCTCTTCGACGGTCACGAGTTCGAACACACGGTGACCGCGCACATGCTGCAACCGACACTCGGTCAGCTCGAGGCCACCCAGGTGCGACAGCGGATGGAGCTGGCGCGGCGCTACGCCGCGGCCAACCAGATTGACCGGATCGTCGGCGACCCCGATGCGACCATCGGTGTGGTGTGCGCCGGCGGCACCTATCGGGAAGTGCGCGAGGCTCTTTCGACGATCGGCATCGACGCGGGCGCGATGTCCACCGGTGGCGTGCGGGTGCTGAAACTCGGCATGGTCCACCCCCTCGAACCGGGCATCGTGTCCGAGTTCGCGCGGGGGCTGACCGAGATCCTGGTGATCGAGGAGAAGAAGGCCTTCATCGAACTCGCGGTCAAGGACCTGCTCTACGGAACGCCGAACGCACCCCGTGTGTTCGGCAAACGGAATGCCGATGGCGCGGAATTGTTCCGCGCCGACTCGGATCTGCCCTCGGACTACATCGCCCCCCGCCTGGCCGCCGCGCTCGTCCGGCATCGCGCCGACTCGCCCGCCCAGCAGTGGCTCGACCAGCAGCAGCAAACCCGGCGCGCACCGACGATGCTGCCGCTCCTGCAACGAACCCCGTATTTCTGTTCGGGCTGCCCGCACAACAGCTCCACGCGAGTGCCGGACGGCGCGCTGGTCGGCGGAGGCATCGGCTGCCACGGGCTGATCACGTTCCTGCCTCGGGAGCGGGTGGGCAGCAGCATCGGGCTATCTGCCATGGGCGGGGAAGGCGCGGCCTGGACGGGAATGTCGCCGTTCGTCAGCCAGCAGCACCTCTTCCAGAACCTCGGTGACGGGACCTTCCACCATTCGGGGTCGCTCGCGATCCGCGCGGCGATCGCCGGCGGAGCGAACATCACCTACAAGATTCTGTACAACGACACGGTTGCCATGACGGGCGGCCAAGATGCGGTCGGCAAGATGGGTGTTCGGCAGCTGGTCGACGAATTGCTTGCCGAGGGTGTGAAGAAGGTCGTCATCACCAGCGCCGCCCCGAAGGACAGCCGCCGGGCCTTCGGGCGCTTGCGTCGCCTGCCGGGCAGGGTCAGCATCCGCCACCGTGACGATCTCATCGTCGCTCAAGAAGAGCTGTCTGCGATCGGCGGTGTCACCGTCCTCATCCACGAACAGGAATGTGCCACCGAGTTGCGCCGCAAACGCAAGCGCGGACTTGTCGAGACACCGCCGCGGCGGATCGTCATCAATGAGCGCGTCTGCGAGGGCTGCGGAGACTGCGGAGACAAGTCCAACTGCTTGTCGGTCCAACCGGTCGACACCGAATTCGGTCGAAAAACTCAGATCCACCAGGCTTCGTGCAATCTCGACTTCTCCTGCGTCAAGGGTGACTGCCCGTCGTTCGTCGAAGTGCGGCCGCGCCACTCCCGCACCTCGGCGGGCGAAGCGCCCGTCGAGCAGCAGGCATCGGATCTGCCCACGCCGATTCCCGTCGTGGGGGCCGACGACTTCGCGATGCGCATCACTGGCGTAGGCGGGACAGGGGTCGTTACCGCTGCCCAGGTCATCACCGCCGCGGCCATTCACATGGGCCTCCACGTCACCGGGCTCGATCAGATCGGACTTGCCCAGAAGGGAGGTGCGGTCGTTTCGGACGTGCGGATCTCGTCCGCGCGAGGGTCCGGGAGCAACCGAATCGGCGCGGGTGGCTGTGACCTCTACCTCGGGTTCGACAGCCTCGTGGCTGCGGCGCAGAGCAACCTCGACGTCATTGGACCCGAACGAACCTATGCGGTGGTCTCGACCTCGGTCACCCCCACCGGAGCCATGGTCACCGACATCCACACCCAGCATCCAGAGACACGAGACCTGATCGAGCGCATCGAATGGGCCGGCTCCCGGCCGGAGAACATCTTCGTCGACGTCCGAAAGCAGCTGCCTAAACCGTTCGACGGTGACCAGTTCGCCAACATCTTCCTTCTTGGAGTGGCAGTTCAGGCCGGCCTGCTGCCTGTCGATCCCGACGCGATCGAGTGGGCGCTGACCCTCAACGGCGTGCAGGTCGAGACCAACCAGCAAGCCTTCCGACGGGGACGGCAGTTTGCCGTCGACCGGGCCCGCGGAGTTGGTCGCGACACCGGTCGGGCCGGCAGCGACAGTCGAAATGCGGCCGCCGAGATCGCCGCTGTCGTCGACAGTTCCGGCAGTGTCGAACTGCAGAAGATGCTGCGCCGCAAAATCTCTGAACTCATCGCCTACCAGAACAAGGCCTATGCGCATCGCTACGCAGTCGCCGTCGAGCGAATGCGCTCGGCCGAAGCGCGAGCGACGGGGTCCTGCATCGTGACGCAGGAGTACGCCCGACAGCTGTACAAAGTGATGGCCTACAAGGACGAGTACGAGGTCGCGCGCCTTCATCTCGACCCCCAGCTCGAGCAGCAGATCCGCGACGAGTTCGGCACCGGAGCGCGATACTCGTTCCTGCTGCACCCGCCGGTGTTTCGCGCGCTAGGGTTGGATCGCAAGATCAGGCTCGACGCCCGATGGGCGACCGCGGCATTCCGGCTTCTCTACGCGCTGCGCGTGCTGCGGGGAACAGCGTTCGACATCTTCGCAGTCGGCGAGGTGCGACGTGCCGAACGCGCTCTGATCAGCGATTACCTGCAGGCGGCCGACACCGCCGCGGCGCTGTTCACCCCGGCGAACACCGATCTGATTCTCGAACTCATCTCGTTGCCGGAGTGGGTACGGGGATACGAGCAGATCAAACTGAGCTCCCTGGACACCTACTATTCCCGGCGAGCCGAACTCGTCGAACGCCTGACAGCGGACGTCGCAGCGGCCGCACCCTAGCTCCACCGTGCTGCGGCCCCGACAATCGACCAGAAGGAACCCCATGAACGAGGTCTCTGAATCCGCCCACAGTCGCTACACCCCAGGCGAATACGGCATCGACGCGGACCGATCCAGTATCTGCTTCCAGGGCAGATCATTGTGGGGACTGATGCCCGTCCGAGGACGATTCAAGGAGTTCGCCGGCACCGGACGATGGCGGGACGACGGCAGCGTCGCCGGTCAGCTCGACATCGACGTAGCGTCCCTGAGCACAGGAATCGCCAAACGCGACCGACACCTCGTCTCGCCGGACTTCTTCGACGCCGAGCGGTATCCCGTCATCACCTTCACGGTGGCCGACCTGCGTCTCCTACCGTCCGACAATGCCGCCATCGAGGGAAACCTGCAGATCAAGAACGTGACAGAGCAGGTGACGCTCCTTGCCGCGCTGGCGGCGCCGAACAGCCTCGCAATCCAGTTCAACTGCCGAACAACTCTGGACCGCAACACATTCAATATCTCCGCCAACCAACTCGGCATGGTCTCGGCCCACGTGGTGATCGACGCTCACCTGCGCTGGACCCGTTGCGCCTGACTGCCAGCTCGAAAGGCAAACGACACCAGTGCTCACGTCATCACAGAACGCTGATCATCCACGGGTCATGTGGCGCCCCACCCCTGAAGAGGCGCAAAACTGTCGACTCGGACAGTTCTTACGCTGGTGCTGCGTGCACAACGGCGTGCGCGCCGCCACGTACCGACAGGCATGGGAGTGGTCGGTCGGGGACCCGTCGGCCTTCTGGTCGGCGGTGCGCGAATACTTCGATGTCATCGGTGACGGTTTCGACGGCCCGGCGCTGGCCGGCGACACCATGCCGGGGGCCAAGTGGTTCCCCTCGGCTCGGCTGAACTTCGCGGAGAATGTGCTGCGCTACGCGTCGACGCCGGTGCTTGTCGACGCGCCGGCCATCATCTCCCTGACCGAAACGAACGAAGAGTCGCGCATCAGCTGGGGTGAACTCGCCGCGCAGGTAGCCGCCGTCGCGAGCGCATTTCGTGACCTGGGTGTCGGGCCGGGAGACTCGGTGGCGGCGGTATTGCCGAACGTTCCCGAAGCCATCGTGGCCCTGCTGGCCACGGCGGCCGTCGGCGCGGTGTGGACGGTCAGTTCGCCCGAACAGGCCCCGCGGGCGACCCTTGACCGGCTGTCCCAGGTCCAGCCCAAGGTGCTGATCGGCTCAGCGGGGTATCGATTCGGCGGCAGCGACATTCAGTGCATGACGCACCTGAATCAGTTGCGCTCCCAGCTGCCCTCGGTGCAGCACTGCGTCCTGGTTGGCGACGCCGCCGGGACGGACGACCCCGACCCGGACACCCGCGGATGGCTCGACTTCCGCTCCCTGACGGCGCAGGCAGCGGCACCGCACTACGAACGGCTCGGATTCGACCACCCGCTGTGGATTCTGTTCACCTCCGGGACAACCGGCCTGCCGAAGGGGGTTGTGCACGGCCATGGGGGAATCACTCTCGAAGCGCTGAAGAGTGGCGCACTCAACCATGACATCGGCGTCGACGACATCTACTACGTCGCCGCGAACACCTCGTGGATGGTGTGGAACGTGCTGCTGTGCAACATGGCCTGCGGCGCCACTGTGGTGACCTACGCCGGGTCGCCGGTATACCCGCGCGTCGATCGCCAGTTCGAGATTCTCGCGCGGACCCGCGCGACGAAGTTCGCCACCGGCGCCGCGTACCTGACGCGTGTGCAGCAGCAGACGACCACGCCACCCGGCGACCTGTGGGACCTGAGTGCGCTCACCCAGATCCTCTCGACGGGATCGCCGCTACCCACCTCGACGTGGGAATGGGTACACGAGAACGTCAAACAGCGCGTTCACCTCGGCTCCTCGTCCGGGGGTACCGAGATCTGCAGCGCCTTCATCGGTCTGAATCCGCTTGACCCGGTGTACCTGGGCGAAGTTCAGGGGCCGGCTCTCGGCGCGGCTGTCAAGTCATGGGATCCCGCCGGCACGCCGCTGGTCGACCAGGTCGGCGAGATGGTGATCAGATCTCCCATGCCCTCGATGCCGGTTCGCTTGCTCAACGACGACGACGGATCGCGCTACCGCGCGGCTTATTTCGAACAGTTCCCGGGCGTCTGGACGCACGGCGACTGGGTCACGGCGACCTCGCGCGGCGGATTCGTCGTTCACGGTCGCAGCGATGCGACCCTGAACCGCTCCGGCGTGCGATTCGGCAGCAGCGACATCTACACCGCACTCGAAGGCGTCCCCGAAGTGCTCGACGCGCTCGTCGTGGGCGTGGAGTCCGACACGGCGGGCGATTACTACATGCCTCTGTTCGTCGTTCTCGCACCCGGCGCAGCCCTCGACGACTCTCTGCGGGAACGGATTCGGACAACCATCCGCTGTCATGCTTCGCCACGTCACGTTCCGGACGAGATCGTCCAGGTACCGGCGGTTCCGGTCACACACACGGGCAAGAAGGCCGAAGTGCCGGTCAAGCGGATCCTGCAGACGCCATCGAGCCTCACCACGACCGTGTCGCGCAACTCTTTGGCCAACCCTGATGCTGTGGACTGGTATGTCGCCTTCGCCCGCGACCGGGCCGCTCACCGGGAGCGGGCCGATTAGAACGCTCACCATCGCCCGTTCGGGTTTGCGTGTGGGCGGCCGCGCCGGCCGACCTAGGCTGGGCGCATGCCCAAGAACCGTCAGGAAGTTCCCCTTGCCGAACGCAGGACGCTCATCGTGGACGAGGCACGACGGCAGTTCTCGGACACGGGCTATCGGGGCACCACGGTGACGTCGATCGCCAAAGCGCTCAACCTCACCTCGGCGGCGATTCACTGGTACTTCCCCACGAAGGACGATCTGTTCGCGGCGGCCTTTGCCGCGATATTCCAGGAAGCGACGGCCCGGGTGTTGTCAAACACCGAATCGCACGGCGATCCTCGGGGAGAGCTGATCGGCGTGCTCGAGGAAATGCACCCGTACAAGGGGCTGTTCCGGGAAGCCTACGAGCGCATGACGTCCTCGCCGCCGCTGCTTGGGCTCTACGCCGAGGTGATGGATTGGGTTGACCAGCGACTCATCGCCGCCATCTCGCACCGGGCTCCGGACGGCGACATCGCCCTGTTGGCCGACACGGCACACGTCCTGTTGGAAGGCCTGCTGGTCAGCGTTCGAGAGTTAGCCCGGCCGATGGCGGAGATGATCGACCTTCTGATCGACCCACTCGCGGCAGCGGCAGCCGCACGAGCACGGAAATCCCGATGAAGAATTGACTGTGACCCACCTCTCATGACATTCTCTTAACTGGCAGTTAAGAGAGCGCACGGGCACCCGCGCGCACTGAGAGAAAGCGGTCGCAGTGGTCTCCCCAGTCAAACTTGCCCACGTCGTCCTACGAACCGGCGATATCAAGCGCATGACACAGTGGTACGTCCGCGTCTTGGACGGGCGCGTCGTGTTCGCCAACGATGCGCTGGCGTTCATCACGTACGACGACGAGCACCATCGAGTGGCACTCCTCAATGCCGGCACGACCGAGCACCCAGGGCCGACGCACTCCGGGCTCGAGCACGTCGCCTTCACCTATGCAGCACTCGGCGATCTGCTCGACAGCTACCAGCGACTCAAGCAAGACGACATCGCACCGTTCTGGTGTATCAACCACGGACCCACCACGTCGATCTACTATCGCGATCCCGACAACAACCAGATCGAGTTGCAAATCGACAACTTCGACACCGAGGAAGCCCTCAAGGAATTCTTCGACTCCGGCACTTTCGCGGCCAACCCCATCGGGGTGGAGTTCGACCCCGACGAACTGCATGCGCGGCTGCGCGCCGGCGAACCGATCAGCGAGCTGGTCAAACAGTCCGGCAAGCCGGTCGCACTCAATGAGGTCCCGTGATGGCCACCGATACGCCCGTCATCATCGTCGGTGCCGGGCCGGTGGGGTTGGCTACCGCTTATGTTCTCGGCCGGCACGGAGTGCCGAGCCTGGTGTTGGAGAAGTTCGACGGAGTCAACCCCCACCCGCGAGCACACGTGCTCACGCTGCGCACGATGGAAATACTGCGTGAGTGGGGACTTGCCGACAAAGTCCGCGACGAAGCCGTCGGTCCCGAGTGGAAAAACGTGGTGTGGCGGAACACCTTCAGCGGAGAAGAGTTCGGCCGCATCGTCCTTCCCGCCCAGTCACAAGAACACACCGACTCCGTGTCACCGACTGTCACGACCTCCTGCGCCCAAGACCGAGTCCAACAGATCCTGCTCGAAGCCGTGCGCGAGCAGGGAATTGCCGAGGTCCGATTCGGCGCCGAGGTCACCGATATCCAAGACATGGGCGAATTGGTTCGCGTCCAGCTCCGGACCGGCGACGGTGTGTCCGAGCGTGTGACCGCTCGGTATGGCGTTCTGGCCCACGGCGCATCGGGCGTGCTGCGTGATCAACTGGCGATCGGCATGGACGGTATTCCCGAGTTCGGACGCCAGATCAACGTCTACTTCCACGCGGATCTCACCCGCTGGACCGATGAGGACCCGGCCCTGCTGGTCTGGTTACTCAATACAGCCGCCCCCGGCGGGATGATCGGCATGGATGGAAAACAGCGGTGGACGTTCAACTTCGGCTACGACCCAGACGTCGAGACAGTCGCGGACTACACGTTCGAGCGCTGCGCCGATCTGGTTCGCAAAGCCATCGGAGTCGCCGACGTCGACGTCGATGTGCAGTCGATCGGCACATGGCGACTGGCGTCCCGCATCGCCAACACCTACCGCTGCGGCAACATCTTCCTGGCCGGGGACGCCGCACATGAGTTCCCCCCTACCGGTGGACTCGGCATGAACACCGGCATCGCCGACGCTGACAACCTTGCCTGGAAGCTGGCCGCGGTGCTCACCGGGTGGGCCCCGGAATCACTTCTTGGGACCTATGAATGCGAACGAAAGCCGGTCGCTGTGAGCAATGCCGAGTTCAGCGTCAACAATGCGATCAAGATGGCCGAATGTGGGCTGGGTCCCACCACCGAGTCCATCGCCGGGCTGCTCGAAAGTGACGACCCGGAAGCTGCCCGTGCGGAGCGGGCACGTCTGGCCGAAGCCATTCCGCGGCAACGTGATCACTTCGGATCCCTCGACCAGGAAATCGGCCACGCCTATGGGACCGGCTGCGCGCCGACCGCACCGCTCTACCCGGACAGCCACGGCGTCGAAGGAGGGCGTCCGGCCCACCGATGGGTCACCCGGGCAGGGGCGAGAATCTCCACCCTCGATCTCACCACCCGAGGGTTCACTTTGATCACCGGACCGAACGGGGTGGCGTGGGCCGAAGCCTTCCACCAGGCGGCCAACGCAGTGCCTCACGAGGTGCTGGTGATGGGCCGCGATATCGACACCGGCGGTGAGGATCCCTTCGGTATCGGTGAGCACGGTGCCATCCTGATCCGTCCCGACGGGCACATCGGCTGGCGTAGCGAAACTCGCTCCGATGACCCAGAGGTCGAACTCACGCTCGCGCTGGACAAGATCTTCGGCGCCCGCCAACTCACCGGCTGACCGGCGAGTCAGCAGCAGAAGGGAACAGCATGCGTGTCTATTCCACCAGCGCGGGTATTGCTACGGAGCGTGAAGCAGGTCGGATCGCGGTGCTCGAACTGCCGTACAACGACATCGGCGCCGTACTCAAAGGCCCGGGCCTGCAGGCCATCGAAGCCGCACCGGTCAAGACCACCGTTGCCACAGGTGAGGTCGAAATCCATGCCCCGGTAGTACGTCCCGGCAAGATCCTCATCATCGGCTACAACTACCCCAGCCACGGAGACGAGGTTCGCGAAGCCCGCGGAGACGTCGCACTACCCGAGGAACCGAACTTCCAGATTGTCGCGGGCTCGGCAGCGGTAGGGCCGTACGCACCCATCACGCTGCCCCGGATCGCAGGCGAGTATGTCGACTACGAGGGTGAAGTCGCCGTGGTGATCGGACGCGCGGCCAAAGACGTCCCGGTCGAGCAGGCCTGGTCCCATGTTGCCGGGTTGACAGTCATCAACGACGTGTCGGCCCGCGACATCCAGGGGCGAGCCATGAGTGGCGACCTCACCGTGTCGATCGGGACTTCGAAGAGTTTCGACAGCTTCAAGCCCATGGGGCCCTGCCTGGTCACCGCCGATGAATTCGATCCGGCAGACCTCGACCTCGGTCTGACCACGCGGGTGAACGGGGAAGTACGGCAGAACGACCGCACAAGCACCTTCGTGCACTCGATCGCAAAGATCGTCTCTTATCTCTCTGCGTTCACCACCTTGGAGCCCGGCGATGTCATCTGCACCGGAACCCCCCGGGGAGTCGGCTTCTTCTCCGGCCGCTTCCTTGCGCCCGGCGACGTCGTCGAGGTCGAAGTCGACCGAATCGGCACCATCCGAAACACCGTCGCAGCGACGTAGTTCACGCCAACACCATCGTCAGCTAAACGAAAGGCGTTACACCTTTGACCAACAAATCATTCGACCTTTTTGCCCTCCGCGAAGAGCATGAAGCTCTGCGAGAGGCGATTCGCGCCTTGGCAGACAAGGACATCGAGCCTTTTGCTGCCGATGTCGACGAAAACTCACGTTTTCCGGAGGAAGCCCTCAAGGCCCTGAACACCTCGGGCTTCAACGCGATCCACGTGCCCGACGACTTCGGCGGGCAGGGGGCGGATTCAGTGGCGGCTTGCATCGTCATCGAGGAAGTCGCACGTGCCGACGCGTCTGCGTCCCTCATTCCCGCAGTGAACAAACTCGGCACCATGGGGTTGATACTCAACGGATCCGACGAACTGAAGCACCAGGTGCTGCCCGCCATTGCCGGCGGCGAGATGGCGTCCTACGGTCTCTCCGAACGCGAGGCCGGCTCCGACGCGGCGGCCATGCGCACGCGTGCGCGCCCAACCGCTCACGGATGGATACTCAACGGCACCAAGGCATGGATCACCAATGCCGGCAAATCGACCTGGTACACCGTCATGGCGGTGACAGAGCCCGACAGAGGCGCCTACGGGATCTCGGCATTCATGGTTCACAAGGACGATCCGGGATTCTCGGTCGGCAACCACGAGCGCAAGCTCGGCATCAAAGGCTCTCCCACGGCCGAACTGCACTTCGACCAGTGTGAGATCCCCGGCGATCGCATCATCGGCGCACCCGGAACCGGATTCAAGCCCGCACTGCAAACACTGGACCATACCCGCCCCACCATCGGCGCCCAGGCCGTGGGCATCGCGCAGGGCGCACTGGACAAGGCGGTCGCGTACGTGAAGGAGCGCAAGCAATTCGGCAAGCCCATTGCCCGATTTCAGGGCGTGGAATTCATGATCGCCGATATGGCCATGCAGGTCGAGGCCGCACGCCTCATGGTTTACACCTCCGCGGCACGGGCCGAACGCCGTGAAGGCAACCTCGGATTCATCTCATCTGCAGCAAAGTGCTTCGCTTCAGATGTGGCCATGTCCGTCACCACCGACGCGGTCCAGCTGTTCGGCGGCGCCGGCTACACCCGCGACTTACCCGTCGAACGCATGATGCGCGACGCCAAGATCACCCAGATCTACGAGGGCACAAACCAGATTCAACGTCTGGTGATGTCACGTGCGTTATTGCGCTGAGCGTATATCGCGTAACCACGCGACCAAATGCCTAGCGCCGAGAGGAGACTGAGCGTGACGGGTCAAGCCCCACTGCGTGCAGCCACCGCTACCGGCACAGCGCCCGTCGAAGCCGAGAGCCGAACCGCCGTCGAGAAGGCATGCGGGTTGTTGGCGGCGTTCAGGCACGATCCCGACGGCATAGTGGGAGTCAGTGAACTCGCGCGACGATCGGGTTTGTCCAAATCGACCGCATTTCGGCAGCTCACCATTCTCGAACGTGCCGCCATGGTGGAGCGGGTCGGGCGCGGCTACCGAATCGGCCGCTCACTCAAAGCCCTGGCGCGCGGCGCACTCGAACACCAACACGCCACCCTCGGCGCTGAGCTCATGCCCTACCTCACCGAGGCGTTCGAGCACACCAGGCAAACGGTGCAACTTGGCGTGCTCGATGGAGCCGACATTGTCTTTCTCGCCACCATCCGCGGACACCACACCCTGGCCACGCCGAACAACCTGCACTTGCGGCTACCCGCGTCTACCACCGCAGCAGGTAAGTTGCTGCTTACACACCGCGGTGCAACCCTCCCGCCCGCCGGCGGTGCGCAGCCTTTCAACAAAGCCGATCCTGCGTCGCACAGGTCAGTATTGAGACCTGCCGGAATCCCCCAGGTACTCAGAGATACCGTGGCGTTCGATTTGGGTGACACCGACAAGGCGGTGTGGTGTGTCGCCGCACCTGTCCTTGCCTCGCATGGCCAGCCCGTGGCCTCGTTGTCGATCTGCGCGCACAGCGGCACCCCGCTCTCCGCGGCGGCCAATATCCTGGTCCATATCTCGCGAGTTGCGTCCCGGCAGCTCCAGTCCGCCCGCACCAGGATTCGCTAGCGACTCGGCGGCGCCTTTCACTGCGAAGCAGGAATCGGTTGCCGGCACCGTGCTGTCACGTGCCGCGCCGACCCATCCCCCCATCGTGTCGTCGACGCGCATCGATAAGCATCGCAGCGAATAGGTGTTCCGCACTGCGGCACAACAGCTTTCGATGTAATGAGAAGTGGCTCACGATCGAGACATGAATGTCGTCAACGCCACTGCCGAACGGTCGCACATGCCCTGTTGCGGAACCCGCGCGGCAGCGCTCGTACTGCTGGCGTTGATCGTGGCCACACTCGCCACTCCGTTCATGACGGCGCCGGTGTCACGCGCGGAACCCGACTGCCCGGCCAACACTGGGTACCAACCGGAATGCGCGTACCGCCCCTTCTACACGCCGCCCACCCCTCTCCCCGACGGACGCGCAGGTGACATCATCCGAACCGAAACGTCCCGCATTGCGCTCGACCCTGCCGGCCACGGCAAGTATGCCGGATCCGGAACACGGATCATGTACCGAAGCACGGACGGCCGTGGCCAGCCGGTTGCGGTATCGGGCACCTACATCGAGCCGGAAAACCCCTGGCCGGGAGGCGGTCCACGGCCCCTCATCGCCTTCGCACCCTTTCACCAAGGGCTCGGCGACCAATGCGCAGTCTCGCGTCTTCTCAGCGAAGGAACCTTCCATTACGGCGGATTCCTCGACTTCGTCTTCTACTTCGAAGCAGGGTTCATCGCGACGATGCTCGACCGTGGATTCGCCCTCGTCATCACCGACTACCAAGGAACGGGAACCTATGGCCCCCCTACCGCAGGCATCCGCATTCCCACCGCGCACGCCGTCCTCGACTCCGCACGCGCAGCCAAGCGCCTGACCGGAACATCCCTGACACCCGACGGACCCGTCGCGTTCTGGGGTTATGGTCCCGGCGGCACCGCGGCCGGTGCGGCCGTGGAGATGGCGCCCAGCTATGCCCCCGACCTCGACGTCGTCGGGGCTTGGATCGGCGCGCCGATGACCGATCCCACGCTCAGCATCGACTACGCCGACGGCTCAGCCATGGTCGCGACCATCGGCTATGCGTTGAACTCCTTCGTCGCCGCCTTTCCCGAAGCTGAACCCGTCCTCAAACAAGCTCTGACCCCCCGGGGGCTGGACTTCCTGAACAAGACCCGGTACGAGTGCGCCGACGAAGTCATCCTGAAGTTCCAATTTCGGCATCTCCAACCATATTTCAACCAGGATATACGTCAGATGTTCGCCGCAGAGCCGGTCAGGTCGATGCTGGGCTCACAGCGATTGGGATCACTCACACCCACCGCGCCGGTGAACATCGACATCAACCGATTCGACCCGCTCAACCCCTGGGTGGGAGCCCGCCAGCTCGCGGCCGACTGGTGCGAGAAAGGTGCCGACGTCGAGTTCTGGACCAACCAGCAGCCGCCGTTCCTGAACAAGGTGGCCGTGAATCATCTGGTCACCTACTTCGTCGACGGAGAACGCGGCCTTCAATGGATCGCCGACCGCTTCAATGGGCTACCCACCAATCCCAGCTGCGACCGACTTCCGCCCTTCGAGTTACCCGGCGGTTAGGCAGGACGTTGCGATCCAGCCAAGGCCACGCAGTGCCAGCGCTGGCGAACGACGACGACATGATATCGCCGCACCCTTGCAACTGGCGTTGCTCTGCCGCAGGCCGGCGCGCCTAAGTCACGCTGACCCGCCCCCCGGCCAGTCGCACCTCCCGCTGCACGCCGATCCGGTCGAGGAACACCGCGTCGTGACTGACGACGATGAACGCACCCCGGTAGGCGGCCAGCGCCGTCTCGAGCTGCGCCACGCCGGCCAGATCGAGGTTGTTGGTCGGCTCGTCGAGCAGCAGCAGCTGTGGTGCCGGCTCGGCGAACAGCACGCAGGCCAGCGTCGCACGCAGCCGCTCCCCGCCGGACAATGACCCGGCGGCGGTGTCGACGCTGCTGCCGCGAAACAGGAACTGCGCCAGCAGATGCCGCCGCCGCGTCAACGACAGGCTCGGTGCCGCCGCGGCCAGGTTCTCGGCGACCGAGCGGTCGTCGTCGAGCAGGTCCAGCCGCTGCGACAGGTACGCCACCCGACCGGCAGTAACGTGGACGTGGCCGTCTGCGGGGGCGAGCTCCCCCGCCAGGATGCGCAGCAGCGTGGTCTTGCCGGCGCCGTTCGGACCGGTCAGCGCGATCCGCTCCGGCCCCCGCACCGTGAGTTCCACGCCGTCGAGCACCGCCCGTCCGCCACGCGACACCCGTACATCACTGGCGTGCAACAGCGTTCGCCCGCCGGGCACGGCGGTGTCCGGCAGGTCCAGCACCAGCATGTCGTCGTCGCGCAACGCCCGCTCAGCATTGTCGAGTCGGTTCCGAGCGTCGTCGATCCGCCGGGCGTGCACGCCGTCACCGCGGCCGGCGGTCTCCTGTGCACGGCGTTTCATCGCCCCGGCCACGATCTTCGGCAGGCCGGCGTCGGAGAGTGTGCGCTGGGCGTTGCCGGCCTTGCGGTCGGCCCGCTCCCGGGCTTGCTGACGCTGCCGTTTCTCTCGTTTCAGGTGCTGCTCGGCGTTGCGCACCGCATCGGCGGCGGCCCGCTGAGCCTCGTCGACGGCGGTCAGATAACAACTGAAATTCCCACCGTAGGTGATGATCCGGCCGTCGCGCAGATCGGCGATACGATCCATGCGATCGAGCAGGGCGCGGTCGTGGCTGACGACCACCAGCAGCCCGGTGTAGTCGTCGAGCGCCGCGTCGAGTCGCTCGCGGGCAGCGGCGTCGAGGTTGTTGGTGGGTTCGTCGAGCAGCAGGATATCGGGGTTGCGCAACAACTCTCGTGCCAGTCCGAGGCTGACCACCTCACCGCCGGACAGTGAGCGCAGCGATCGGTCCAGGCTCACCCCGGCCAGGCCGAGGCGGTCGAGTTGGGCGTGAACCCGCGCCTCGACGTCCCAGTCCTCGCCGATCGCGGTGAACACCTGCTCGCTGTGATCACCGCCGGCCAGCGCCTCGAGTGCATCGATCACCACCGCCACGCCGAGCAACTCGGCCACGCTGCGGTCATCGAGCATCGGAAGGGTCTGGGGCAGATAGCCGACGGTGCCATCCACGACGATCGAGCCGCTCGACGGTGTGAGCTCACCGGCGATGAGCCGCAGCAGCGCGCTTTTGCCGGTGCCGTTGCGGGCGACCAGGCCGGTGCGTCCCGGGCCGGGCGTGAACGACAGCTCGGTGAACAACGGGGTGCCGTCGTCCCAGCGCAGCGAGACGTCGGACAGGGTGAGAGAAGACATGCGGGAAGGCTCCGAGACGAGGGCGCGAAATCGGCCCGAACGGGCGATCGGATGCGAGCTCCGGGGAACTACCCGGAGATGTCGTCTGCTCCCAGCATGGTTGTCACGTTATCGGCTTCGTCAACCGATTAAGTCAACCCGTCAGATAGCGACGCAGGGTCTCGGCGACGGCGCCGATCTGGGCGGCATCGACCCGCTCATCGGCCCGATGGGCCAGGTTGGGATCGCCGGGGCCGTAGTTGACCGCCGGGATTCCCAGCGCCGCGAAGCGGGACACATCGGTCCAGCCGTACTTGGCCCGGACCTGCCCTCCCGCGGCGTTGACCAGCGCCGCCGCTGCCGGTTTCGTCAGTCCCGGTAGGGCACCGGCGGCAGAGTCGGTGAGTTCGATGTCGACATCGAGTCCGTCGAGGACGTCGCGGACGTGGTCGTAGGCCGCCTCGACAGTGCGATCGGGGGCGAAGCGGAAGTTCACCGTCACCGAGGCTGCGTCGGGCACCACGTTTCCCGCGACACCGCCGTCCACGCGGACCGCCGACAGCCCCTCGCGGTAGACGCAACCGTCGATGTCGACATCGCGGGCCTGATAGGTGTTGAGCCGGGCGAGAACGAGAGCAAGTTTGTGAATCGCGTTGTCGCCCAGCCACGATCGGGCGGAGTGTGCCCGGGTTCCCGTCGTGGACACGATCACGCGCAGCGTGCCCTGGCAGCCGGCCTCGATGAAGCCGCCCGAGGGCTCGCCGAGGATCGCGACGTCGGCGTCCAGCCACTGCGGCAGCTCGCGTTCGATGCGACCCAGCCCGTTCGCCGAGGCCTCGATCTCCTCGCAGTCGTACATCACCAGCGTGATGTCGTGGGCGGCGTCGACGACGGTCGCGGCCAGATGCAGGAAGACAGCGTCGCCGGATTTCATGTCGGAGGTACCGCAGCCGTGCAGCACCCCGTCCACCAGCCGGCTGGGGAGGTTGTCGGCGGCGGGCACGGTGTCGACGTGGCCGGCCAGCAGCACCCGCGACGGCCTGCCGAAGTCGGTGCGCGCGAGCACCGCGTCGCCGTGGCGGACGACTTCGAAACCGGTGGTCTGGGCGCGCAGCGCGGCCTCGATCTCGTCGGCGATGCGCTTCTCGTGCCGGGATTCGCTGGGGATGTCCACCAACGCCGCCGTCAGCGCGACCGGGTCACCGTGTAAGTCGAGCACAACAGACCACGGTAGCGGGTCGGTGCGTCGCTGCCCCAGGGTCGCCGACGGGGCCGGTCACGCCCGGCCCCGTCGGCGACCTCGTCAGCAGTCGTAGTCGATGGCCTCGATGAGCGGGGACGGCTCGTCCATCAGTGCCCAGAACCGGTCACGGATCGCCACCGTCAGCGGCCCGGGCTGGCCGGCACCGATGGCCTCACCGTCGAGCGTGTTGATGGGGGTGACCCCGCCTGCGGTCGTGACCGCCATGATCTCGTCGGCCTCGTAGAGCTCGTGGCTGGTGACGTCCCGCAGGGTCGCCTCGACACCCATCGAGTCGGCGATCTCGAAAACCGTCTTTCGGGTGATGCCCGGCAGCGCGTTGCGCGACGGTGAGGCCAGCTTGCCGTCCTTGACGATGACGACGTTGAAGCCGGGGCCTTCGGCGACGCAGCTGTCGGAGTCCAGCAGGATCGCGGTGCGCGCGCCCCGATCCTTGGCTTCGAAGCTGGCCGCGGTCAGGTCGCCCCACTGGTAGTTCTTGATCGTCGGGTCGACGGTGTTGCGGCCCGCCCGCCGCACGTGGCGGGGCACCACCGCGCTGGTGCCGAAGATCTGCTCGTAGGGCGGGAACGCCCACAGGTAGGGAATCGCGTAGATGTAGACCTGGTGGGTCAGCTTGGAGAGGTCTTTCTCGCCCCGGCGCTTGCCGTATCCACGGGTCACGGTCAGGTTGACGAACGACTCCCGCAGCTGGGACAGCGCCACACAGCGTTTCGTGATGTCCGCCAGTTCGGCCTTGGAGAAGCCGGCGTCCAAGCGCAGCTTGGCCGCACCGTCGAGCAGCCGGTCGAGGTGGTCGTCGAGTCGGAAGATGTTGCCGTGCCACACATGGGCGACGGTGTAGGTGAGATCCGAATGCCCGAAGCCGGTGTCGAAGATCGAGATCTTCGCCTCGGAGGCGGGCAGGTACTCCCCCTCGATCCACGCGACCCCACCGGCGAACGGGCTGGAGCTGTCGAGTTCGTAGTCGCTGTACTGGATCACCGATCCGGGCGGGGTGTCCTCCCGGATGGCGCCGGGCTCCACGGCGACGAGGTTGGAGGAACCGGCGTTCGAGGTGGCGAGGTCGGAAACAGAAGTCATGACAGGTTTTTCCTTTACTTGGATCAGATGCCGTGGGTCTTGGCGAAGTGGGCGCCGGCCTCGCCCTGGCGGAGCCGGGACCGTAGCCCGGTCATCCACCAGATGGCCGCGACCACGACGATGCCGAGGAAGACCCACTTGTTGGAGGTGAACTGCGGAAGGAACAGCAGCGCGATCGCGACACCGATGAAGACCACCAGCGCCGTCACGTACAGCGGCAGCCGGAACCGGCCGAGATCGAAGGTGCCCGGCTCGCCCTGCGGGATGGTGCCTTTGCGGTAGCCCACCAGCAGGCCGATGGTCTGCAAGATGTAGACGGAGAAGAACAGCAACGAGGCGATCCCGATGATGTAGTTGAACGCCTTCTCGTTGACCAGAGCCGACAGCAGCAGCACCGTCGACAGGCAGCCGAGTCCCAGGACGGCATAGGTGGGCGCCTTGCTCTTCGCCGAGACATGGCGCCAGACATGGGAGAACGGCAGCATGTTGTCGCGGGCCATCGAATAGGTCAACCGGGTGGCCACCAGGATGTTGGCCAGCAGGCACGCGAGGATGTTCGTCAGGGCAACGGCAACAATGACTTTGGTGACCACCGGGCCGGCCTGTTGGGTGATGATCTCCTCGATCGGAGCCGCGGAGTTCGCCTCGACGGCGTCGACGTCGCGGATCGCGAGCACGAAGACCATGTACATCAGCAGTTCGATGACGATCGAGGCGACCAGCGCGCAGAACATCGTCTTCGGGACGACGAAGCGGGCGTTCTTGGTCTCCTCGGCCACGTCGGCGCCGGATTCCACCCCGATGAGGCCGAAGAACGGGCCGAGTGCGGCCGCCAGCCAGGCCAGCAGGTAGGAGTCCTTGTCGCCGGCCTCGCCACCGGTGAACAGCACCGACAGCGGTTGGTGGTTCTCCGGCGCCGAGAACGCGATGATCGCGACCAGCGCGGTGGCGCCCACGGTGATCACCAACTCCAGGCTGACGCCGATGTTGTTGACCATCGTGGCGAAGCGCACACCGTAGATGTTGATGAGCACGCACACGAACACGACGGCGATCGCGACCAGGATCTGAGCACTCTGGCTCATGCTCCAGCCGAACAGTCCACCGAGGTAACCGGAGAGGATGAACCCGACGCCGGTCATGCCGCACACCCAGCCCATCAGCGCGATCACACCGGTGAACCAGGCCAGATTGGGGCCGTTGATCCGGCTGACCCACTGGTAGGAGTAACCGGCCAGCGGAAGCTTGGCGGTCAGGTCGGCGGCGATGAACGCCCACAGCGCGAACACCGCACCGGCCAGCAGCAGGGTCCAGACGAAGGGGCCGCCCGCGGTGAAATAGCCGGCGCCGAAACCGGTGAACACCGCGGTGGTGGCGCTGATGGTGGCGAAGCCGATGGCGAACGACGCCAACGTGCCGACCGAACGGTCCAGCTTCTGGGTGTAGCCCAGCTCGGCGAGCTTGGCGTCTTCGGCGTTTCTCCCGTCCTTCGGCGGTTGCGAATGAGTGGTTGCTGCCACTGCGTCAGTCATGGGCACTCCAGGTCAATGCGTGGGATCGGATACCTGAAGACAGCGAACAGTCATCCGTAGGACATCGGAAGTTCGATCATTTGATGTGGTGATAAACGCACGTTATAAGTCGCCGTCCGGTGGCTCCCGGTCGCCGGTCTCCCCGAAATTCCACTGCGCGTGGACATGGCGGACCAGGGCCTCGGCCTGCGGACTGAGCACCGCCGGATGCCATGCGAGCGCAGTGTGGCTGGGCGGACGGTCGGCGATCGGCACGTAGACGATTCCGGGCCGGTCGTAGAACCGGGCCACCGAGGACGTGGTGAAGCTGATCCCAAGACCGCGCGCGATGGCCGTCGTCTCTGCCTCGTACGTTGCCGCGACCGCTGCGATGTTCGGCGGCCGGTTACCGCGCACGTCCATGGCCAGCCAGTAGTCTCGCCAGCTACCCGCGGTCAGGGGCGCGCACACGATCGGGTCGTCGAGCAATTCGGTGATGGCGACCTCGGATCGCTGCGCCAATCGATGATCGCGCGGCAGGCACGCCACCCACGACTCGGAATCCAGGACGAGCATCCGGTGCTCGGGCAGGTCCACGGGCGGGCGGATGATGGCGACCTCGGTGGTGCCGTCGGCGAGACCCGCGGTCGGATCGGCGAAGTCGAACTCGATGGGTTCCACCCTGACGGACGGATAGGCGGCCTCGAAGTGGCGGACCAGCCGGAACAGCAGGTCGGCGCCCGTACCGATGAGGTAGCCGACCCGCAGCACACCGCGACGGGTGCCCGAGAGCATGACCAGGTTGTCCACCACCGCGTCGACACCGGACAAGGCCTGCCGCACCTGGGGCAGCCACGCCGCGCCGAGGTCGGTCAACGCGACCTCGCGGGTGTTGCGCCGGAACAGCACGACACCGAACTGCTGCTCGAGTTGTTTGATCGCTGTCGACAGCGCGGGTTGGGTGATGAACAGTTTCTCCGCCGCCCGCCGATAGTTCAGCTCCTCGCCGAGGACGGCGAAATACCGCAGCTGGCGCAGCGTCACGTCGACGGTCGTGATGGGCCTCCTACCTGCTCGCGGACGGTGTGAAGCGATGCTAGGCGCACCGGTAACCTGAAGCACCGTGACTTCTGCATCTGGTGCATCTGGGATTGGGCTGGCGACGCTCGCGGCGGACGGATCCGTCCTGGACACCTGGTTCCCGGCTCCCGAACTCAGCGACGACGGCCCGTCGGCCACGGTGCGGCTGTCGGTGGCCGAAGTGCCCGACGAACTCGCCGAACTGGTCGGCACCGACGACGACCGCGGCGTCGAGGTCATCGCGGTGCGCACCGTGATCGAGTCGCTCGACGACAAAGCCGTCGACGCCTACGACGCGTACCTTCGCCTGCATCTGCTGTCGCATCGGCTGGTGCCTCCGCACGGGCTGAACGCCGACGGATTCTTCGGCGTGCTGACCAATGTGGTGTGGACCAACCACGGCCCGTGCGCCGTCGACGGCTTCGAGGTCGTGCGCGCGCGGCTGCGCCGCCGCGGCCCGGTCACCGTCTACGGCGTGGACAAGTTCCCCCGCATGGTCGACTACGTGCTGCCGTCCGGGGTTCGCATCGCCGACGCCGACCGGGTGCGCCTGGGTGCGCACCTGGCGTCGGGCACCACCGTGATGCACGAGGGGTTCGTCAACTACAACGCCGGCACCCTGGGCAATTCGATGGTCGAGGGCCGCATCTCGGCCGGCGTCGTGGTCGGCGACGGGTCCGACGTCGGCGGCGGCGCGTCGATCATGGGCACGCTCTCCGGTGGCGGCACCGAGGTGATCTCGGTGGGTCAGCGCTGCCTGCTGGGCGCCAACGCCGGGTTGGGCATCTCGCTCGGCGACGACTGCGTGATCGAGGCCGGGCTGTACGTGACCGCCGGAACCAAGGTGCAGACCGGCGACGGTCAGACCGTCAAGGCCCGCGAGCTGTCGGG
>CAXEZH010000223.1:0-4444 GCA_964000695.1 uncultured Mycolicibacterium sp. | reverse complement strand
TTGCGTTGCGGCTGAGTGCCTTCGGCTGCTCGATCAGCTACCACAACCGGCGTGAGGTGCCGGACTCGCCCTACACGTACGCCGCGTCGCCGGTGGACTTGGCGCGCGGGGCCGACGTGCTGATCGTGGCCGCGGCCGGTGGCGACGGCACCCGCAATCTGGTGGATCGTGCCGTGCTGGATGCGCTGGGGTCCGGCGGCTACCTGATCAACATCGCCCGCGGCAGCGTGGTCGACCAGGACGCCTTGGTGTCGGCGCTGCTGGACGGCCGCCTCGCCGGTGCGGGACTGGACGTGTTCGCCGACGAGCCGCAGGTGCCGCAACAGCTGTTCGCGCTGGACAACGTCGTGCTGCTGCCGCACGTGGCCAGCGGCACGGTGCAGACACGCGCCGCGATGGAGGCGCTGACGCTGCGCAACCTCGACGAGTTCCTCGCCACCGGCGCGCTGATCACCCCGGTCCCGCTACCTGCCGCTGCGAAATAGGATTCCGGGCTGCGCCCGGACCCGCGATCGCAGCCCTGGCTTCTCACTCGCGACGAGATCGGCGCGTGTGACGAGTGCCGCGAAACGGCCTCGGCCGCTTCAGCTCAGCGGCGGACGGCGCACCCGGCGGCGATGTTGTGGCAGTGCCCGTCGCCCTTGCAGGTGCCGCAGTGGCAGCGGCAGCCCTGGTTTCTCAATTTCTCGGAGATCTTGTGGTCATCTCTAGCCATGACATGCTCCTTTGCGAATATGTCGATGGTAGAGCGGCGGCGCAGCTCAGCGGGCCGAAATCGCAGACGCGGCCAACTGGAGTTCACGAACAGTTCCCGTGACGGCCCGGCCGCCGAGAGACACCCGTCGCCTGCCGGCCATCGCCCGGACAGGCCGCTCTCCGACACTGCGCCGTGTCGCCGAATATCAGTCGCCGCACCGTCCTCAAGGGCGCGGCCGGGTTGGCCGCCGCGCCGCTGCTGGGATTCACCGTCGGACCGCGCCGCGGTCCGGTCCCAGCCGACCCGTTCACCCTCGGCGTGGCTTCGGGTGACCCGGGTCCCGACGGTGCCGTGATCTGGACGCGGCTGGCGCCGCGACCGCTGGCCGACGACGGGCTGGGCGGCATGCCGGCGCGCACCGTGGACGTGCAGTGGGAGGTCGCCACCGACGAGGCGTTCACCCGGCCGCTGCAGCGGGGCCACGCCGTCGCCGCTCCCGAGGACGCGCACAGCGTCCACGTCGAGTTGGCCGGACTGCCGCCCGCCGGCGAGTGCTTCTACCGGTTCCGTGCCGAGGGCTATCTCTCGCCGGTCGGTCGCACCCGCACGACACCGGCGCCGGACGCACTGAGTGCGACATTGACGATGTGCGCGGCGTCGTGCTCGAACTATCAGCACGGCTGGTTCACCGCATACCGCCACCTCGCCGAGGAGCATCCCGATGTTGTTGTGCACCTGGGTGACTACCTCTATGAGTACGCCGCCGGTGGTGAGCGGGTGCGCGATCACGCCGGCCCGGAGACCGTGACGCTGGCGCACTACCGCCAGCGTCACGCCCAGTACCGCACCGACCCCGACCTGCAGGCGGCGCACGCCGCGGCGCCGTGGCTGGTGGTGTTCGACGACCATGAGCTGGCCGACAACTGGGCCGGTGACATGCCGAAGAAACCCGATGCCGGGTTCGCTGCACGCAGGGCGTCGGCGCTGCAGGCGTACTACGAGAACATGCCGCTGCGCGCATCCGCGAAGCCCGGGAACGGCCGCATGCGGTTGTACCGGCGCATCGAATGGGGCGCGCTGGCAACATTTCACATGCTCGACACCCGCCAGTACCGCTCCGATCAGGCGTGTGGCGACCAGTACCGCAGTGACTGCGCGGAGCGGTTTGACCCGCGCCGCACCCTGACCGGTGCCGAGCAACGGCGTTGGCTGCTCGACGGTTTCGCGCGGTCGCGGGCCCGTTGGGATCTGATGGCACAACAGGTGTTCTTCGCGCCACTGGAGCTCACCGCGGGCCCAACGCACGGCGTCAACCCGGATGCGTGGGACGGTTATGTCGCCGAGCGGGACCGCATCATCGTCGGGATCGCCGACTCGGCGGTGCGCAACGGCGTGGTCCTCACCGGAGACGTGCACGCGCACTGGGCCGCTGAGATCCGCAGACACCCAGAGGATCCGCAGTCGGCTCCGGTGGCCACCGAGTTGGTGACGACGTCGATCACCTCCGGTGGCGACGGATCCGACACCCGAGCCGATGTCGAGGCAGTGCTGCCGGAGAACCCGCACATCCGGTACTTCAGCAACCGGCGCGGGTATCTGCGTGCGACGCTCACTCCCGGCGAGCTGCGCGCGGACTTCCGAACCGTGCCGTTCGTGACCCGACCGGGCGCCCCGGTGACGACGGGCGCGTCGTTCGTGATTCCCGACCGGCTTCCTCAGCTGCTCTAGACGACCTCTTCGACGAGCGCATCGGTGGTCCACTCCTGCTGGGGCAGAACGTCTTTGAGCAAACGCAGCAGCGCCGGGTTGGTGGAGTCGCCGCGCCACACGGCGTCCAGTTCCACCGGGCGCTCCCGGAACGCCCCGATCGTGCGGAACACCACGCCCTCGGGATGCAGCGTGGCCGCGGACGCCGGCACCAGCGCCAGTCCAATGCCCGAGCGGACCAGCACCAGCATGGTGTGCACCTGGGTGACGTACTGCACGTAGCGCGGGGTGGCGCCGGCGATGGTGAATGTGCTGATCAGCAGTTCGTTGAAGTAGCGGGCCTGCACCGGGGAGTACATGACCAGGTCCTGGCCGTCGAGGTCGTTGAGCGTCAGCTGCCGCGACAGGCCCGACAGCGGGTGCTCGGCCGGCAGCGCCACCACCAGCTGCTCGTGCAGCAGCGGGCGCGACACCAGACCGGGCCGCTTCAACGGCGGGCGGGCCATCCCGAGGTCCAGCTCACCGGACATCAGGCCGTCGATCTGGGCTGATGTCACCATCTCGCGCAGGTCCAGCTTCACGTCGGGCAGCCGCTCGCGGGCCCGTGCCAGCAGCCGCGGCAGCACGGCGTGCGCGGAGGCCGCGGTGAAGCCGACGACGACGGTGCCGAGGTCACCGGCGGGAATACGCTTGACGGTCTGCGCCGCACCTTCGGCCAGCTGCAGGATCCGGCGGGCGTCGGGCAGGAACGCCGCACCTGCCGGGGTCAGGGTGACGGTGCGGGTGGTGCGATCGATCAGCTGAACGCCCAGTTCGCTCTCCAGCTGCTGCAGCTGTCGCGACAGCGGCGGCTGGGTCATGTGCAGGCGTTCGGCGGCGCGGCCGAAGTGCAGCTCCTCGGCCACGGCGACGAAGCACTGCAGCCGGGCCAACGAGAACACCGATGCACTCCTCGTATCAGTCGGCGCCTGTTCAGGCGCAGGACGGCATCAGTGTAGTGCCGACGCGTCAGGCCGGAGTGAGCTTGATCGCCGCGAGGCCGAGCGGGCCGACCGCGTTCTGCCAGTCGGCCACCGAGGGGGTCTGGTCGTCACGGAACGTCAACCCCATGTAGCGCTGAGCCCGCTTGGCGCCGTAGGACTTCGCCAGGCGGTCGACGATGTCGACGACCGCGGCCGGCTCGGTGATCAGTTCACCGCGCATCGCGGTCCTGTTCCCCCGGTGATGCACCACGGCGTCACCACCGCCGCGGAAGTTGTACTTCCAGTTCGCTTCCAGCACGGCGTACAGATCGCCGTCCAGATGGTGCGCGCTGACCGGCACGGAGTACCGCCGCCCGGTCTTGCGCCCGGTGAATTCGACGAGCATGAACTCCCCGAGCGGGCGTCCCAGCGGAGTGCGCAGCACCCGTCGCAGCACCGGGTTGGCCACCTTGAGCAGTGCCTCGGGTGGGTGAGCGGCGTCGATCGCCGCGGGTTGTTCCGTCATGCGACCACGGTAGAACTACCAGCGCGGGCTGGCGGTCTGGAACGACGGATCGATGCTGCGCATGTAGCCGGTGTCGTCGCGGTCGCGGATCCCGCAGCGCAGGTACTGCTCGTGCAGCGCCGCCAGCGCGTCGTCGTCGATGTCGACGCCCAGCCCCGGTGTCGTCGGAACCGGCACCGACCCGTCGACGAACGACAGCACACCGGGTGCGACGACGTCCTCGCTCTTCCACGGCCAGTGCGTGTCACAGGCGTAGGTCAGGTTCGGGGTGGCCGCGGCCAGGTGCACCATCGCGGCGAGGCTGATGCCTAAATGCGAATTGGAGTGCATCGACAGCCCCAGCCCGAATGTTTCGCAGATGCCGGCCAGCAGCCGCGACCGCTGCAGGCCACCCCAGTAGTGGTGATCGGAAAGCACCACCCGCACCGAGCTCTTGGCGACCGCGGGGGCGAGTTCGTCGAACGCGACGACGCACATGTTGGTGGCCAGCGGCATCGGCGCCTGCGCGGCCACCTCGGCCATCCCGTCCAGGCCCGGGGTGGGGTCCTCCAG
>CAXEZH010000222.1:0-30758 GCA_964000695.1 uncultured Mycolicibacterium sp. | reverse complement strand
GTGTGGTTCGACTCGGGATCGATGCCGTATGCGCAGGTGCACTACCCGTTCGAGAACCGCGATTGGTTCGACGGCACGGCCGGTGCGGATGCCCACTTCCCCGGTGACTTCATCGTCGAGTACATCGGCCAGACCCGCGGCTGGTTCTACACGTTGCACATCCTGGCCACCGCGCTGTTCGACAAGCCGGCGTTCCGGACCTGTGTCTCGCACGGCATCGTGCTGGGCAACGACGGCCAGAAGATGAGCAAGTCCCTGCGTAACTACCCCGATGTCACCGAGGTGTTCGACCGGGACGGCTCCGACGCGATGCGCTGGTTCCTGATGGCCTCACCGATCCTGCGAGGCGGCAACTTGATCGTCACCGAGCAGGGCATCCGCGAAGGGGTGCGGCAGGTGCTGCTGCCGTTGTGGAACGCCTACACGTTCCTGGCGCTGTACGCACCGAAGAAGGGGACGTGGCGCACCGACTCGACCCACGTGCTGGACCGCTACATCCTGGCGAAGCTGGCGGTGCTGCGCGACGACCTGACCGTCGCGCTGGACGAATGCGACATCTCACGGGCCTGCGATCAGCTGCGCCAGTTCACCGAAGCCTTGACGAACTGGTATGTGCGCCGGTCGCGGTCGCGGTTCTGGGATGAAGACGCCGACGCCATCGACACCCTGCACACGGTGCTGGAGGTGACCAGCAGGCTGGCTGCGCCGTTGCTGCCGCTGATCACGGAGGTCATCTGGCGGGGAGTCACCGGCGAGCGCTCCGTCCACCTGTCGGACTGGCCGCAGTCCGATGTGCTGCCTGCCGATCCGCAGCTGGTCGCCGACATGGACCTGGTGCGCGAAGTGGCCTCCACAGGTTCGTCGCTGCGCAAGGCCAAGAAGCTGCGGGTACGTTTGCCGCTGCCCAAACTGACTGTGGCGGTGGACGATCCGGGCCGACTCGCGGCGTTCGCCGACCTGATCTCCGACGAGCTCAACGTCAAGGCCGTCGAAGTCACCGATGACATCGCCGCACACGGGCGATTCGAGCTCACGGTCAACGCGCGGGTTGCGGGTCCCCGCCTCGGCAAGGACGTCCAGGCGGCGATCAAGGCGGTGAAGGCCGGCGACGGTGTGGTCAACGCCGACGGAACGCTGACCGCGGGCCCTGCGGTGTTGTTGCCCGAGGAGTTCAGCGCCCGACTGGTCGCTGCGGATCCGGAGTTCACCGCGGCACTGCCCGACGGAGCAGGGCTGGTCGTGCTCGACGGAAACGTCACCCCCGAGCTGGAAGCCGAGGGGTGGGCGAAGGACCGCATCCGCGAGCTGCAGGAGCTGCGCAAGACCACGGGCCTGGAGGTGTCCGATCGGATCAGCGTCACGATGGCGGTGCCCGCCGACAAGCTGGCCTGGGCGCAGACCCACCGGGATCTGATCGCCCAGGAGATCCTCGCCACCACCTTCGAATTCGGCGAGACCGCCGACGGTGCCGACATCGGCGACGGGGTGCGGGTCGCGCTGCAGAAGGCGTGAGGTTCGCTGCGGAAGCAGCGACGGCCGGGGCGCGAGCGTGCAGCCAGGGTTGTGAGTTCGGCTTGCGAACGACCGTAGGCGCACGCTCGCGGTGACTAGCCCACCCGCGCGGTCCGGCCGGCGAACTCGACGACGTCGCCGGAGCGGAGCTGACGCCCGCGGCGGGTCTCGACGTCACCGTTGACGCTGACCTGACCGTCGGCGATGACCGCCTTGGCATCGGCGCCGCTGTCGATGAGGTTGGCCAGTTTGAGGAACTGGCCCAGCCGAATCGACTCGTCACGGATAGGCACTTCGGACACGACCGCAACGGTAGCGCCTACGATTCGCCGTGTGGGCGCGCGATGGGTCCTGCACCTGGACATGGACGCGTTCTTCGCGTCGGTGGAGCAGCTCACCCGTCCCACGTTGAAGGGTCGTCCGGTACTGGTCGGGGGTCTGGGCGGACGTGGGGTGGTGGCCGGAGCCAGCTACGAGGCCCGGGTTTTCGGCGCCCGGTCGGCTATGCCCATGCATCAGGCGCGGCGCCTGGTCGGCGCCGCGGCGGTGGTGCTTCCGCCCCGCGGCGTGGTCTACGGCCTGGCCAGTCGGCGGGTGTTCGAGACCGTGCGCGCCACGGTGCCGGTGCTCGAGCAGCTGTCGTTCGATGAGGCATTCGGCGAACCCGGTGCGCTGGCCGGCGCCTCGCCGGCGCAGGTCGAGCAGTTCTGTCAGCGGCTTCGCGCCGAGGTGGCGGCCGTTACCGGGCTGGTGGCCTCGGTGGGCGCCGGGTCTGGCAAGCAGATCGCCAAGATCGCATCGGGCTTGGCGAAGCCGGACGGAGTCACCGTGGTGGCGCGGGACGAGGAGGCGGCTCTGCTGCACGGCCTGCCCGTGCGCAAACTGTGGGGCATCGGACCGGTGGCCGAGGAGAAGCTGCATCGCCTCGGCATCGAGACCATCGGCGGGTTCGCGGCGCTGTCCGATACCGAGGTCGCCAACATCCTCGGACCCACCGTCGGCCCGGCGCTGCACAGGTTGGCCCGCGGCATCGACGAGCGGCCGGTGGCCGAGAACGCCCCGGCGAAACAGATCAGCGCGGAGTCCACGTTCGCGCAGGACCTGACCACGCTGGACCAACTGCGTGATGCGGTCGGGCCGATCGGTGAGCACGCTCACCGCCGGCTCCTCAAAGACGGTCGGGGCGCCCGCACTGTGACCGTGAAACTCCGCAAGTCCGACATGAGCATCCTCACGCGCTCGGCCACGCTGCCTTACGCCACCACCGATGCGGCGACGCTGATCGCCATGGCGCGCCGCCTGCTGCTCGACCCGATCGAGATCGGGCCGATCCGCCTTGTGGGGGTGGGCTTCTCGGGTCTGTCGGAAGTGCAGCAGGAGTCGCTGTTCCCGGACTTGGAGCTGGCCGCGACCGAGCAGGCGGCGAGCGTCGCCGCGCCGTCGGCGGTGGTGCCGGTGGGAGAGCAGCTTCCGGCCTGGCGGGTCGGCGACGACGTGGTGCACGCCGACTACGGGCATGGCTGGATTCAGGGGGCCGGCCACGGCGTGATGACGGTGCGATTCGAGACGCGCAGCACCGGGCCGGGCACCGCCCGAACGTTCAGCGCAACCGACCCGGCGCTGTCGCGGGCCAATCCCGTGGACAGCCTGGATTGGCCGCAATTCGTCGAGGAGACGTCGCGCTACCAGAGCACGCCGTAACCAGGGAGCACGGAACGGTCAACCGGCTCCGGTCACCGAACCTGTCACCCCCAGCGGGTCAAGGTGTCCTCCACAGAGGCCCCGGCCGCCAGCGCGCCCATCAGCAATATCCGCGCCTGGGGCGGTCGCAGGGTCGGCACGACCACGGCGCCGGCGTCGAGCAGATCACGACCCGGGCCGTATCCGGGATGCACCCGCCCGGCGGGAACCCGCGTGGACACCGCGACCGTGACACCGTCGGCCGTGAGCCTGCCAACCGCCTCGATGACGGCAGCGCCGGCGTTGCCCGACCCCAACGCCTCGAGCACGATTCCGCGGGCACCGGCCGCGGCGCACGCTTCCAGCGCCACGCCGTCGGCTCCGGGATAAACGGCGACGATGTCGACCCGCGGTGCCGAGCGTGCCGACAGTGCACCGAGGCCGGGAGGTTCGGGCCGCTTCGCCTCGGCCGTGAAGGTGTGGCCGGCGACCGTGCCGAGCGTCCGCCCGGTGAAACCCTGCAAGCCTGCAGTGGCGACCTTCTGCAACCCCAGCGCAGCGAACACCGTCCCGGCGAAGCAGACCGTCACGCCCAGGTCGCGTGCGGACGGGCTGCCGGCCACGGCCAGCGCGTCGCGCAGATTCGCCGGTCCGTCTGCGTCGGGGGAGTCGGCGCTGTGCTGCGCGCCGGTCAACACCACCGGCGGCGATCCCGGGTGCACCAGTTGCAGCCACAACGCGGTTTCTTCCATCGTGTCGGTGCCGTGGGTGACCACGATCCCGGCGGCGGTGGCGTCCTGGGAGGCGCGTCGTACCGCCGCGGCCATCACGTCCCAGTCCTTGGGGCCCAGTTGCGAGCTGTCCACCGCCATCAGGTCGATGACCTCGACATCGAGCCCCTCGGTCAGATCTGCGCCGGACCGGCTGGGACGCTTGACCCCGCTGGTGTCGGCGCTGGTCGAGATCGTGCCACCGGTGGCGAGGACGAGGAGGCGACCCATGGGTGGGATTCTTCCCCACCTGTGCTTTGCGATGATGGGGGGCGTGACTGACGAATCCTCCAGCCCGGCCGACCCGGCGGCCGGTGACGCGGCGCCTCGGGATCCATCGCCGCCGCGCCGGCTGCGCCTGCTGCTCGGCGTCGCCGGTGTCGTACTCGTGCTGGACATCGTCACCAAGGTGTTGGCCGTCGAGTTGCTGACGCCGGGTCAGCCGGTGTCGATCATCGGTGACACCGTGACCTGGACGTTGGTGCGCAACTCCGGTGCGGCCTTCTCGATGGCGACCGGTTACACGTGGGTGTTGACGTTGGTGGCCACCGGTGTCGTGTTCGGCATCATCTGGATGGGGCGCCGGCTGGTGTCACCGTGGTGGGCGATCGGCTTGGGGCTGATTCTCGGCGGGGCGATGGGCAACCTGGTCGACCGCTTCTTCCGGTCGCCGGGCCCGCTGCGCGGCCACGTGGTGGACTTCCTGTCGATCGGGTGGTGGCCGGTGTTCAACGTGGCCGACCCGTCGGTGGTGGGAGGAGCGATCCTGCTGGTGGTGTTGTCGCTGTTCGGGTTCGATTTCGATTCCGTCGGGAGGCGTCAGCCGGACGGCGGCGACGATCCCGTCGGGAGGCGTCAGCCGGACGGCGGCGACGATTCCGTCGGGAGGCGTCAGCCGGACGACGAGTCGGGTCGGGAATGACGACACGGTCGATGCCGGTGCCGGAAGGCCTGGCCGGTATGCGGGTCGATGCCGGTCTTGCCAGGCTGCTCGGTCTGTCGCGCACCGCAGTGGCGGCACTGGCCGAAGAGGGCGGCGTCGAGGTCGACGGCGTGCGTGCGGCCAAATCAGACAAGCTGCCGGCCGGGGCTTGGCTCGAGGTGCGGTTGCCCGATGCGCCGCCACCGGTGGAGAACACGCCGGTCGATGTCGAGGGCATGGACATCCTGTACGCCGACGACGACATCGTCGCGGTGGACAAGCCGCCCGGGGTGGCGGCGCATGCGACGGTGGGCTGGCACGGCCCCACCGTGCTGGGTGGGCTGGCCGCGGCCGGCTTCCGGATCAGTACCTCCGGTATCCACGAGCGGCAGGGCATCGTGCACCGTCTGGACGTCGGTACCTCAGGGGTGATGGTGGTCGCCTTGTCCGAGCGGGCATACACGGTGCTGAAGCGCGCGTTCAAGCAACGCACCGTCGAGAAGCGCTATCACGCACTGGTGCAAGGGCACCCGGACCCGTCCAGCGGAACCATCGACGCACCGATCGGCCGGCACCGCGGCCACGACTGGAAGTTCGCGGTCGTCGAGGACGGCCGTCACAGCGTGACGCACTACGACACGCTGGAGGCACACCAAGCGGCGAGCCTGCTCGACATCGAACTCGAAACCGGACGTACTCACCAGATCCGGGTGCACTTCGCCGCGTTGCACCACCCCTGCTGCGGGGACCTCACGTACGGCGCGGACCCGACCCTGGCCAAACGGCTCGGACTGGAACGTCAATGGCTGCACGCCTGCTCGCTGGCCTTCGCGCATCCCGCCGACGGCCGTCGGCTGGAGATCACCAGCGACTATCCGGCTGATCTGCAGCATGCGCTCGACGTGCTTCGCAACCAGCAGCTGTGAGGTCGGGCCTGCTGTTCGGGTTCGGCGCCTACGCGATGTGGGGGCTGTTCCCGGCGTTCTTCCCGCTTCTGAAGCCGGCCGGCGCGGTCGAGATCTTGGCGCACCGGATCATCTGGAGCTTCCTTTTTCTGGTGGTCGTGGTGGCGGCCGTCCGGCGCCTCGGTGACGTGCGTCGGCTCGACCGGCGCACCTGGCTGTTGTTGACCGCGGCCTCGGCATTGATCGCAGCGAACTGGGTGATCTACGTGTACGCGGTGAACAATGGCCACGTCGTCGACGCCGCGCTGGGATATTTCATCAACCCGCTGGTCTCGATAGCGCTGGGGCTGGTGGTCTTCCGGGAACGGCTGAATCGCTGGCAGCTGAGCGCCCTGGTGATCGCGGTCGTGGCGGTCGTCGTGTTGACGGTCAATGTCGGGGCGCCTCCGGTGATCGGCCTGGGGCTGGCGTTGTCGTTCGGCATGTACGGCGCGGTGAAGAAGTCGGTGTCCACCGACCCGCGCGTCAGCGTCGGCATCGAGGCGGGCTTGGCGACGCCGTTCGCGCTCGCCTACGTCGGGGTCACCACCGCCGCCGGGCACGCGACGTTCACCGGTCACGGCGGCACACACGTGGTGCTGATGATCCTGGCCGGCGTGCTCACCGCGCTGCCGCTGCTCCTGTTCGCCGCTGCGGCGCAGCGGTTGGCGATGGTCTCGTTGGGGTTGCTGTTCTACATGACCCCGGCGATGCAACTCAGTTGGGGCGTGTTGGTCGGGCACGAACCGATGCCGCCGGCACGCTGGTTGGGCTTCGCGCTCATCTGGCTGGCGCTGGCCGTGTTCACCGTCGACGCGGTGCGGCGCGCGCGCCATGACCGGCGCACCGCGCACACCGCCGCAGTCTGAAAATTTGCGATCAGTGCGATTGACCCCCCAATAGCTATGCAATAACGTTTGCTCGTGGAGAATGTCAGCTCGGCCGGGGAGCGTTCCCGAGGGCGTGGCCGCCCGGTGGGGGCTGATTCCGAGACCACGCGCCGCGGGATCCTGGTCGCGGCGCGGGACGTCATCACCGAACGCGGTTTCCAGGCGGCGACGTTTCAGCAGATCGCGCTGCGAGCCGGGGTGAGCAGGCCCACGTTGCACTATTATTTCGGCAGCCGGGAGCAGATCTACGACGTGCTCCTCGCCGAGGTCCACCACACCATGGCGGGTTGTGTAGCCGACGCCCAGCGGAAGGTCGGCCTACGTAACCAGTTGGCCAGCTTTCTCGAGTCGCTGCAGCGGTGGAGCCTCGAGGACGCCCATACGCTGCGGTTCCTCGTCGCGGCCCGGCTGGAACACCACCGTGGACTGCACCGGGCCGAGGCCGCGGCGCGCATCTTCGCCGCGGTGCATTCTTTCTACGATTCGGTGGTCCTGAAGGCTGTGCGGCGTGGCGAGTTGCCGCCGGACATCGATGCCGCTGCGGTGGCGGACATGCTGGCCGGGCTGTTCTGGGGCGCGGGATTTCACGCCGGCTTTCTTCGGGGCAGAACGGCCGACCGCGACGCCGGTGGTGTTGCCAGGCAATTGTTGACTCTGTTCGAGAGCGGATTGCTGGAATCGCCTGTCGCGGCGCCCATCGACGCGTGAGCGGCACCGGGCGGGGACCGCTGCCGCCGGGTCGTGGACCGCTGCGAGACACGCACCGCGACACGCCGCGCGCTGTCGGTGGGCGGTCATAGACTGGCTGGCCTATGAGTGGTTCAGACGGGCGGTCTTCAGGGTCTTTTGTGCATCTGCACAACCACACCGAGTATTCGATGCTCGACGGTGCCGCGAAGGTCAAGCCCATGCTGGCCGAGGCGCAGCGGCTGGAGATGCCCGCGATCGGGATGACCGATCACGGAAACATGTTCGGTGCCAGCGAGTTCTACAACGCCGCCACAGACGCCGGCATCAAACCGATCATCGGGATCGAGGCCTACATCGCCCCGGCGTCGCGTTTCGACACCAAGCGGGTGCTCTGGGGCGATCCGAGCCAGAAGTCTGACGACGTCTCGGGCAGCGGCGCCTACACGCACATGACCATGGTCGCCGAGAGCGCCACCGGGCTGCGCAATCTGTTCAAGCTCTCCTCGCTGGCCTCGTTCGAGGGCCAGCTCGGCAAGTGGTCGCGGATGGATGCCGAGGTGATCGCCGAGCACGCCGAGGGCATCATCGCCACCACCGGGTGCCCGTCGGGCGAGGTGCAGACCCGGTTGCGACTCGGACACCAGCGCGAGGCGCTGGAAGCCGCAGCGAGGTGGCGCGAGATCTTCGGACCGGAGAACTTCTTCCTCGAATTGATGGATCACGGCCTCGACATCGAGCGGCGCGTCCGCGAGGGACTGCTGGAGGTCGGGCGCAAACTCAACATTCCGCCGTTGGCCACCAACGACTGCCACTACGTCACCCGCGACGCCGCGCAGAACCACGAGGCGCTGCTGTGTATCCAGACCGGCAAGACACTGTCTGACCCCAACCGGTTCAAGTTCGACGGCGACGGCTACTTCCTCAAGTCCGCTGCCGAGATGCGGGCACTGTGGGACGACCAGGTCCCGGGGGCCTGCGACTCGACACTGCTGATCGCCGAGCGCGTCACGTCCTACGCCGACGTGTGGGAGCCCCGCGACCGGATGCCGATCTTCCCGGTGCCCGACGGCCACGACCAGGCCTCCTGGCTGCAGCACGAGGTGATGGCCGGTTTGGAGCGGCGCTTCCCCGGAGCGGTCGGCCAGGACTACATCGACCGGGCGAACTACGAGATCAAAGTCATCTGCGACAAGGGCTTCCCGTCGTACTTCTTGATCGTCGCGGACCTCATCAACTACGCGAAATCCGTCGACATCCGGGTGGGCCCCGGGCGTGGCTCGGCGGCCGGTTCGCTCGTGGCGTACGCGCTGGGCATCACCAACATCGACCCCATCCCGCACGGCCTGCTCTTCGAGCGGTTCCTCAACCCCGAGCGCCCGTCGGCGCCCGATATCGACATCGACTTCGACGACCGTCGTCGCGGCGAGATGCTGCGGTACGCGGCCAATCGGTGGGGCAGTGACCGGGTCGCCCAGGTGATCACCTTCGGCACCATCAAAACCAAAGCCGCGATTAAAGATTCGGCGCGCGTGCACTACGGCCAGCCCGGGTTCGCGATTGCCGACCGGATCACCAAGGCGCTGCCGCCGCCGATCATGGCCAAGGACATCCCCGTCTCGGGCATCACCGACCCCAACCACGAGCGGTACAAGGAAGCCGCCGAGGTCCGGGCCCTCATCGACACCGACCCCGACGTGCGCACCATCTACGAGACCGCGCGCGGGTTGGAGGGCCTGGTCCGCAACGCCGGGGTGCACGCCTGCGCGGTGATCATGAGCTCCGAGCCGCTGATCGACTCGATCCCGTTGTGGAAGCGGCCACAGGACGGCGCGGTGATCACCGGCTGGGACTACCCGTCGTGCGAGGCCATCGGTCTGCTGAAGATGGACTTCCTCGGGCTGCGGAACCTGACGATCATCGGGGACTGCATCGAGAACATCAAAGCCAACCGGGGCATCGATCTTGATCTGGAGTCGCTGGCACTCGACGACCCCAAGGCTTACGAACTTCTCGGTCGTGGCGACACGCTCGGCGTGTTCCAGCTCGACGGTGGGCCCATGCGCGATCTGCTGCGCCGGATGCAGCCCACCGAGTTCAACGACATCGTCGCCGTGCTCGCGCTGTACCGGCCCGGACCGATGGGCATGAACGCCCACAACGACTACGCCGACCGCAAGAACGGCCGCCAGCCGATCAAGCCGATTCACCCCGAACTCGAGGAGCCGCTCTCGGAGATCCTGGCCGAGACCTACGGCCTGATCGTCTACCAAGAGCAGATCATGTTCATCGCCCAGAAGGTGGCCTCCTACACCATGGGCAAAGCCGATGCGCTGCGAAAGGCCATGGGCAAGAAGAAACTCGAGGTGCTCGAGGCCGAGTACAAGAGCTTCCACGAAGGCATGACCAACAACGGCTTCTCCGAGGGTGCGGTGAAGGCATTGTGGGACACCATCCTGCCGTTCGCCGGGTATGCGTTCAACAAGTCGCACGCGGCCGGGTACGGCCTGGTCTCGTACTGGACGGCCTACCTCAAGGCGAACTATCCGGCCGAATACATGGCCGGTCTGCTCACCTCGGTCGGGGACGACAAAGACAAGGCAGCGGTGTATCTGGCCGACTGCCGCCGGCTCGGCATCACCGTGCTGCCACCGGACGTCAACGAGTCGGTGCAGAACTTCGCCTCGGTCGGCAACGACATCCGCTTCGGACTCGGTGCGGTGCGAAATGTCGGTGCCAACGTCGTCTCGTCGCTGGTGAGCACGCGGACCGAGAAGGGCAAGTTCACCGACTTCTCCGACTACCTCAACAAGATCGACATCGCGGCGTGCACGAAGAAGGTCACCGAATCGCTGATCAAAGCCGGCGCCTTCGACTCGCTCGAGCATCCGCGCAAGGGCCTGTTCCTGGTCCACACCGACGCCGTCGACTCGGTGCTGGGCACCAAGAAGGCCGAGGCGATGGGACAGTTCGATCTGTTCGGCGGCGGTGACGGCGCCGACGCCGGGGAGTCGGTCTTCACGATCAAAGTGCCCGACGACGAGTGGGAGGACAAGCACAAACTCGCGCTCGAGCGCGAGATGCTCGGCCTCTACGTCTCCGGTCACCCTCTCAACGGCATCGCCCACCTTCTCGCCGCGCAGGTCGACACCCAGATCCCGGCCATCCTGGACGGGGACATCGCCAACGACACCCAGGTGCGGGTGGGCGGCATTCTGGCCTCAGTGAACCGGCGGGTCAACAAGAACGGGCTGCCGTGGGCCTCGGCCCAGATCGAGGATCTGACCGGCGGGATCGAGGTGCTGTTCTTCCCTCAGACGTACTCGATGTTCGGTGCTGAGATCGCCGACGACGTCGTGGTGCTGGTCGGGGCCAAGGTGGCTATCCGGGATGACCGGATCTCACTGATCGCCAACGAGCTGATCGTGCCCGACTTCTCCAGCGCACAGGTCAACCGTCCGGTCGCGGTGAGCTTGCCGACCCGGCAGTGCACGGTCGACAAGGTCACTGCTCTCAAACAGGTCTTGGCCCGCCATCCCGGCACGGCGCAGGTGCACCTGCGGTTGATCAGTGGTGAGCGCATCACCACGCTGGAGCTGGATCAATCGCTTCGGGTGACCCCGTCGTCGGCGTTGATGGGGGATCTCAAGGAGCTATTGGGTCCGGGTTGCCTGGGCGGCTAGCGTTCGTCCAGGGCTGGTCGTTGTGTTGCCGACGGTCGGCCTCGGCGAGGCGGTCGCGCGCCCAGGAGTCCTCGAACCGCTGACCCGCGTGGGCCTGGGGCAGCCTGTTCATGGCGGCGCTGAGCCATGCCGGGGGCGTGGCCGGCTCCCATTGCGGCAACGCCAGGCTGAGCTGGTAGAGAGTGCGCAGCGCGACGAAGATGCCGAACAGCGCCGACGGTGCATCGGTCAGCGCCAGCGCGAACAGGCCGCAGACCAGCGTCAGGTGCACGACGGCCACCCTGCCGATGCTGCGGACGGCGAGTTGTTCGAGACCGGAGAACGACCAGCCCGCGAGTCGCGGGAGGTCGGCCGCGAGGTCGACGGCCAGCAACACCAGCACCAGCGCGCACCCGTTCGCGGCGCTGCGCCAGTCCACGGCGGCCCACTGGGCGTGGCCGGTGCGGCTCAGCAGAACCAGGATCACCGCCAGGAACAGCCCATGTGCCGCGCTGAACGCCAGTGTGGTGACCAGGTAGCCGGACAGGAATCCCGGGCCGCGCGCCGCTGGCCGGCCACCCCGGGGCCGGTGCCGGAAGTGGCCGCGGCTCGGTCTCCAGCGTTGGTGTGCGGCGATGCGGACCGCGACGAACAGGCAGCTCGCCACGGTTTCGAACCAGTACACCAGGAGAGTGGTCCCGGCCGTCCAGTCGCCGACGAACCAGCCGACAGCAGGGACCGCCGCGACGGCGACTCCGAGGACCGCATGCAGCAGCCGGTGCATGTCGATTCAGGTCAGCGGCGAGCGGACGCGCCCAGCGTGATCCAGACGAGCGTCGCGACCCCGGCACCGCTGAGCACCGCCGGCGCGGCCGCGGTGGTGAGAGCCGCCACCAGGACGGCAACGATGAGGCCGAGCAGCAGGGCCACCACCTTGTAGGCGGGCCACGGCACACCGGCGATCGACACCGTGGCGGCCGGTTGCGTCACGGCCTGGCGCAGATGGTCGACGGTGGTCATGATTTGACGATAGCTCGTAGGAAATATTTCGGCTAGCCGAAACGCCGGATTGGGCCGCCGTTACCGGGCGGTTGCGGCAGCGCGTGAGAAACCGATTTTTGCCGGTAGAGCTCCGAGTGGCACCATTGATCGGTGTCCGCCGACCTGAGCCATCGTCCCCGCACCGGTCCCGCCGCGCCGCTTTGCGCTGCGGACATCGAGGACGCGGCACAGCGAATTTCCGGGGTGGTGTCCACCACGCCACTGCAGTTCAGCGAACGGCTCTCGCAGATCACCGGCGCGCAGGTCTATCTCAAGCGTGAGGACCTGCAGGCCGTGCGGTCGTACAAGCTGCGCGGCGCCTACAACCTGTTGATGCAGCTCAGCCCCGATGAGAAAGCTGCCGGGGTGGTGTGTTCGTCGGCGGGCAACCACGCCCAGGGGTTCGCGCTGGCCTGCCGGTCGATGGGCGTGCACGGGCGGGTGTACGTGCCCGCGAAGACGCCGAAGCAGAAGCGGGATCGGATCCGCTACCACGGTGGGGACTTCATCGAACTCATCGTGGGAGGAAAGACCTACGACATGGCCGCCGAGGCCGCGCGGGAGGATGTGGCGCGCACCGGCGCGACGCTGGTGCCGCCGTACGACGATGTGCGCACGATGGCAGGCCAGGGCACCATCGCGGTGGAGATTCTCGACCAGCTCGGTGCCGAACCCGACACCGTCATCGTCCCGGTCGGCGGCGGCGGCTGTATCAGCGGGATCACCACGTTCCTCGCCGAGCGCACCGCCACCACCTCGGTGCTCGGTGTCGAACCCGCCGGAGCGGCGGCGCTGGTGGCGGCGCTGGCCAACGGCGCCCCGGTGACGCTCGAGCACGTCGACCAGTTCGTCGACGGGGCCGCGGTCGCTCGTGTGGGCACCAAGCCGTTCGAGGCCCTCACCGCAGCGGGGGACATGGTGTCGATCACCACCGTCGACGAGGGTGCGGTGTGCACCGCCATGCTCGACCTGTACCAGAACGAAGGCATCATCGCCGAGCCCGCCGGCGCGCTCTCGGTGGCCGCGCTGACCGAGGCCGACATCGAGCCGGGATCCACGGTGGTGTGTCTGATCTCCGGTGGTAACAACGACGTCTCCCGTTACGGGGAGGTGCTGGAGCGTTCGTTGGTCCACCTTGGCCTCAAGCACTATTTCCTGGTCGATTTTCCCCAGGAGCCGGGCGCGCTGCGCCGCTTCCTCGACGAGGTTCTCGGGCCCAACGACGACATCACGTTGTTCGAATACGTCAAACGCAACAACCGGGAGACCGGAGAAGCGCTGGTCGGCATCGAGATGGGCTCGGCGTCCGACCTGGAGGGCCTCATGGCGCGGATGCGGACGTCGGAATGCCACGTGCAGTTGCTCGAACCTGGGTCGCCGACCTACCGCTACCTGACCTGATACCCCGTCACGCGGGCACCACCGGCACGTCAGGCGCGCAGTACTGCCACCGAGTGCCCGCCCAGCGTCGTGGTGCCGCGCCCGGCTGACGTCTCGCCGAAGGACACCACCGTCTCACCGGTCACCGGGATGTCGACCGGCGCGGTGCCGATGTTGCAGCAGATCGCCAGCGCGCCGCGCCGCATGACGATCCAGCGGGCGTCCTCGTCGTAGTCGACGCGCAGATGGTCCAGCCAGGGATCGGCCATCTCGGGCTCGGACCGGCGCAATGCGATCAGACCGCGGTAGAAGTCCAGCAGACGGGCGTGCTCGCCGGTGTCGACCTCGTCCCAGTCGAGCTTGGAGCGCAGGAATGTCTGCGGATCCTGCGGGTCGGGGATGGCGTCGGCATCCCAACCGTGCTCGGCGAACTCCCGCTTGCGGCCCTCGGCCGTGGCGCGAGCCAGTTCCGGCTCGGGATGGGAACTGAAGAACTGGAACGGCGACGACGAGGCCCACTCCTCGCCCATGAAAAGCATGGCGGTGTAGGGCGATCCGAGGGCAAGCGCAGCCTTGATGGCAAGCTGGCCGGGGGTCAGGTTCTGCGATGGCCGGTCACCGATCGCGCGGTTGCCGACCTGGTCGTGGGTCACCGTGTAGGCCAGCAGCCGGGTCGCCGGAATCGTGGCGGTGTCCAGCGGTCGACCGTGGCGGCGGTGCCGGAACGACGAGTAGGTGCCTGCGTGGAAGTAGCCGCCGCGCAATGTCTGCGCGAGCGTCTCCAGAGAGCCGAAATCCGAGTAGTAGCCCTGCCGTTCGCCGGACACGGCCGCATGGATCGCGTGGTGGATGTCGTCGTCCCACTGCGCGGTCATGCCCAGACCGCCTGCGTCGCGCGGGGTGATCAGCCGGGGATCGTTGAGGTCGCTCTCGGCGATCAGGGACAGCGGCCGACCGGCCCGTGCTGCCAGGTCGTCGGTTTCGGCAGACATCTCTTCGAGGATGTGGATCGCGGTCGTGTCGACGAGGGCGTGCACCGCATCCAGGCGCAGGCCGTCGGCGTGGAAATCCTGCATCCACCGCTGCGCGCAATCCAGGATGTAGCGGCGCACCTCGTCGGCCTCGGCGTCGGCGATGTTGATCGACTCGCCCCACGGGTTGGAACCGGTGGACAGGTAAGGACCGAACTCGGGCAGGTAGTTCCCTGAGGGGCCGAGGTGGTTGAACACCGCGTCGATCAACACGCCGAGCCCACGGGTGTGGCAAGCGTCGACGAACCGGATCAATCCGTCTGGCCCGCCGTAGGGTTCGTGCACCGCGTACCAGAGCACGCCGTCATAACCCCAGCCGTGCGTGCCGCCGAAGGCGTTGACCGGCATCACCTCGACGAAGTCGACACCGAGGTCGACCAGGTGGTCGAGCTTCTCGATCGCCGCGTCGAACGTGCCATCGGGGGTGAACGTGCCGATGTGCAGCTCGTAGATCACGGCGCCTTCGATGGAGCGGCCCTGCCAGTCACCGTCGGTCCACGCATCCGGGGCCGGACGCCACAGGGCCGAGCGCTCATGCACCCCGTCGGGCTGGCGTGGAGAGCGGGGGTCGGGCAGCACCTTGGGGTTGTCGTCGAGGACGAATCCGTAGCGGGCGTCGTCGGCGGTGTCGACGACGGCGCGCCACCAATCGTCCTCTCCACGGGTCATCGGGTGCAGGGTGCCCTCGACGTCGAGGCGCACCCGGTCGGGACGTGGTGCCCAGACGGCGAATTCATGCTCAGGCATCGGCGCGCACCAGCAATGCAACCGGCATCTCGGTGAACAACTCACCGGCCGGTACCGCGCCGCGACGTTGAGCGGCGGACAGAACGTCGGTCCACACGCCGTCGGGCAGCGCAACCGTCGTGTCTTCCCACCCGCTGTCACCCAGGCGCACGGTCCAGCGACTCACTGCGACCAGGACGTCCTCGCCGCGCAGAAAGGCCACCACATGCTCGGCCAACGCCCCGTCGGCACACACCGGACGGTAGCCACCCGAGACGAACGTGTCCGGGCGCTCCCGGCGCAGCTGAAGAGCCGCACGCACCAGCCGTATCTTCGGGTGGGTCATGGCGTGCAGGGCGTCACGGCGTTCGGAGTAGTCCACCTCACGACGGTTGTCCGGATCGACGAGGCTGTCCTCCCAGAGTTCGGTGCCCTGGTAGACGTCGGGGATTCCGGGCGCGGTCAGCGCGATCAGCTTCTGCCCCAGCGCATCGGAATCTGCGTGCGGACCGAGCCGATCAACCAGCGCCGTCATCTCGGCGGCGACGGACCCGTCGATCACCGTGTCGATCCAGGCGTGCACAGCCTCCTCGAACTCGGTGTCGGGGTCATTCCAGCTCGTGTGCAGCGCAGCCTCCCGGATGGCCTTCTCGGCGTACGCATGCAGACGCTGACGCAGCTCAGCGCTCACCACGCCGTCTCGCGGCCACACCCCGAACATGTTCTGCAGCAGGAACATAGCGGTCTGGAAGTCCGGGGCCGGGGCGGTGCGCTGCCAGCCACCGACGAGTTCGGACCACAGTGACGGCACCTGCGACAGCACCCCGATGCGGGCTCGCACGTCCTCACCGCGCTTGGTGTCGTGCGTACTCAGCGTCGTCATCGCGCGCGGCCACAGCGTGGCGCGCACTGTCGCACGTTGGTGGAACTCTGCGGCGCTGACGCCGAAGTGCTCGGGCTCGCCGCCCACCTCGTTGAGCGACACCAGCCGGGGGTCGCGGTAGAACAGGCAGTCCTCCATCGACTTGGCGGTGGCGGCCCCGCACAGCTGCTGGAGCCGGACCCCGACCTCCTCGGCGCTGCTCAGCGCCGCGCTGAGCAGCTCCAATGGCCGGCTCAGCGCGGGATGCTCAGACGCCGTTTCCGAGATGGCCACCGGCAGCACCTGGGCGAGCGCCCGGTAATCGGACCGGTACACGCCCACGTGGCTGAGCAGGACCGCGATCGACTCGGGCAGACGGTCGTGATCGGCGCCGGCGGCGGCCACCACCGCTCGGTGCAGCCGGGCCAGTTCGCTGGCAAGCGTTTCGGTGACGGCCTGGCGTTTCAGCCGGCGGGCTTCCTCGGCCATGGCGGCGTAGTCGACGCCGGCGGACTCGGTGAGTTCGGTCAACGCGTCCCGGCCGGTGGGGTCGATGAACAGGCCTCCGGTCTCGCGCAGCGCGTCGTAACCGGTGGTTCCGTCGACGGGAAGGCTGGGGTCGAGTGCCTCGTCCACGGCGAGGATTTTCTCGATGACGATCCAGGCCTGCGGACCGGTGAGGTCACGCAACCATGCGAGATAGCCGGCGGGATCGGACAATCCGTCCGGATGGTCGATCCGGATGCCGTCGACCAGGCCCTCGCTGAACCAGCGGCGCACCTCGACGTGGGTGGCGTCGAACACCTCGCGGTCCTCCTGGCGCAGCCCGGCCAGCGACGTGATCGAAAAGAAGCGCCGGTACCCGCACACCCCGTTGCGCCAACCGATCAGCTTGTAGTGCTGGCGGTCGTGCACCTCCGGTCCGGTGCCCTCCCCGGTGCCGGGACTGACCGGGAACTCCAGGTCGCCGAGCCGCAGCACGGCTCCGTCCTGTACCCGGTCCACCACCAGGTCCGCGACGTCGGAGTCGGATCCCAGCACCGGCAACAGGATTCGTCCGTCTGGGTCGACACCCCAGTCGATGTCGAAATAGCGGGCGTACTTCGACTGACGCCCGTGCGTCAACACGTCCCACCACCACCGGTTCTGTCGCGGTGCGTCGACGCCGACGTGGTTGGGCACGATGTCGACGATGACGCCGAGGCCGGCCGCCTCGGCGGAGGCGACCAGGCGGGCGAAGCCCTCGGGGCCGCCGAGTTCAGCCGACACCGTGGTCGGGTCGGTGACGTCGTAGCCGTGTCCCGAGCCTTCCGTGGCGGTGAGGATGGGGGACAGGTAGAGGTGGGACACACCCAGTTCGGCGAGGTAGTCCACCAGCTTCTCGGCATCGGCGAAGGTGAACGCCTGACCGCTGGCAGGGCCCCGCATCTGCAGCCGGTAGGTCGAGGTGACGACCATCAGGCGGTCTTACGCAGCACGAGAAGTGAGTGCGGTGCCAGCGAGACTTTCTCCCCGGCGGACACGGTGAGGGCGGTGGTTCCGGTGGGGTCGGCGGTGTCGAGCGCGGCCTCCCACTCATTGGCGTAATTGCCTTGAGGCACAACGAAGTCCTGAATGTGGTCGTGGGCGTTGAAACACAGCAGGAACGAGTCGTCGATGACGCGCTCGCCGCGTTCGTTGGGGGCGGGGATGGCCTCTCCGTTGAGGAAGACCGCGACGCAGGTGCCCAGCCCGGCACCCCAGTCGTCGTAGTCCATCTCCTTGCCGGAGGTCGTCAACCAGGCGATGTCGCGGACCTGGTCGCCGGTGCGGATCGGCTTCCCCTCGAAGAACCGTCGGCGCCGGAACACCGGATGGTCCTTGCGGAACTTGACCACCTTACGGGTGAAAGCCAGCAGGTCGGCGTTGGTGTCGCACAGCGACCAATCCATCCAGGACAGTTCGGAATCCTGGCAGTAGACATTGTTGTTGCCCGACTGGGTGCGGCCGATCTCGTCGCCGTGCGCGATCATCGGGGTGCCCTGCGAGAGCATCAGGGTGGCCATGATGTTCCGCATCTGCCGTCCCCGCAGGGTGAGGATCTCGGGATCATCGGTCGGTCCCTCGACTCCACAGTTCCACGACCGGTTGTGGCTCTCGCCGTCGCGGTTGTCCTCTCCGTTGGCCTCGTTGTGCTTCTCGTTGTACGAGACCAGGTCGGCCAGCGTGAAACCGTCGTGACAGGTGACGAAGTTGATGCTCGCCGACGGCCGGCGACCCGTCGCCTCGTACAGATCCGACGACCCGGTCAACCGGGACGCGAATTCGCCGAGGGTTGCGGGCTCTCCCCGCCAGTAGTCACGCACAGTGTCGCGATACTTCCCGTTCCACTCGGTCCACAAACCTGGGAAGTTGCCGACCTGGTAGCCGCCCTCGCCGACGTCCCACGGTTCGGCGATGAGCTTGACCTGGCTGACCACGGGATCCTGCTGCACCAGGTCGAAGAACGCCGACAGCCGGTCGACGTCGTAGAACTCCCGCGCGAGCGTGGAGGCCAGGTCGAAGCGGAACCCGTCGATGTGCATGTCGGTGATCCAGTACCGCAGCGAGTCCATGATCAGTTGCAGGGTGTGCGGGTGCCGGGCGTTGAGGCTGTTGCCGGTGCCGGTGAAGTCCTTGTAGTAGCGGAGATCACCGTCGAGCAGACGGTAGTAGGCGGCGTTGTCGATGCCGCGGAAGTTCAGGGTGGGGCCGAGGTGATTGCCCTCGGCGGTGTGGTTGTAGACCACGTCGAGGATGACCTCGATCCCGGCCTCGTGGAAGGCGCGCACCATGGTCTTGAACTCGCCGACCGCGCCGCCGGCATGCTTGTTGGCGGCATACTGGGCGTGGGGGGCGAAAAAGCCGAACGTGTTGTAGCCCCAGTAGTTTCGCAGCCCCAGGTCGAGCAGACGGTGGTCGTGGAGGAACTGGTGGACCGGCATCAACTCGATCGCGGTCACGTTCAGCGACTTGAGGTGATCGATGATCGCCGGATGCGCCAGCCCGGCATACGTGCCGCGCAGCTCGTCGGGGATGCCGGGGTGCGCCTGGGTCATGCCCTTGACATGGGCTTCGTAGATCACCGTCTCGTGATAGGGCGTGCGAGGCGCGCGGTCGGAGCCCCACTGGAAGAAGGGGTTGATCACGACGCTGGTCATCGTGTGTCCGAGCGAGTCGATCTGTGGCGGCGTGCCGCCGGTGACGAGGTCGTCGGCCTTCAGGTCGTAGGAGTACAGCGCCTGGCCGAACGCGAAGTCACCGTGGAAGGACTTGCCGTAGGGATCGAGCAGGAGCTTGCTGGGATCGCACCGGTGTCCGGCCGCCGGGCTCCAGGGCCCGTGTACCCGGTATCCGTAGCGTTGGCCCGGGGTCACCGTGGGCAGATAGCAGTGCCAGACGAAGCCGTCGACCTCGTCGAGCTCGATGCGGTCTTCGCGGCCGTCCTTGCCGATCAGGCACAGCTCGACCCGTTCGGCGACCTCGGAGAACAGCGAGAAGTTCGTTCCCGCTCCGTCGTACGTGGCACCCAGCGGATAGGCGTCGCCGGGCCAGACAGTGGGGATGGACGTCGAACCGGACGACGTCATCAATCCGTCCACCAGCCGGTGACGGCGGCGATCTGACGGCCCAGTTCGGGCGCCAGCGACCGCATGTAGGTCGCGGTCAGGTGATGGGAGTCGTGGTAGATCAACACATTTCCCTCCACGGCGCGGCACGTGTCGGCGCGGCACACGGCGTCCGTCATGTCCAGGGGCTTGAGGTTGGGAAAGCGGTTGATGAAGTCCAGCGTCGGATTGTGGTCGGCCAGGGCCATCGAGCGGTCCATGCCGCACGACACCGCGTCACCGCCGTCGGCCAGGCAATCGGCGGGCCGGAACGGGTCGCGATCCTCGTCGAGAATCCACGGCGTGTCGCGCATCGCCAGCACGGGAATGTCGTGGTCGAGCAGCTTCTGCCAGATGCCGATGTAGGTGGCCGGCATGACGTCTCCGTCCTTGGTGTTCCACGGCCTGGTGGAGGTGGTGAAGACGTAGTCGGGTCGGTCGGCGATCAATGCGGACATCGCCCGCTGATTCCACGTGTGGCACTGCGGGTCGCGACGGGTGGAGCCCATGATCAGCGGGGCTTCCTCGGTGGTCAGCGGACAGCCCATCTTGAGGTAGGTGACGACCTTGAAGTGGTGCATCCGCCCCAGCAGATCCAGTGCGGTGATCCAGTGCTCGGCGTGCGAGCCGCCCGCCAGCGCGATGGTTCGGCCGGCGTCCGGGTCGCCGTAGGTGCAGTTGATGAGCCCGGCGTTGGAGAAGTCGCTGATGCACTTGTCGATGGTGGAGATGGGCAGGTCTTCCTTGGCCTCCAGCACCGTCGGACGCATCGGCAGCTTGGGCACCCGGGCGTCGTCGACGAGGGCGCGCGCGCCCGGGTAGTCGCGGGACGACAGACCGGCGAGCTCCTTGCCGTCGGCGCGCAGCACCATGATGTGCTCGCGCCAGGTGAACGAGGTCGCGGTCAGCGCCACCCCCAACAGCGCCACCGTCGAACCGAGCACGATCGTCGGGCGCCGCAGGCGGACCCGCAGCGGCAACGGCGAGGCCGGGCTGACCGCCGCCGACGGCCCGCTGCGCTGGCGCAACGGATCCTCGACGTAGCGGGTGGTCAACCAGGCCAGCACGCCGGAGACCGCCAGGATGGCGGCTCCTTCGGCAACGTTGACCCGCGTCTCCCCGGTGTAGACGAGGTAGAAGATCAGCAGCGGCCAGTGCCACAGATACAGCGAATACGCCATCGCGCCCAGCGCCACGAAGGGCTTGCTGGCCATCAGCCGGTTGGGCGCCGGCATCGCGCCGCCGGTGTGCGGATCAGCATGTCGATTGGCCGCCGACAGGATGAACAACAGCGTCGCCACCACCGGGACGAGCGCCCAGGGGCCGGGGAACTCCCGCACCCCGTCGATCAGCGCCCCACACGACAGGATCACCGCCAACGCGGTCACCGACATAGCGACGCGCAACCACATCGGGCAGCGCAGGTTCGGCACGACCGCCCCGACGAGGACACCGACGAGCAGCTCCCAGGCCCTGGCGAAGCTGTTGTAGTACGCGGTGGCCTGATCGGTGTTGTGCGCGATGATCGCGTACACGAACGAGGCGATGGTCAGCCCGGCAAGCAGGACGACGAACGCCGCGCGCATGTGGCTGCCGAAGAGGCGGCGAAATGCGAACGCGAACACCAGGATCAGGGCCAGGAACGCGATGTAGAACTGCCCCTGCACCGACATCGACCAGATGTGCTGCAGCGGGCTGACAGCTTCCCCGGCGCGTAGATAGTCCGCGGCGGAGTTGGCCAGCTCCCAGTTCTGGTAGTAGCCCAGGCTCGCCAGGCTCTGGTCGGCGAACGTCTCCCAGCGTGTCTCGGGCTGGATCAGGATCGTCAATACCGCGGAGGCGGCCAGCACCACGACCATGGCCGGCAGCAGTCTGCGCACCAGCCTTTTGATCTCAGGCACCGGGCGAAGCGACGCGCCCGGGGTCAGCGCACCGCGCAGCAGCCGTCCCCCGAAGAAGAAGCCCGACAGGACCAGGAAGACGTCGACTCCGCCCGATACCCGCCCGAACCACACGTGGAACACCGCGACGAGCGCGATGGCGACGCCGCGCAGCCCGTCGAGGTCATGCCGGTAGAAACCGGACGTGCGGGTGCCCATGCCGGGGCGCGACGGGGTCGCCGCGGCAGACGAAGGTCTGCCCGGGACGGTCCTCGGTGCCGGCCGGGCGGGGGCAAGGGTCATCATGATCGACGGCTAATCTACCGAAGGTGTGTGCGATGACGCCCGCTGAGATCAGCGCCATCGACGCCGCCCACGTCTGGCATCCCTACAGCCCGATCGGCGCCGGTGCGATGCCGCCGCTCGTCGCGGTCGGCGCCCGGGGCGCCTGGCTGACCCTGATTCACGAAGGACGCCAGGTCGAGGTGATCGATGCGATGGCGTCGTGGTGGACCGCGGTGCACGGACACGGCCACCCCGCGCTCGACTCAGCGATCACCGACCAGCTCGCCACCATGAACCACGTCATGTTCGGTGGCCTGACCCACGAACCCGCCGCCCGACTCGCCCAACTGCTCGTCGAGGTGACGCCGCAGGGGCTGGAAACGGTGTTCTTCAGTGACTCCGGGTCGGTGTCGATCGAGGTCGCGGTCAAGATGGCGCTGCAGTACTGGCGCAGCAGCGGACATCCGGCCAAACGCCGCTTGATGACCTGGCGGGGCGGTTACCACGGCGACACCTTCACCCCGATGAGCGTCTGCGACCCCGACGGCGGCATGCACGAGCTGTGGACGGGGGAGAACTCGTTGCTGGCCGACCAGCTCTTCGCCCCGCCTCCGCCCCGTGACTTCGACGCCGAGTACGTCAGGCAGTTCGAGGAATTGCTCGCCGTCCACGCCGACGAACTGGCTGCCGTCATCGTCGAACCCGTCGTCCAGGGCGCCGGCGGGATGCGGTTCCACGATCCCCGCTACCTCGTCGAGCTGCGACGCATCGGTGACCGGTACGGCGTGTTGCTGATCTTCGATGAGATCGCGACCGGGTTCGGGCGCACCGGCACCATGTTCGCCGCCGACCAGGCCGGTGTCAGCCCGGACATCATGTGCGTCGGCAAAGCGCTGACCGGTGGTTATCTGACACTGGCGGCCACCCTGTGCACGGGCGACGTCGCGGCCACCATCAGTGCGAATCCGCCTGGAGCCTTGATGCACGGCCCGACATTCATGGCCAACGCCTTGGCGTGCGCGGTGAGTGTGGCGTCGGTCGAGTTGTTGCGTACCGGTGATTGGCAGTCCCGCGTGCGACGCATCGAGGCCGGTCTCACCGACGGGCTCAGGGCTGCCGAGGCGCTGCCCAACGTGATCGACGTGCGGGTACTCGGTGCCATCGGCGTCCTGGAACTCGACCGACCTGTCGATCTGCGGGCCGCCACCCCCGCGGCGGTGGAACGGGGCGTGTGGTTGCGCCCGTTCCGCAATCTGATCTACGTGATGCCGCCCTACATCTGCACCGACGCCGAGATCGACCAGATCACCTCGGCGATGGTGGGCGTCGCTCGTGCACTAACCTGAACGGTGTTCAACTGTCGGCTCGCCGCTGGTTTCAACTGTCGGCTCGCCGACGTATCCAGTCCTCGAATGGAGCGCCATGACACGCACGGGTCTGTCCCCGTTGGCGTGGCTCGACGACGTCGCCGTCGAACGGCGCGCCGCCGGGCTCCGCAGGTCGCTGAAAGCCCGAACCCCCGTGGGCGCCGATCTGGACCTGGCCTCGAACGACTATCTCGGGCTGTCGCAGCATCCGCGTGTGCTCGAGGGCGGCATCGCGGCCCTGAGGACCTGGGGCGCGGGCTCCACCGGCTCCCGTCTGGTGACCGGTAACACCGAACTCCACGAGGATTTCGAGAACGCCCTGGCGGAGTTCGTCGGCGCCGAATCGGCGTTGGCATTCTCCTCGGGCTACACGGCCAACCTGGGTGCCGTGGTGGCGCTGTCGGGCCCGGGATCGCTGGTGGTCTCCGACGCACTGACCCACGCGTCGCTGGTCGACGCCTGCCGGTTGTCCCGCGCCCGTGTCGTGGTGACCCCACACTCCGATGTCGCCGCGGTCGCCGACGCACTGGCCAACCGTTCCGAGCAGCGTGCCGTCGTCGTGACCGACTCGGTCTTCTCCGCCGACGGCGATCTCGCGCCGTTGCGCGAACTGCACGACGTGTGTCGCCGCCACGGTGCGCTGATGATCGTCGACGAGGCCCACGGCCTAGGGGTGCGGGGCACCGGTGGTCGAGGCTTGCTGCATGAAGTGGGCCTGGCCGGTGCGCCCGACGTGGTGATGACGGTGACGTTGTCCAAGGCGCTGGGCAGCCAGGGTGGCGCGGTGCTCGGCCCTGCCGCCGTCCGCGATCACCTGATCGACGCCGCCCGGCCGTTCATCTTCGACACTGGGTTGGCGCCCGCGGCCGTCGGATCGGCGCGCGCGGCATTGCAGGTGCTCGTCGACGAACCGCGCCGAGCTCAACGAGTGCTCGATCGCGCTGCCGAGCTGGCCGCCGTGTGCGGCGTCGACGAGGTGCCGTCCTCGGCCGTGGTGTCGGTCATTCTCGGTGCACCCGAGGTGGCGTTCGCCGCCGCGACCGCATGCCTTGAGCACGGAGTGCGGGTCGGCTGCTTCCGGCCGCCGACCGTACCCGCCGGAACGTCCCGCCTGCGGCTCACCGCACGCGCGTCGCTGTCCGACGACGACATGGCCTTGGCCCGTGAGGTCCTGACCGACGTGCTCTTCCCGTCGTGAGCATCCTTTTCGTCTCCGGCACCGACACCGGAGTCGGCAAGACCGTCGCCACCGCCGCCCTGGCCTGTCACGGACGGCTCGCCGGGCTCGATGTCGCCGTGTGCAAGCCGGTGCAAACCGGCACGCGCGACGGTGACGACGACCTGGCCGAGATCGCCCGGCTGGCCGGCATCGAGAACCTCTACTCGCTGGCGAAGTTTCCCGAGCCGCTGGCTCCGCGCGCCGCCGCCCAGCGGGTCGGATCTGCCCTGCCCAGCAGAGAGGAGCTGCTCGAACTGGTGACCGACGCCGATCGGCCGGGACGACTCACCCTGGTCGAGGGTGCGGGTGGTCTGCTGGTCGAAATCGGTGCAGCAGCGACGACGCTGCGCGATCTGGCCGCTGCGGTCGGTGCGCCGGTGCTGACGGTCGTCGCGCCAGGTCTGGGCACGCTCAACCACACGTCGCTCACACTGGAAGCGCTCGCCGCGCAGGGCGTCCCCGACGCGGGTCTGGTCATCGGGTCATGGCCGGCGCATCCGGGCGTGGCGGAGGTGGACAATCGCGATGCGCTGGCCCGCCTGGCGCCGGTGCGCGCGGCGTTGCCGGCCGGCGTGGCGTCGCTGGGCAGGACCGACTTCGAACGGATCAGCGCACAGGCTTTCGACCGGTCCTGGGTGCGAAGCCTGGTCTGAATGGTTCACTCCGTCGAGCTGCTCTTCGACCACGGCACCGAGACGGCGGTCGGCAGGATGTGGGACGACCTCCTGGCCGCAGGCGTTCGCAGTCTTGCTACGCACAGGTCTCCGAGCAATCGACCGCACGTCACGCTGTCGGTCGCCGAGTCCATGGACGACAGCGTCGACGACGCGCTGTCCGCCCTGCTCGACCGCCTACCGATGCCCTGCGTGCTGGGTGCGCCCACCCTGTTCGGCGGTGGCCGGACGGTGACGCTGGTGCGGATGCTGGTGCCGTCGGAGAAACTCCTCGGTCTGCACGCGGATGTGCACCGTGTCTGCCTGCCGCACGTGTCGGGTAGGCCGCTGCCACATACCGAGCCAGGACAGTGGACCCCGCACGTCACGCTGGCGCGCCGGGTGCCGCCGGATCAGTTGGCCACCGCCGTGATGCAGCCGGGGATGTTCGGCGACATCAGCGCGACGGCGGTGGCGTTGCGCCACTGGGACGGCAACAACCGCGTCGTCCACCCGATCGGCTGACCGCGAAAACCGGCTCTGCACGGCATCACTCGTACGTCGGTGACACCGCTCGGAGTACGCCGGTGATGGCTAGACGTCTGCTCGAGTGTGCGCAGCGATCCCGTCGACCAGCAGCCGCAAGCCGAACGCGAACCGGGCATCGGAATTCTCCGCCCAGACCGGCGCGCTGACATCGGCACCCGCGGCGTCCCACTGCAGCCGGGACTGCTCGTCGACGGTGGAGCCGAGAACGAAATAGACCACCGTGCGGGCGGCCGATTCAGCGCTGTCGGCGGGCACCCCGGCATCGGCGGCCGCGGCCCCCAACACCGCGAGCAGGTCGGTCATCACCGCCGATTGACCGGCCGCGAAGCTGGCCGACACCAACTCGGCACCGTCGGTGTGCGACAACAGCGACTCACGCAGCCGACCGCAGGTCTGCACGATCCGTGTCTGCCAGTCACCGCCGGAGTCCTGCACCGCCCCCAGGATCCGGTCGGCCACCGCGCCCAGCAGCTGCTGCTTGCTGGCGAAGTGCCAGTACAGCGCGCCGGGGGACACCTCGAGCTCGCGAGCCAAGCGCCGCATCGACAGATCGGCAATGCCGTAGTCGTCCAGCAACGCCGTCGCCGCCTCGACCACGTCGCGTTTGTGGAGCTGCACGTCAGTACCCTAACCTGAACGGTGTTCAAGTGTCGGCTCGCCGCTGGTTTCAAGTGTCGGCTCGTCGACGTGTTAGGTGTCGGCCCGGCCGGCGTGATGAAGTTCGCACAGGAGGCAACGGGTGAGCGACATTCTGGCGGTAGCGCGCGAGCAGGTGCTGGAGCGGGGCGAGGGCCTCGACCAGGACCAGACGCTGCAGGTGCTGCAACTTCCAGACGATCGACTCGACGAGTTGTTGGCGTTGGCTCACGACGTCCGTATGGCGTGGTGCGGCCCCGACGTCGAGGTCGAGGGCATCATCAGCCTGAAGACCGGTGGCTGCCCCGAGGACTGCCACTTCTGTTCGCAGTCGGGCCTGTTCGCCTCGCCGGTGCGCAGTGCGTGGCTGGATGTGCCCAGCCTCGTGGAGGCCGCCAAGCAGACCGCCAAGTCCGGGGCGACCGAGTTCTGCATCGTCGCAGCGGTGCGCGGACCCGATGAGCGGTTGATGGCCCAGGTCGCGGCCGGCATCGAGGCGATCCGCAACGAGGTCGACATCCACATCGCCTGCTCGCTGGGCATGCTCAGCCCTGATCAGGTCGAACAGCTCTCGGCCATGGGAGTGCACCGGTACAACCACAACCTCGAGACGGCGCGCTCCTTCTTCACCAACGTGGTGACCACCCACAGCTGGGAAGAGCGCTGGGGCACCCTGCAGATGGTGCGCGAAGCCGGCATGGAGGTGTGCTGCGGCGGCATCCTCGGCATGGGCGAGACACTCGAGCAGCGCGCGGAGTTCGCCGCCAACCTCGCCGAACTCGACCCCCACGAAGTTCCGTTGAACTTCCTGAACCCGCGACCGGGCACACCGTTCGGCGATCTGGAGGTGCTGCCCGCGTCCGAGGCGCTCAAGGCCGTAGCCGCGTTCCGGCTGGCGCTGCCGCGCACGATGCTGCGCTTCGCAGGTGGGCGCGAGATCACGCTGGGTGACCTGGGTGCCAAAAAGGGCATTCTGGGCGGCATCAACGCGGTCATCGTCGGCAACTACCTGACCACACTGGGCCGGCCCGCCGAGGCCGACCTCGAGCTGTTGGACGATCTGCAGATGCCGATCAAGGCCCTCAACGCCACGCTGTGATGCTCGACGAACTCCCCGCCCCGGTCGGTGCGGGTGTGTACAACGTCTATACCGGTGCCCCGGCGGGCAGTGAGGTCCCCACGGCCGCGCAGCTCGGCCTGGAGCCGCCGAGATTCTGCGCAGAGTGCGGGCGGCGCATGATCGTGCAGGTGCGGCCGGACGGCTGGTGGGCGAAGTGTTCCCGGCACGGTTTGGTGGATTCCAAGGACCTGGAGGCGCAGCGATGAGCCCCTCGGGCGAAGAGCCGAGGGCCCCGATGAGCCCCTCGGGCGAAGAGCCGAGAACCTCTCCCGGGCGCGCCGCAGTGACGGTGGTGGCCGGCATGGCTGTGGCCGGTGTGCTGGTGGGCGCGTTGTGGGCATGGCTGGCGCCCGGGATACACGGAGTCGTCGCGTTGACCGACGACGGCGATCGCGTCCAGGCCTACCTCGGGAACGAATCGGAGCACCTGTTCACCGCCGCGGCGATGGCCGTCGGGTTCCTCTCGGTGCTGGCCGTGATTGCCGCGGTGCTGGTATGGCAGTGGCGTCCGCATCGGGGTCCGTTGCAGGCCTCTGCGCTGGCAGTCGGCTCGGTTGCGGCCGCCGCGGTCGCGACGGGAGTGGGGGCGCTGGGCGCGCACTGGCGTTACGGCTCGGTCGACGTGGCGGGGGCGCCGGTGTCACCGGAGAACCGGGTTCACTATGTCGTCGAGGCGCCGGCGGTTTTTTTCGGGCACTCACCGCTGGTGATCGCGGCGACGCTGCTGCTGCCCGCCGCCGTGGCCGCGACGGTGTACCTGCTGTGCGCGGTATCGGCCCCGCGCGACGACCTCGGTGGCTGGCCGCCGGTGGACTATCTCGCCGTTCCTACAGATCGAACCGCGACAGCGGGGTCCGTTCCACCCGCCGGCCCGTCATCACCTTTGCCGTGATCACGCCGAGCGTGATCATGCCGCGGTAGGTCGACGGGTTGAGCAGGGTGGGCCATTTGGTTCGCTTGATGTGTGTGCGCAAGGGCTGCCCGGCGAAGCGTTCCCGGAGCCAACGCAGCGTCATCGGCGCGGACATCGGATGCAGGAGCATGTGCTCGCTGAACAGGTCGCGGTGATACGTGACGCGGGCCCCGCCGCGGGCGTAGGTCTCGGCCAGGTCGTCGATGTCGTCGACCGAGATGACGCGGTCGTGGACCGCCTGAACGATCAACACCGGAACCTTGGGTGCCGCGGTGCCGAGCTTGATGCTGTCGAAGACGTGCTGCACCTCGGGGGTCAGCAGGATCTCCTCGAGGGGGCGGTCGATCATGTGCGCCATGTCCTTGCCGGCCATCCACACCAGGGCGTGCGCCGTGGTCATCCGCTGGATGCGCGTCAGCATCTCTCTGCCCTCGTCGGTGACGTGTTCGTCGATGACGCGGTCCAGGTCGGGGTAGATGTGGCTGAGCGCCGCCACGACCAGCGCCGGCAGCCCGGCGTAGAGACTGCCGTTGAGGCGCCGGAACGTGTGTCCCAGGTCGCCGACCGGTGACCCGAGCACGGCACCGACGATGTTGAGCTCCGGTGCGTAGCGTTCTTGGACTTCGGCGGCCCACGCCGAAGCCAGTCCGCCGCCGGAGTATCCCCACAAACCGACGGGGGATTCGGCGGTCAGGTCGAACGGCTCGTGGCTGACGGCGGCGCGGATGCCGTCGAGGATGTGGTAGCCGGGCTCGTACGGTGCCCCCCACATGCCGGTCGACCCTTCATGGTCGGGGACGGACACCGCCCAACCCTCCGCCAGGGCCGCCGCCACCAGCAGGAACTCGAATTGGGCGATGGAGCCGATGGCTTTGGCGCCCCGGCGCATCGCGTAGGACGGGAAGCAGCGGGCGGCGACCGCATCGATCGCGCACTGGTAGGAGATGATGGGGAGCGGACCTTTGCGGGCGCGTTCGGTCGGGATGACGACCGTGGTCACGCCGGCCTGGGGTTGTCCTTCGAAGTCGGCGGTGCGGTACAGCAGCTGAGTCGCGGTGAACTTCTGCGGGATGAAGCCGAGGAAAGCCAGCTCGACGTCGCGCGACCTCAGCACCGTGCCGGGGCGGGCATGCTCATATCCCGCCGGCGGCTGGTAGAACGGGTCCTTGTCCGGTACGACGGGCGTTGACCTGGGCTTGAGCGGTTCATGGGGCGCCTGGCCGATCCATTCGGCGCCGGTCGCCCGCGCCACGCTACCCATCTCCATCTCCGCGACGGTACTTAAGAAGGCATTAAGAATCCAGTCGACTCACCCTGGTGGGCGCAAAGCAGCGAACTCGTCGGTGACCCGGTAGCGGGAATCGGCGAACCGGTACAACGCCGCCGGACGTCCGCCGCTGCGTCCGGATCGCGCGGTGGTTCCGGTCCTGGTGATGACGTTGCGCCGCTCGAGCACGCGTTGCAGGTTGGTCGCGTCGACATGGTGCCCCAGCGCCGCGCTGTAGATGTCGCGCAGCGTGGAGAGTGCGAATTCGCCTGGCGCCAAAGCGAATCCGATGTTCGTGTAGGACAGTTTCGCACCGAGTCGGATGCGTGCATGTTCGACCATCGGCCCGTGGTCGAACGCCATCGGCGGTAGATCGCTGACCGCGTGCCAGCAGGTGTCCGGAGGGAGTTCCGGGGTGGCAGGGGAGGGCACCAGGCCCAGGAACGACGACGCGATGGTGCGTGGTCCTGGCACCCGAATGGGGTCGGAGAACACGGCGAGTTGCTCGAGATGGGCCAACTCGCGCAGGTCCACTTTCTCCGCCAGCTGGCGCCGCACCGAGCTCGTAAGGTCTTCGTCGGCGCCGAGTCGACCGCCCGGAAGCGACCATTTTCCGCGTTCGGGATCGAGTGCACGCTGCCACAACAGCACGTGAAGTGCGGGTTTCCCGTCGGTGTCGGCAGAGGTGGGCAGGCGAACCTGGAACACCACTGCCAGCACCTCGTGCTCGGTGATAATATGGGCCACGTTTTCGATTGTAAGTCGAAAACCTCGCACGTAGTGAAGGAGGCGGACATGACGGTCCTGGACCAGAACACCGCTCACGACCTGACCGCACGGATCGTCGACGGCCCCGGCGGCTATTCCGGTGTCGACGGCGACGAGCAGTGGGCGGCCGAAGTCCGCCGTCTCCTCGATCTGCGTGGCGCCACGCTGCTGGCGCACAACTACCAGCTGCCGGCGATCCAGGATGTGGCCGACCACGTCGGCGATTCACTCGCCCTGTCGCGCATCGCCGCCGAGGCGCCCGAAGACACCATCGTCTTCTGCGGCGTGCACTTCATGGCCGAGACCGCCAAGATCCTGTCGCCGGCCAAGACCGTCCTCATCCCCGACGAGCGGGCCGGATGCTCGCT
>CAXEZH010000221.1:0-3869 GCA_964000695.1 uncultured Mycolicibacterium sp. | reverse complement strand
GCCCATCATTCCACTCATCATCGCCGGCATTCCTTCGACGACGAATCCGGTGACTTCGCGGGCGTGTTCGCGAATGGCGTTGGCCAGTTCGGGATCGCTGGAGGTTTCGACGACGACCACGCCGCCGGGTGTGAACGTTATCTGACGTTGATAATCAGCAGCGCGGCGGAACAGCGTGGGCAGGCTTGAGCTCATGCAGGTGACTTCGCTGCCTTGATCGAGGTGGGTATACATCGATGAGACGTGGGCCTGCAGTTCGGCGACGAGGTCGGCGGAGTCAGTCTCGGTGGTGGTGCGCACACCTCCGGGAATCTCTTCGACGTTGCGTCGAAGCTCGGTATGGCGCATGAACATGTTCAGGTAGGCGCGCATGTCCATTCCCGTCGCGCCACCCATCCCGGGTTGGGCACGGCTGACCGGTATGTCGATGATGGTGCGCAAGGCGTGCCCCAGGCCGAAGAGGGCCGCACCGGTGACGAGCATTCTCAGCGCCACTCGTCTGCTCATTCCGTCCATCCCTGAGGTTCCTCCTCGTGCTGAACATGTGTCGTGGGAATCGCGTTGTCGGCGGACGCTTGGTGCGAAGCTTCTTCGGGCATTGGCCGCTTCGTGCCGACGATGGCCCTGCCCAACGAACTCTGGAATCGCTTCTGCTGCATCATAATCAGCCATTGCACGCTACGGCCGAGGTGTGGTCGGTGTGATTGTCGGCGGCTGTGACTGGCCGGGACCCCAGGGACCTGAAGGCCCCATGTTTCCGTGGGGCCACGAGCCCTGCGGCCCCATCATGCCGGGCCCCATCATGCCGGGCGTTCCTTGACAATGTCCCCGATTGCCGCCGAAATCGTCGGTCGCCCTGCCGATTAAGAACCCGGAAAAGAACACCACCGCAACGATGAACACCGCAGCGGCGGCAATGCCACTCCACGCCAACGCGTGGTTCACCCCTCTGCGCTGTCCGGCGGCGGCGATTCGTTCGCTCGTTGATTCAGGTGTATCGGTCATGCTTCCAATCTCCTTCGCTGCATCCAATTTTGAGGTCCTCGGTCGACTGGCACCGCGCTCTCGGCCGACCCTGAGCCGTCGGCACTTGAGTCATCGCGGTTCCTGGTGTTCGCGCAGCAGCGTCATCCGCCGCAGATACTCATCCTCATCGATGTCGCCGCGCGCAAACCGTTGGGCTAGAGCATTTTCCGGCCGCGACCAGGTCCCTGAATCCGTGCGGTTGCGCTGTGCATCGCTACCGGCGAGATGCCGAACGGCCAGCACGACCGCGGTGATCAGGACGGCCGACAACAGCACCATCACCACGCCCATAAGGATCCAGCCGGCCCATCCCCAACCGCCCCACATGCAGTCGTCTGTGCCGTACATCATGGTGGTGAACCCCTTTCATCTGACTGGCCGGGAAATGTCTCACCTGACACCACGATGGACTGGCTGGGCGCTCTGACGGTAGGGCCGATGTGCCTCAACATGCCTGCAAGCCGTGCCGAACCAGAAAGTGCCTGTCTCCGGGGTTCGGCATTGGCTCGAGAATCATTTTCCCTGCCACCTCTCGGTGTGAACCCTATTGTTCAATACCCCTGCGGGTATATCAAGGACTCTTTTCGGGGCGGATCCAACACGGCTTGGCGATCCGTGCCGCTGCGGCGCCCCGGCGACCCGCGCCTATGCCCTTGACGGGCCCTGCGTGTGCGGTGTGGTGTGGTGGGTTGACATGCGGCCTCAGCCCGGTTCGCTTCTCTGCCACGGGCGTGTGCACTCACGGAGATTGTCGGACAACTTCCGCCGATCATGAGGGCGCCGCTGCTACGTGGGCCGTCGCTGGTTGGCCGGTCGGTGCAAGGGGCAGGGGCTTGGCGCGGCCGGCACGCACACCGTTGGCGATGACGACCACCTCGGCCAGCTCGTGGACCAGCACGACGGCGGCCAGACCGAGCACACCGAGCAGTGCCAGCGGTATCAACACGGTGATCAGCGCAAGTGACAGGCCGACGTTTTGCAGCATGATCCGTCGGGCGCGACGCGCGTGGCTGAACGCCTGCGGCAGGTGGCGCAGGTCTTCACCCATCAACGCCACGTCGGCGGTCTCGATGGCAACGTCAGTGCCCATCGCCCCCATCGCGATACCGAGGTCGGCGGTGGCCAGAGCGGGGGCGTCGTTGACGCCATCGCCGACCATGGCTGTGTTGCGCTGAACACGCAGTTCTTCGATGAGCCGCGCCTTGTCCTCGGGGCGTAGCTCGGCGTGTACGTCGTCGATACCGACATCTTTGGCGAGCGCGGTGGCGGTGGTGCGATTGTCGCCGGTGAGCATCGCGATGTGGAAGCCGTCGCGGCGCAGCTGGGCGACGACCTCGGCCGCCTCGGGACGGAGTTCGTCGCGCACGGCGATCGCGCCGACTGTTTGGCCGTTGTTTTCGACGAGCACGGCGGTGGCGCCGGCCTGCTGCATCCGTACCACGGCATCCGCCAATGCGCCCGCATCGAGCCACCCGGGGCGGCCCAGGCGAATCGTGTTGCCGTCGCGGCGGCCGGTGAGCCCGGCGCCGGTCACCGCCTGCACGTCAGTAGCCGGGGTGACCTCGTCGACGGCGGCCAGGATCGCCGCGGCCAGCGGGTGTTCACTGCGCGCTTCCAGCGCTGCGGCCAGATCGAGCACCTGCTCGCGGGTAGCGCCGTGGGTGGTGGCCACCTCGATGACAGCGGGCCGGTTGGCGGTCAGGGTGCCGGTCTTGTCCAGGGCGACGCCGCGCACCGCGCCGAGCGCCTCCAACGCGGCGCCACCCTTGACCAGCGCACCGAGCTTGCTAGCCGCACCGATTGCGGCGACCACGGTCACGGGCACCGAGATCGCCAACGCGCACGGCGAGGCCGCGACCAGTACCACCAGGGCACGTTCGATCCACACGGCCGGGTCCGCGAGCAGGCTGCCGATCACTGCGATCAGGGCCGCGGCGATCATCACCGCGGGAACCAGCGGCTTGGCGATGCGGTCGGCCAATCGCTGAGAGGCGCCCTTTCGAGACTGTTCGGCCTCCACAATCTTCACGATGCGGGCCAGCGAGTTGTCCTCGGAGGTGGTGGTTACCTCGACCTCCAGCACGCCGGTGCCGTTGATCGAGCCGGCGAACACCTCGTGGCCCGGTTCGGCTTCCACGGGCACTGACTCACCAGTGATAGCCGAGACATCCAGCGCGGTGCGGCCGTTGCGGATGATGCCGTCGGTGGCGATCCGCTCGCCGGGCTTGACCAGCATTCGGTCGCCGACACGCAATTCACTTGAGGATACGACCATCTCGGTGTCGTCGCGCAGAACAGTGGCCTGGTCAGGCACCAGCGACAGCAGGGCGCGCAGTCCGCGACGGGTGCGGGCCAGCGAATACTCTTCCAAACCCTCGCTGATCGAGAACAGGAACGCCAGCATCGCGGCTTCGCCGACTTCGCCGAGGAGCACCGCGCCCACAGCGGCGATGGTCATCAACGTGCCCACCCCGATCCTGCCTTTGGCCAGACGCTTGAGCGTGGACGGCACAAAGGTATAGGCGCCGACAACCAAGGCGAGCGCTTCCAACGTGAGCACGACCGTCGGCGGCGCACCTGCCCCGCCGGCGATCAACTCGGCCAGCAGGAACACGCCCGCGACGGCCGCGAACTGCAGTTCCCGAACCTGCCACAGGGATTCGGCCTGCTCCTCGGACTGCTCGCTGACGTCGGCCTCGTCTCCGCCGCAACCGCAGGTGTTACTCATTTCTTGGTCACCGTCGCTTTCTTCGTCGCATCGGCTCCGTAGATAGAGCACAGCACCACCTGGTTGCCGGTCGCGGCCAGCAGCGATTCCGCCGACGCGAGCAGATCCATCAGCT
>CAXEZH010000220.1:0-23301 GCA_964000695.1 uncultured Mycolicibacterium sp. | reverse complement strand
CGATAGGACAGCAACGCAATGCGCATGGTCAGCTCACATACCCCGCGCCGCGCTCACGCGCCGACCCCACGCCGCGCTCACGCGCGAGGATCCGGATGGAATGCCGCACTGAGCAGGCCAAATCGATTGGAGCAACGAATCCGAACCCTCCTGGACATGTGTCCAGACTATAGTTTGACGTGCTAGCTGACGCAACGCGTGCGCTAGCTCTGACTACCACAGTCGCCTGCGGACGTCCCCGCCGACCTCGGCGCGGTGGGTGTCACCGGGGCGGGAACCCGCCGGTGGCGACCGGGCCCCAGCGCCGCGGGGTGATCCGGATCAGACATTTGCCCTGCTCGACCATCGCGCGGCGGTAGTCGTCCCAGTCGGAGTGCTCACCGGCAACCGCCCGGAAGTAGTCGACGAGTGGTTCGAGCGCCTCCGGCAGGTCGAGGACTTCGGCGTCCCCGTCGACCTGGACGTAGGGCCCGTCGAAGTCGTCGGAGAGCACGACGACGCTCGCGCGCGGGTCGCGGCGGATGTTGACCGACTTCGCCCGCTGCGGATATGAGGCGATCACCAGGCGCCCGTCACCGTCCACCCCGCCGGTCACCGGCGAGCTCTGCAGCGACCCGTCCCGGCGGTGGGTGGTCAGCACCATCCGGTGCCGCGGTCGGATGAAGTCGAGCAGGTCGGCCCCTGAAACCGGCTCGGCGGTCGCGATGCGTCTGGCCATCGGTTCAGCGTATCGAGTTGTCGGCCCGTCGCCGTACGCTGTCGAACATGAGTTCGAATCATCCGGTCGTGCACGAAGCGGCCACCGTGACCCCTGTGCTCGACGCGGCAGATGACGCGTTGAGCGCCTTCCAAGCCCTGACCGACTTGCCGGTGCACACCCTGCGCCCGGCCGACCAGCGGGCGTTGCTGCTGCGCCTGGACGCCATGGAGCGTCGGCTGGCCTCGCTGCAGCGGCGCCTGCTCGCCCGGTTGGTCACCGGGCCGCCCCCGGTGCAGTTCGCCGGTGCCCCCTGGGCCGAAGTGCTCGCGCGGCGGCTGCGCATCTCGGTCGGTGAGGCGGAAAGACGCATCGCCGAGGCCACGACGGGATCCGCCGATCCGCGCGATCAGGCCGTGACCGCCCGCGTCGCGCAGCTCGGCAACACGAAGGCGAAAGCCCGCGGAAAGCCGAGCCCGGTCAGGCGTCCGCGGCGCAGCGATTCCACCGACACCGACCGAGCCACCCCGGCGGACGGCTCGTAGCAGCGCAGTGTGTCGCCGCTGACCCCGACCAGCAGCACCCAGTGCCGCGGGACAACGCGCCCGATGAGCACCGCCACCGGCCGGCCTTCGCCCACCGCTGCCAGCACATCGGCCAGTCGGTCGCATCTTCCCCGCTGGCACCGCCACCGGTAGCGCAGCCCGCACACCCGGGCTCGTTCGGTGAGCGCACGTGCCATCCCCGCCGGGGTGGTTCCCAGCCGGCGGGGCCACACGGCGTTCACCTGGGCGTGCACGCGCTGCTGTTCCCCGGCGAACCAGGGGTCAGCCGCGCCGGCGTCGCGCAGCATCGAACCATACTCAGCGTCCAGCATCGCCCCGGCGACCACGGCGACGGCCGGCCCGCAGGTGATCCCGTCACGCTGCCGCAAGGCGCCCACAGCAAACTTCATGCGCCATGCCCTTTCCGCCGTGACTTTTCCGCCGGCTTTGGGTACTTGCCACGTTAGGCACAACGACGTGGGGAGATGCGCATGTTCACGGCAGCGACGGTGGGGCACCGATGACGTTCAACATCACCCCGACAGCAGCGCAGCACGACCTGGCCCGCCGCACCCACGAGTTCGCCGAACAGGTCATCCGCCCCGTCGCCGCCGAGTACGACCAGCGCCAGGAGTTCCCCTGGCCGGTCCTGGAACAGGCCGCGGAGCAGGGCTTCTACAGTCCACTGTTCTACCGGGACCTGATCGGTGACCCGACGGGGCTGTCCCTGCCGATGTTCATGGAGGAACTGTTCTGGGGCTGCGCAGGTATCGGGTTGGCGGTGGTGATGCCGGCGCTGGCGCTGTCGGCCATCGGGCAGGCCGCCACCCCCGAACAGATGCTGCAGTGGGCGCCGGAGTGTTTCGGCACCCCCGGTGACCTCAAGCTGGCCGCGCTGGCGATCTCCGAACCGGAGGGTGGCAGCGACGTGCGCAACCTGCGCACCAGGGCGCGCCGCGACGGCTCGGGCCCCGACGCCGACTGGATCATCGACGGACACAAGATGTGGATCGGCAACGGCGGCATCGCCGATGTGCACGTGGTGAATGCCGTCGTCGACGAGGAACTCGGCCACCGCGGGCAGGGTCTGTTCATCGTCCCCGGTGGTCTGCCGGGACTGGAGATGGTTCGCAAGCTCGACAAGCTGGGCTGCCGGGCGTCGCACACCGCCGAGCTGAAGTTCAACAGCGTCCGCGTGCCCGCCGACCATCTGCTCGGCGGGCAGGAGAAACTCGAGCGGCGGCTGGCCCGCATACGCGAGGGCGGACCGAAGCGGTCGGGATCGGCAACGTTGGGCACATTCGAGCAGACCCGCCCCATGGTCGCCGCGCAGGCCCTCGGCATCGCCCGGGCGGCGCTGGAGTACGTCACGGAATACGCCAACCGGCGAGAGGCGTTCGGCGCGCCCATCATCGACAACCAGGGCATTGCGTTCCCGCTAGCCGACCTGGCCACCGGCCTGGACGCAGCGCGGTTGCTGACGTGGCGGGCGTCGTGGATGGCCGCGACGGGGGTGGCGTTCGAGCGCGGCGAAGGCTCGATGTCCAAGCTGGCTGCCAGCGAACTCGCGGTGCGCACCACCGAACGGGCCATCCAGACCATGGGCGGCTGGGGATACATCTCCGACCATCCCGTCGAGAAGTGGTACCGCGACGCCAAGCTGTACACGATCTTCGAGGGCACCAGCGAGATCCAGCGGATAGTCATCTCCAAGGCCCTGGGCGCGGCCGACGGGAAGCCCCCGCTGCACGTCGACCTCGAACCCACCGGTGGTCCGCTCAACCGCGTCTTCGGCAGGGGCACGCCGGTGCGTACCCGCGTCGCCGACACCGCGCTGACGATGAAGGACCGGGTTCCCGCGCCGGTCATGCAGATGGCGATGAAAGTGCTTCGGCCGCCCAGCAAGTAGCGGCCCCGGATCCGGCCGGGAAGAACCGGCGGTCACGCTAATCTTCTGCTGTGACCAGTGACGACTCCCTGGAGCAGGCGCTCGCCGGTGGCGCACCCCAGCTGGTGGGTTGGTTTCGCTTCCACTTCGCCGACGAACGGTGGGAGTGGTCCGACGAGGTTCAGCTCCTGCACGGCTACCAGCCCGGGACCGTGACCCCGACCACCGAGCTGGTGCTCTCGCACAAGCACCCCGACGACTACCGGCAGGTGGCGGCCACTCTGGATGAGATGCGCCGCGAGCACCGGACGTTCTCGACGCGGCATCGCATCATCGACACCCGCGGCGACGTGCACGAGGTGGTCGTCATCGGCGATCAGCTCCGCGATGCGGACGGCCGGTTGATCGGCACCCACGGTTTCTACGTCGACGTCACCCCCAACGAGGCGACGACCAAGGCGATGGTCAGCGCGGCGCTCGACGAGATCACCGAGAACCGCTCGGTCATCGAACAGGCCAAGGGCATGCTGATGCTGGTCTACCGGGTGGATGCCGACACCGCGTTCGAGCTGCTGCGGTGGCGTTCCCAGGAGACCAACGTGAAACTGCGGATGCTCGCCGAACGGCTGTTGGTCGATTTCGCCGGCCTCGACTACGAGGAGACCCTGCCGCCCCGCGCCACGTTCGACCACCTGTTCCTGACCGCTCACCAGCGGGTGGACCGCACCGGCGATACCGTGAACATGTGACCGCCTCGAAGAAAGCGCTGATCATCGTCGACGTGCAGAACGACTTCTGCGAGGGCGGCTCGTTGGCTGTCGCCGGGGGCGCGGACGTGGCGCGCGGCATCAACGCCCTGCTGGCCGGCGGTTCCGGCTACGAACACGTGGTGGCCACGAAGGATTTCCACATCGACCCGGGCGGGCATTTCTCCGACCACCCGGATTACGTCGACTCGTGGCCGCCGCACTGCCGGGTCGGCACCGGCGGGGTGGAGTTCCACCCCGATCTGGACACCGCGCCGATCGAGGCGGTGTTCAAGAAGGGGCAGTACACCGCCGCCTACAGCGGCTTCGAGGGTGCCGACGACGGCGGCACCGGACTCGCCGAGTGGCTGCGCGCGCGGGGTGTCGACGCCGTCGACGTCGTGGGCATCGCCACCGACCACTGCGTGAAGGCCACCGCAGCCGATGCGGTCGCCGCCGGGTTCGCCACCCGGGTGCTGCTGGACCTCACCGCCGGGGTGTCACCGACGACCACCGCGCAGGCGGTCGAGACGCTGCGCTCTGCCGGGGTCGACATCGCGTCCTGACCTGTGACCCACCCGACGGTTGCACCACCCCCTCGGGTGGGCATCCCATAGGGTCGCCACACGCCGTCTCATCCGACGAATCCGCATCGCGCTAGCACAGGAGAACCGCCTTGACCGAGATCGCCAGCTCACCGGGCAACGTCATGGCTGTCGAGCCATGGCCCGGCAAGGCCTACCCCCTCGGCGCCACCTATGACGGGTCCGGCACCAACTTCGCGTTGTTCAGTGAAGCCGCCGAGTCGGTCGAGTTGTGCCTGTTCGACGCGGACGGCACCGAAACCCGCATCACCCTGCCCGAGGTGGACGGATTCGTCTGGCACGGTTTTCTGCCCAACATCGAGCCCGGGCAGCGCTACGGATACCGCATCCACGGCCCCTACGACCCCGGGGCCGGGGTGCGCTGCAACCCCAACAAGCTGCTGCTCGACCCCTACGCCAAGGCCATCGACGGCACGTTCGACTGGAACCAGTCGCTGTTCAGCTACAACTTCGGCGACCCGGACAGCCGCAACGACGACGACTCGGCGGCCAGCATGCCCAAGTGCGTGGTCATCAACCCGTACTTCGACTGGGGGGTGGACCGCCCGCCCGGCCACGAGTACGCCGACTCCGTCATCTACGAGGCCCACGTCAAGGGCCTCACCGAGACACACCCCGACATCCCGGAGCAGATTCGCGGCACCTACGCCGCGGTCGCCCACCCGGCCATCATCGACCACCTGGTCGCGCTGGGGATCACCGCGATCGAGCTGATGCCGGTGCACCACTTCGCCAACGACTCGACGCTCGTCGACAAGGGCCTGTCCAACTACTGGGGCTACAACACCATCGGTTTCCTGGCCCCCGACTCCAAGTACAGCTCCAACCCCAACCCCGGCGGGCAGGTGCAGGAGTTCAAGACGATGGTGCGCACCCTGCACGAAGCCGGCATCGAGGTCATCCTCGACGTGGTCTACAACCACACCGCCGAGGGCAACCACCTGGGTCCGACGCTGTCGATGCGGGGCATCGACAATGCCGCCTACTACCGCCTTGTCGACGACGACAAGCGCTACTACATGGACTACACCGGGACCGGCAACAGCCTCAACGTCGGTCACCCGCATTCGCTGCAGCTCATCATGGATTCGCTGCGGTACTGGGTGACCGAGATGCACGTCGACGGGTTCCGTTTCGACCTGGCTTCCACACTGGCCCGGGAGTTCTACGACGTCGACAAATTGTCGACGTTCTTCGAACTCGTCCAGCAGGATCCGACGGTCAGTCAGGTCAAGCTCATCGCCGAGCCGTGGGACGTCGGTCCGGGCGGCTACCAGGTCGGCGGCTTCCCACCGCAGTGGACGGAATGGAACGGCAAGTACCGCGACACCGTGCGCGACTACTGGCGCGGCGAGCCCGCCACCCTCGACGAGTTCGCTTCGCGGCTGACCGGCTCGGCCGACCTCTACGAGAACACCGCCCGGCGGCCGGTGGCCTCGATCAACTTCATCACCGCGCACGACGGTTTCACGTTGCGGGACCTGGTCTCCTACAACGAGAAACACAACGAGGCCAACGGCGAGGACAACAACGACGGGGAAAGCCACAACCGGTCCTGGAACTGTGGCGCCGAAGGACCCACCGACGACGCGGAGGTCAACGCGTTGCGGGCCCGGCAACAACGCAACTTCCTGACCACGCTCCTGCTGTCGCAGGGTGTCCCGATGATCGCGCACGGCGACGAACTCGGCCGCACCCAGCAGGGCAACAACAACGTGTACTGCCAGGACAACGAGCTGTCCTGGGTGGACTGGTCCGCGGCGGACACCGAGCTCATGGAGTTCACCCGCACGGTGTCGCAGCTGCGTACCGCGCATCCGGTGTTCCGCCGGCGCCGGTTCTTCACCGGCCAGCCCATCGAGGCCGGTGGACTCCCCGACATCCTGTGGCTCAACCCGGACGGCTCCACCATGTCGAGCGAGGACTGGGGCACCGGCTATGCGAAGTCGATCGCGGTCTACCTCAACGGCGACGCCATTCCCTACATGGACCTGCGCGGAACCCGGGTCACCGACGCGTCGTTCCTGATGTTCTTCAACGCCCACTACGAGCCCATCAAGTTCAAGGCCCCCAAGAAGAAGTTCGCGCCGCAGTGGCGACCCCTCGTCAACACCTCGACCGGTGTGGTGCCCGACGGCGCGAAAACCCTCAAGGCGTCGGCCACCTTCGAGGTGGCCGCGCGCGGACTGGTGGTCCTCGAGGCCATCCCCGAGTAGCCCGACCGACGGCCACCTGAAAGACGTTGCGCGACACTGCGCTTAGCAGCCCAGTTCAGCGTTTTTCGGTGCGCGGTGTGTTAGCTTGAAGATGCTGTGCAACCGTGACCGCCGAGTCGGCGTCGGGTTCCCGACTGCCGCCGGCCGGGCGGGCCGGAGTAGGAGCCGAAGAGCGGCGGTGACCTACCCGGCGGTCACGGTTGCCAGCTCTGCGCTCGGCCCTGACCGAATCAACCGAGGATGCGCTGGATCGACCGCATCGGGATCGGCAACCAGGAGGGCCGGAACTTCGCCTCGTACGCGGCTTCGTAGATCGCCTTGTCGAGTTCGTAGGCGGCCAGCACCTCACCCGACTCGCGGGGGTCGGTTCCGGCCACCGCCGCGTAGCCCTCGCAGAACGCGGTGCTGTTGCGTTGGACCCATTCCCGTGCGCGGGCGACAACCTGTCGGTCCCGCTCGTGGTCGGCGGACAGATCGACCAACCGCTGATAGGCGGCGTACTCGAAGGACCGCAGCACGCCGGCGACGTCGCGCAGCGGCGAATCGGGCCGACGCCGCTCTTCCAGCGGCTGTCCCGGCTCGCCTTCGAAGTCGATGAGCAGCCAGTTCTCCGGCGTGCGGAGCACCTGCCCCAGGTGCAGATCGCCGTGGACCCGCTGCACCGTGATCTGCTCGCCCGCGAGCTTGCGGTACCGCTCCTCGATCAGGGCGGCGTGCTCGCCGAGGTCGGGCACGGATGCGGCGGCGGACTGCAGCCGCTCGAGCACGGTGTCGACGGGAAAATCCATCGTGGACGTGCCGAGTTCGGCGGCCAGCGTGGCATGCACGGAGGCCACCGCCTCGCCCAGCCGGTAGGACTCGCCGGCGAAGTCGCCGCCGACCTCGTCGGCGTAGAGGTCACCCTCGGCGAACAGGTCGCGCGTGCTGGCCGTGGCCATGTCCCAGCCCTCGGCGCTGTTCGCGGCGAACTCGGTCACCATGCCCAACGCACAGGGCTGGGAACCTGCTCCATCCCAGGCGGTCTCGTACGAGCCGAGCAGCGGCGCGATGTGCGGGTTACCGGCCCGGGCCAGCACCCGGTTCAGCTCGATGTCGGGGTTGATGCCCGGGGTGAGGCGACGGAACACCTTGAGCACCGCCCGGTCCTCGAAGATGACGCTGGTGTTGCTCTGCTCGACGCCCGCCATGCGCGGAACAGCGGTCGTCGGCAGGTCGGCACCCGGTTCCTTCTCGAAGCGCAGAGCGCCGATGGAGGCCGACGAATCGATCAGGGACAGCAGTTGTTGCGCCGCATCGGGATCGTAGAGCGCATCGCAGGCCACCCGTTCGCCGTCGGGTCCGTCGACGGTTCCGATGGTGGCGAGGTCGCTGTACTCGTCGATCGGCTCGGCGCCCCAGCGCAACAACACCTGGTACCGCTCTGCGCCGCCGTCGGTGTAGGCCACGTCGAGCAGCACCAGTTCGACGCCGTCGGACAACGCGGTGACGGCGGAAGGTCGCGCGGAGACCAGTTCTCGGCTGCGCCCGGCATACCAGCGCTGGCTGACGATCCAGTCGGCGAACGGCAGATTGTCGACGGTCATCACTGCTCACCTCCCTCGGTGGGATCGGGTCGCAGCATGAACCAGTAGAAGCCGTGGCCGGGGAGGGTGAGCAGGTAGGGCAGATTGCCGATGCGGGGGAACTCGACGTGACCGGTCATCTCCACCGGGATGTGCCCGTTCCAGGCCTGCAGGTTGAGTTCGATGGGCTGCGGGAAACGCGACAGGTTGTTCACACACAGCACGACGTCGGTGCGTCCGTCCTGCTCCAGTTCGCGCACATACGCCAGCACCGACGGGTTGGTTCCGCCCAGTTCGCGGAACGACCCGACCGCGAATGCGTCGTGCCGGCGGCGGATGGACAGCATCGTGCGGGTCCAGTTCAGCAGCGAGGTCGAGGTGTCGCGTTGCGCTTCGATGTTGACCGACTGGTAGCCGTAGATCGCATCCTGGTTGGGCGGCAGGTAGAGCCGCCCCGGGGTGGCGGTGGAGAAGCCGGCGTTGCGGTCGGGGGTCCACTGCATCGGGGTGCGCACCGCGTCGCGGTCGCCCAGCCAGATGATGTCGCCCATCCCGATCTCGTCGCCGTAGTACAGCACCGGCGAACCGGGCAGCGACAGCAGCAGCGCGGTGAACAGCTCCATCTGGTTGCGGTCGTTGTCCAGCAGCGGCGCCAGCCGCCGGCGGATGCCGACGTTGGCCTTCATGCGCGGATCCTTGGCGTACTCCGCGTACATGTAGTCGCGCTCTTCGTCGGTGACCATCTCCAGCGTGAGCTCGTCGTGGTTGCGCAGGAAGATCCCCCACTGCGCCATCTCCGGGATGTCCGGGGTCTGGGCGAGGATCTCCGAGATCGGGAAGCGCGACTCGCGGCGCACCGCCATGAAGATGCGAGGCATGAGCGGGAAGTGGAACGCCATGTGGCATTCGTCGCCACCGGTCTCGGGGTCCCCGAAGTACTCGACGACGTCGGCGGGCCACTGGTTGGCCTCGGCGAGCAGCACCCGGCCCGGGAACTCGTCGTCGATCACCTTGCGGCAGTGCTTGAGGAAGGCGTGGGTCTCGGGCAGGTTCTCGCAGTTGGTGCCCTCCCGCTCGAACAGGTAGGGCACCGCGTCGAGGCGAAACCCGTCGATGCCCAGGTCCAGCCAGAACCGCAGCACGTCGATCATCGCTTCCTGCACCGCAGGGTTGTCGTAGTTCAGATCGGGCTGGTGCGAGAAGAACCGGTGCCAGTAGAACTGCCGCCGCACCGGGTCGAACGTCCAGTTGGACTCTTCGGTGTCGACGAAGATGATCCGCGCGTCGGGGTAGGGCTCGCTGGTGTCACTCCAGACGAAGAAGTCACCGTAGGGGCCGTCGGGATCACGGCGAGATTCCTGGAACCACGGATGCTGATCGGAGGTGTGGTTCATGACGAGGTCGGTGATGACGCGGATGCCGCGACGGTGTGCCGCGTCCAGCAACTCGACGAAATCCTCGACGGTGCCGAACTCGGGCAGCACCTTGTAGAAGTCCCGGATGTCGTAGCCGCCGTCGCGCAACGGGGAGTCGTAGAAGGGCGGCAACCACAGGCAGTCCACGCCCAGCCACTTCATGTAGTCCATTCGCTCGGTCAGACCGCGGAGGTCGCCGATGCCGTCGGAGTTGGAGTCGTAGAAGGCGCGGACCAGAACCTCGTAGAAGACCGCCTTCTTGAACCACACGCGGTCCTCGGGGAGGGCGCGCGCGTGGGTGAAGTCTTCCGCGGTCGGGTGTTCGACTACCCCGTCTTCGACGTGGCTGCCCTCCGCCGGGCCTGCTGAGCGGGTGCGAGTGCTGTCGTCCATAGGTGTTTCCAACCTACCCAGGTCTGACGGAAATGAATCACGTGCAGCCTGGCCCGCGCCGATGCGGGTCAGGGCAGGAAGCGTTCGGCGCCGGGCGTGCGCACGTACCGGAGACTGTTGGCCTGCCGGTATCCGATGACACCGCCACCGAAGGTCAGCAGGAGCAGTCCCGCGACGCCGGGCAGGGCCACCGCGGCCAACTCGGCCAGCGTCGGGTTGGTCAGCGCGCGGGGATATCCCAACCGAGGGGGTGGGCCGGACAGCGGGGTCGACACCGACTGCGGTGCCGACTCGGCGCTCGACGGCAGCGAGCCACGGATCACGGGGGTGCGCACACCGGCCGTACCGGGCTGCGTCACACCCGGCGCGGGGGCGGCGACCGCGTCGACCGGCCGGGCGCCCTGCCCGCCGACCGTGGCGACGCGGGGCACCGCCACCACGAGCGGTGCGCGCATCACCGGGGCTTCGGACATCATGCCGCCGCCTCCGCCGCCCGCGGTGGTCGTGCCTGTTGCCGCGTCGACGACGGGCTCCTCCTCCTGGGTGCGGATGGACGGACCCGGCGGGGCCGGCGTGGGGTTGACGACCAGCGACTGGAGGAACCCCTGCAGGGTCGGTACGGAAACCTCGACGGTCGTGTAGAACGACGAGACCGTCGGCCACGTCCCGGCGGGGATCTCGTCGGCCGCAGGCAGGCGGGGCACCGGGATCCTCATCGTGATCGACGAGTTGCTGTAGTCGAACATCCGCGGGGTTTTCGACGGTGGGAGGGGTTCACGGCTGGAGCCACCGCGCTCACTTCCGGTGTCCTCGTCGTCGTCGGCCGGTACCAGGTTGTCGACCTCGAACTCCCCGGAGTCCTCGGCGTCCTCGAGTGCATCGGAGCGGATCGTCGGCGGATCGGACTCGCTGGTTTCCCCGACATCCCCGACGTCGCCCTCGGCGGAATCGTCCGCATCGGCTTTGCTGGGCTGACTGCCCGCCGTGTCCGACCCGTCACCGGCACTGTCCGAACCCTGGCTGCTGGTCTCGGAGTCGGAGGGCTGTGCAAAGGCCGGCGCCACGCCCGGGCCGGCGATCAACAGACCTGCCGAGACCAGACCGGCGAGCGCGGCGGCGCGCAACGAAGGCTCGCCCATGGTGCCCCAATTCTTGCCCGGATCGGTTGCTCGGCAGGTCGGTGTTCTCCACGCGATTCTCGCACATTCGCACCGCCGAATCCGCCGAGTGCAGTTGCTGACGGGAGACGGTCAATCGACGTCCGCGTCATTTTGTTTCGGCGCCACGCCGGCCCGATCCGGCCACCCGCTATCGTGCCGGGGGTGAGCTCCGCAGGCCCGACACGCGACCACGGTGATCCCGGCGACGCACCCACCGTCCCCCCTGCGCTGACCGAACCCGCCGACACCCGGCGCCCGTCGGCGGCCGAGGAGGCGCGAACCATCGCGGCGGCCACCAACACCGGCACCCTGGCCTCGCTGACCGCCGACGGGGACCCATGGGCGTCGTTCGTCACCTACGGCTTGCTGGGCGGGGCCCCGGTGCTGTGCGTGTCGAACCTGGCCGAGCACGGCCGCAACCTCGCCCACGACCCGCGAGCCAGCCTGGCGATCGTCGCGCCCAGCAGCCAGGCCGACCCGCTGGCCAGTGGCAGGGTCACGCTCGCCGGGCACGTCGAGCAGCCCGGCGGTGACGAGCGCGACGCCGCCCGGGCCGCGCACCTGGGCGCGGTCGCCGCCGCGAAGTACTACATCGACTACAGCGACTTCACGCTGTGGGTGCTGCGGGTGTCCCGGGTGCGCTGGGTGGGCGGGTACGGCCGGATGGATTCGACGACGGGCCCGGAGTACGCCGCCGCCGAGCCCGATCCGGTGACCCCGCGGGCGGCGGGTGCGGTGGCGCACCTCAATGCCGACCATGCCGACAGCCTGGTGGCGATGGCCCGCACGCTGGGCGGATATCCCGACACCGTCGCCGCGACCTGCACCAGCGCCGACCGATACGGCTTGGACCTGCGGCTGGACACCGATCGCGGGATGGCCTACACCCGAATCGGATACGCCAGCCCCATCAATTCGATCGACGAATTACGTTCGGCCACGGTCGAGTTGGCGCAACGGGCGCGCCGGGGCTGAACTACCATCCCCGTCATGGCTGAGCACAACCCTCCGCGCCCGCAGACCTGGCAGGCGGCGTTCGAGTTGATCCGCGACCGCGGTCACGAGCACCGCGCCGAGCCGTTCCGGTTGGCCAGCGGCCAGCTCAGCCACGACTACATCGACGGCAAGTACGCCGTCGACACCGGAGAGCGCCTGGCGCTGGTCAGCCGCGCGGTCGCCGAGCTCGCCTCGGCCCACGGCATCGAGTACGACGCCGTCGGGGGGCTGACCATGGGTGCCGATCCGCTGGCACACGGCGTCGCAATGGTGACGGGCAAGGCGTGGTTCTCCGTGCGCAAGGAGCAGAAGCAGCGCGGCCGGGAGCAGTGGATCGAGGGCACCCGCCTGCAGGCGGGTGACCGGGTCCTGCTGGTCGACGACGTCATCAGCACCGGCGGCTCCACCGAGATCGCCCTCGAGAGGGTGACCGCGCTGGGCGTCGTGGTAGCCGGCGTCATTCCGATGGTCGACCGCGGCGACATCGCCGCAGGCCGCTTCGCCGCCCGCGGTGTCCCCTTCGTCGCGTTGGTCAGCTATCGCGACCTGGGCATCGAGCCCGTTCGCGACGTCTGACAGCTCAGTCACGCACGACGAGGACGCCGTCGGGTTGCACTCCGACGGTGACGCGGTCGCCGGTGCTCAACAGCCGGGCGGCCGAACTCGGCATCTGGGCGGTGAGCGCCACCCCGTCCGCGAGCGTGATCGCGACCCGGGATACCGCCCCCAGGAACGCCACCGAGGCGACGGCGGCCGAGCCCGCGGGATCACTGCTCACGGTGAGGGATTCGGGCCGCACCCGTGCCGTGCCGGCGCCGTCGGCCACCGATCCCGGCAGGGTCGGGACGCCGACGCCGAGCAGCGTCGCGCGGCCGCCGGACACGTGCGCGGGCACCTTGTTGTTCAGGCCGACGAAGTCGGCGACGAACGGCGTTGCGGGGTTGGCGTACAGCTGCGCGGGCGCGGCCACCTGTTCCAGTCGCCCCTTGTTCATCACCGCGACCCGGTCGGCGACCGCAAGCGCCTCCTCCTGGTCGTGGGTGACGAGCAGGGTGGTGGTCCCCACCTCCGTCTGGACCCGCCGGATCTCGTCGCGCAACTGGATGCGCACCTTGGCGTCCAGTGCCGACAGCGGCTCGTCGAGCAGCAGCACCCGGGGTTCGATCGCCAGCGCCCGGGCCAGCGCCACCCGCTGCTGCTGACCTCCCGACAACTCGGTGGCGTACCTGTCGGCGTGGGCGGCCAGCCCGACCAGGTCGAGCATCTGCGCCGCGCGGTCCCGTCGCTCCCGCCTGCCCCTGCGGCGCATCTTGAGCCCGAACGCGACGTTGTCGAGCACTGTCAGATGAGGGAACAGGCTGTACGCCTGGAACACCATGCCCATGTCCCGCCGGTTCGCCGGCGTCCGGTGCAGGTCCACCCCCGCGACCGACACCGTCCCCGACGTCGCCTCGTCCAACCCCGCCACGATCCGCAGCGCGGTCGTCTTCCCGCACCCGGACGGGCCCAGCAGCGCCACCAGTTCACCGGGCCGGATGTGCAGGGTCAGGCCGTCGAGGGCGCGTGAGTCGCCGTAGACCCGGGTGAGTTCGTCGAGGTGGAGTGCGTGACCGCCGTCATCGCCGCGGTTCATCGGACCCCCGGTGCGGTTCTGCGGCGCCGCCGGGTGAGCAGCGACAGCCCCGACAACAGGACGAAGCCGAACACCAGCGTCGCCAGCGACGCGGCCACCGAGGTGGGGCCGTCGCTCTTGCCGAGCAGCACGATCTGCACCGGCAGGGTCTGATATCCGCTCAGCGAGGCGATGGTGTACTCACCCAGCACCACCGCGGTGGAGATGAACGCCGCCGACACCACGCCCGGCCAGATGTTGGGCACCACCACCTGAAGCGTGGCAATGCGCCACCCCGCACCCAGGGAGCGAGCCGCCTCGGTGAGGGTGCGCAGATCCACGGCGGACAGCGAAGCGTCCAGTGCCCGGTACGCGAACGGCAGGACGACGACGACATAGACGAACGTCAGCGTCAACGCCGACTCGCCCAGCAGGTAGGTCACCCACAGATACACGTTGCGCAACCCGACCACGATCACCAACGCCGGGATCGTCAGCGGCAACAGACACAGCAACTCGACCAGGCGTCTGGCCCAGGGAGCCCGCAACCGCACCCAGATCATCGTCGGCACCAGCAGGATCAGCATCCCGGCCACCGTCAGGACCGCCAGCAGCACCGACACCGCGATCGCGTCGTACAGCGCCTCGTCGTGCACCAGGTTCGCCCACGCCTGCAACGTGCGTCCGTCCCGGCTCCGGGTGGAGAAGTCGGCCATCGCGTACAGCGGGAACAGGAAGAACAGCCCGAAGCCGACCCACAGCACCCGCCGCGTCCACCGCGCAACGACGGTCACGACAGCCACCGGTCGCTGCGGCGCACGACCAGACGGTAGGCGGCCATGACGACCGCCACGACGACGATCATCTCCAACGCCAGCGCATACGCGAATCCGGCCTGTCCGAGCACCACATCACTGGTCAGAGCGGTGCGGATGAGCAGCGGCACGATCGGGCTGCCCTGACTGACCAGTGCCGCCGCGGTGGCATAGGCGGCGAACGCGTTGGCGAACAACAGCAGTACCGAACCGAGGAATGCCGGCGTCAGCAGCGGCACGGCGACGTCGCGCCAGTAGGCCCACGTGGAGGCGCCCAGGCTGACCGCCGCCTCGCGCCACTGGCTGCGCAACCCCTCGAGCGCCGGCGTGAACACGATGACCATCAGCGGAATCTGAAAGTACGTGTACACCAGCATCAGTCCGCCGAGGCTGTACAGCCATCCCGATCCGGCCAGGTTCCACCCGGTGAGCTGCTGCACCCACAGTGTCAGCACGCCGTTCAGGCCGACGGTGGCCAGGAATGCGAAAGCCAGTGCCACGCCGCCGAACTGGGCCAGCACGCTACAGAGCGCCAGCACCACCCGTCGCACCGTCGACGTGGGCGCAGCGCTGTTGATCAACCAGGCCAGCACCGCTCCCGCCACAGCGCCCACCAGCGCGCTGATCGCGGACAGCAGCAGGCTGTTCGCCAGCGCCGAGAGCGCCGTGCCGGTGAACAGCGCCGCGATCCGGTCCAGCGTGAACACCCCGTCGGCGTAGACGGCACCGATCAGCACCGTGACGGTCGGAATGATCAGGAACACCGCCACGACGATGCCGAACGGCAACAGCGGCAATGCTTCCCGGAGCGTCCGCGCTGCGCGGCGACCGGAGACGACCACCCTCAGCCCACAGCCGCGGCCCAGTTGTCCGCGAGGTACTCCGAGGCGGCCTCGGTCTGCTGCGGCGTCGGCACCGTCACCGGTCCGTCGACGACGGGCAACGCCGCGGCCACCGCCGGGTCGAGCGTCCCGTCGGCGAGCATGTTGTCGGCGCGTACCGGGCGAACCCCGCCCTCGGCGAACAGGTTCTGCCCCTCGTCGCTGTACAGGAACTCCTGCCACAGCCGCGCCGCCGCCGGGTGCGGAGCGTCCTTGTTGATGGCCTGGTAGTAATAGCCGGCGACCGGGTTGTCCGGTGGGACAACGACGGTCCAGGACGGCAGCTTCGTCGTCTGCGCGGAGTTGGTGTAGTTCCAGTCGATGACGACCGGCGTCTGCCCGGACTCGATGGTCGCCGGTGTCGGGTCGACCGGAAGGAAGTTGCCTGCCTCGTTGAGTTGGGCGAAGAACTCGACGCCGGGCGCGATGTCGTCGGCCGACCCGCCCTGCGACAACGCGACCATCAAGACCCCGGAGAACGCCGCACCGGCCTGCGTCGGGTCACCGTTGAGCGCCACGCTGCCCCGGTATTCGGGTTTGAGAAGGTCGTCGACACCCGTGACCGGCGGCACCGCGGCCGAGTCGAATCCGATCGACATGTAGCCGCCGTAATCGTTGACCCAGGTGCCGTCGGGATCCTTGAACGCGGCCGGGATGTCGTCGAACGTCTCGACCCGATAGGGGGCGAACAGCGACGTGTTGGCCAGCGCCACGGCCTGACCCAGGTCGAACACATCGGGTGCGCTGCTGCGCCCCTTCTGCTGATTGGCGGCGTTGATCTCGTCCTGGCTGGACGCATCCGGCTGCGCCGAGTTGACCTTGATGCCGTACTTGTCGGAGAACGCCGAGATGATGGCTCCGTAGTTGGCCCAGTCCGGCGGCAGCGCAATGACATTCAGCTCGCCTTCGGCCTGGGCCGCTGCGACGAGCTCGGCCATGCCGCCGAAGTCGGCGGCCGACGTCGCTTCTCCGGCCTTGACCCCGGACTGTGTCTCGGTTCCGGCGTTGTCCCGTTCCGGAGGTGCGCAGGCCACTGCGCCGACGAGCAGTGCGCCGGTTGCCGCGACACCAACCATCCGGGCCAGCCGGGACACCAGCCGGGCTCTGCGCGAGATCGTCGAGAGAATCACTGCCGAACCTTCCGATGGTCGGACGGCCGTGGGGTGTCGGCCGGGTTACCGGCGCTCGACGTCGCGGTGAATGAATTCGACCTGCCCGGTGCGCCGGTAGTGAACCTACCCTGGTCACATGTCGGGGTTCGATGCAGCAAAGGGGTTCGATGCAGCGGTGCGGTTCTCGAGCTCGCCGGTCGCGGCGCTGGCCACGGTCGGTGCCGACGGCGCACCACACCTGGTGCCGGTGGTGTTCGCGATGCCCGAAGGCCGCACGGACGTGCTGTACACCGCTGTCGACGCCAAGCCGAAGTCGACCAGGCGGCTGCGCCGGCTGGCCAACATCGAGGCCAACCCCACCGTGAGCCTGCTCGTCGACCACTACGACGACGACTGGAACCGGCTCTGGTGGGTGCGTGTGGACGGCACCGCCACGATCCACCTCCGCGGTGAGGAGGTTGCCGCCGGATACGCCGCCCTGCGCGCCAAGTACTCCCAGTACCAGCGCGTCGAACTGGACGGCCCGGTCGTCACCGTCGCGGTCCGGCGCTGGTCGTCCTGGCAGGGGGGTTAGCCAGAAGTTCAGGCGGGGGCAGTCCGGAACGCGAACGGAGGTCAACCGGGCAGACTCCCGCGCTCGGACGCGTCAGGGTTGGTTCATCCGATTCCGCCGCCGAGGAGCCCCCGATGACCACCACCCACCTTGCCGATGACGACGACCGCGCCGCGCGTTTCGCCCGCGACGCGGTGCCGGCGATCGACGGACTGTACCGTCACGCGTTCACGCTCACACGCGACCACAACGACGCCGAGGACCTGTTGCAGGACACTGCAGCCCGGGCCTACGCCGGCTTCGGCTCGTTCCAGCCGGGCACCAACCTGTCAGGCTGGCTCTACCGGATCATGGTCAACGCGCACCTCAACAATCTCCGCTGGCAACAACACCGCCCGACCTTGTCGTTCACCGCCGAGTTCAGCGATCCTCAGCTGCTCAGCCACGCGCGCCGCACCGCCGGCCTCGGCTCAACGGAGGACGAGGTGCTCACACGGGCGGGAGACCAGCGGGTCGCTGCCGCGATGCGGGGACTGCCGACGACGTATCGAACCGCGGTGTATTACGCCGACGTCGAGGGCCGCAAGTTCAAGGAGATCGCTGCGTTGACCGACGTGCCGATCGGCACCGTCATGTCGCGCGTGCATCGAGGCCGCATCCGGCTGCGCCGGGCGCTCGCCGAGCCCGCCGCGGCCTGATCCCCCTACGACTTGGTGATCGCAGCCTCGAGTTCCTCTTCGTAGGCACCTTCGTCGCGGCCCAGCGCGATCGTGCCGGCCACCATCGCCGCTGTGGCCACCGCGATCGCCACGGCGTCCCACCGTCCCACGTCGAGGTGTTCGCCCAGCACCACCGCCCCGAGAAGTACCGCGACCATCGGCTCCAGCACCAGCATGGTGGGCACCGAGGTCTGCAGGGATCCGGCGTGGAACGCCGACTGCTGCAACAGCGTCGCGATCACCCCGAGCACGGCCAGCAGGTACAGCACCGGGGTTGTCACCACCGCCAGCACACCCTGATGGGTCAGCAGGTGCATGACGAGCTTGGTCAGCACCGCAACGACACCGAACAGCACACCGACCGCCACGGCCAGCAACACTGCCCGCCGCCAGCCGGCGGTACGCACCGCCACGACGACACAGGCCAGGACCGCGACGGTGCACACCACCGCGACGATCGCCGACGTGGACAGTGAAGCCGCATAGTCGCCCGGGCTGGCCTTGGCCAGCACGACGAACACGGCCAGCGCCACGGTCAGCAGCACCGCCCAGGCCCACTCGCCACGGGTGACCCGCCGGCGTGCCAGCCGCGCGCTCAGTGGCAACGCGAACAACAACGCCGAGACCAGGATCGGTTGCACCAGCAGCAGGGATCCGGTCGCCAGTGCCAGCGCCTGGAACACATATCCGGCGACCGCGGCCCCGGTGCCCGCCCACCACAACGGGCGGCGGACGAGGGTCTTGAACATCACGGCGCTCACGCCGTACTCGGCCGGCACGTCGATGGTGGCGCGTTGGCGCACCACGATCCCGACCGCGAGGAACACCGCGGCCAGGAGCGCCAGAAGCACCGTCAGTCCTTGGCCGATCACCCGACTAGGACAGCACACTTATCTGAGCGTCGCCCACTCCGGTCGGGTGTCGGCGCGGCGGACGCAGCCAAGCCATCGGTCAAGAGGCCTCCCGGCCGTCCACCACGCGGAGGGTGGGCCGGTCCGCAGGTTCGGGGGCGATCTTGTCGTTGACGGTGGCCACCACCGCGTCGACCCGGTCGACGGCGCGATCACACATGCCGCGCACGCGGTCTCCGGCGGTGTCCACATCGTCGGCCGCGCTGCGCAGGTAGCCACGCAGGGTGATGCGCAGGCGTTCCCCGCGCAGCCGCAGACGTCGCCGGACCCGGTCGTCGATCTCGACGGTGACGTAGGGCAACACCTGGAGCTTCATCTGCGCGTCTTTCGCTCGGGACTGCTGCGACCAGGGTAACCGGGCTTCACCGCACCTGGGTCAGGGAACGACCCGCGGACTCGCGCAGCGTGAGCACGACGCCGAGGGACACCATCGCGGCGATCACCAGGTAGTAGGCCGGCGCGATCGCGTCGCCGGTGGTGGCGGTCAGCCACGTGACGATGTAGGGCGTGGTACCGCCGAAAACGGCCACGCAGACGTTGTATCCGATCGAGAACCCGCTGAAGCGGACCCGGGTCGCGAACAGTTCGACGGCCGCGGACACTGCGGTCGACACGTAGACGGACTCGATCGCGGCGAGCACACAGTGCGCGGCGATGGCGGCGGCCAGCGAACCGGTGTTCAACAGCAGGAAGAGCGGATATCCGAGCACCGCGAAGGCCACCGCGCCGCCGATGAGCAGTGGCCGCCGGCCGATGCGGTCGGACAACATCGCCAGCGGCAGGATCAGTACCAGTGCGACCAGACAGGCCAGCGTGATGGACAAGAACGCGTCGGTGGCCGAGAACTGCAGCGTCTTGATGAAATACGACGGCAGGAAAGCGAACACCACGTAGTAGCCGATGTTGAACACGATCATCAGGCCGATGACCTGCAGGATCGACCGCCATGCCGTCGAGACCGCCTCCCGCAGCGGTGATTCCGCTGTCTGGTCGGACTTGCTGAGTTCGGCGAACTGCGGTGTGTCCGAGAGCCGGAGCCGGATGTAGAGCCCGACCAGACCGAGTGGCCCCGCGATCAGGAAGGGGATCCGCCAGCCGTAGCTCTCCATCGCCGCAGTCGAGAGGACCGCTTGGAGCAGGGTGACGGTGATCGACCCCAGCAGGAAGCCGAGCACCCCGGACCACACCATGAACGTGACGGTGACACCACGGCGTTCGTCAGTCGCGAACTCCGCCAGATAGACCGCGCCGCCGCCGTACTCGCCGCCCGCCGAGAAGCCCTGCAGGCAGCGCAAGACCAGCAGCAGCAGCGGCGCGAGCACGCCGATGGCGCCGTAGGTCGGCAGCAGTCCGATACCCAGCGTCGCCGCCGACATCAGCAGGATCACCAGGGCCAGGACCCGCTGGCGGCCGATGCGGTCGCCGAGTGGTCCGAACACGAATCCGCCCAGGGGTCGCATGAAGAAGGCGGCCGCGAAGATCGCGAACGTGTTCAGCAGTGCGGCGGTCTCGTCGCCCGCCGGGAAGAACTGGCCCGCGATGAACGTGGCGAGGAAACCGTAGATCGCGAAGTCGAACCACTCGACGGCGTTGCCGATCGATGCCCCGGCCACCGCTCTGCGAATGTCGCTTTGCACCGCGCCTCCCGAATCTAAGCGTGGCGCTGAGCATTTCGCTTATCCAAGGGGGCGCGCCACCGGCCCGAAGGCAACATATCGCGCCCGGCGGCGGGGCTGTCCAGCCGCTCTACACGCGGCTGCGCCGGAACGGTGCGCGGCCGGGCGGCTGCTGAGGCGGCGGTAGCAGCGGGTGGCGCGGGCGCACCGCCACCTCGGTGGGCTTCTGGGTGTCGAGGTGGAGATCCTGTCCGGCGTGCCGGATGGTCAGCTCCCCTTCGGGGCCGTCACGCAGCGTGTAGGTGACCGTGTCATGATCGACGTCGACGATGACGCCGAAGTTGCGCCACCGCAACCGAAATCGCATCCGCGTGATGCCGGGCGGCAGATGCGGGTCCAGCGAGAGCATCTTCTCGTCGTCGCGCAGCCCGCCGAAACCCTGGACCAGCGCGGTCCAGCTGCCCGCCAGCGAGGCCACGTGCACCCCGTCGCTGGTGTTGCGGTGCAGGTCGCGAAGGTCGATCAAGGCGGCCTCGTAGGCGTAGTCGTGCGCCAGTTCGAGGTGGCCGACCTCGGCACACATCACCGCCTGGGTACACGCCGACAGCGACGAGTCCCGGGTGGTGCGCCGCTCGTAATAGTCGACGTTGCGGGCCTTCTGCTCGTCGGTGAACGCGTGGCTCTGCCAGTGCATCGCCAGCACCAGATCCGTCTGCTTGACGACCTGAGAGGAGTAGAGCCTGAAGTAGGGTTCGTGCATCAACAGCGGGTAGTCGTTGCTCTCCGTGAAATCCCATTCCCGCAGCGTGGTGAAACCCTCGCACTGCGGGTGCACTCCGAGTTCCTCGTCGTAGGGGATGTGCACGGCCTCCGCCGCGTCCCGCCAGGCTGCGATCTCCTCGTTGCCCGCACCGAGATCGGCAGCGGCATCGGGATTTCTCCCGCACGCCTCGGCGGCGATCCGCAGGTTCTCGGCGGCCATCAGGTTGGTGAACACGTTGTCCCGCACGACTGCGGTGTACTCGTCGGGACCGGTGACACCGTCGATCCGCCAGCGGCCGTGCCGGTCGTGGTGGCCCAACGACATCCACATCCGGGCGGTCTCGACGAGCACGTTCAGCCCGCATTCCCGCTCGAGCGACTGGTCACCGGTCACCACCCGGTAGCGCTCGAAGGCCAGCGCGATGTCGGCGTTGACGTGAAACGCGGCGGTACCCGCGGGCCAGTACCCCGAACACTCCTCGCCGTGGATGGTCCGCCAGGGGAAGCAGGCGCCCTTCAGGCCGAGTTCGCGGGCCCGGTCGCGTGCCATGTCGAGGGTGGAGGCGCGCCAGCGCAGGGCGTCGGCGGCGGATCCGGGAGCGGTGTAGGTCAGGACGGGCAGCACGTATCCTTCCGTGTCCCAGAACGCGTGACCGTCGTACCCGGTTCCGGTCAGTCCCTTGCCGGGGATCGCGCGCCGTTCGGCGCGGGCGCTGGCCTGCAGCACGTGGAAGAGCCCGAAACGTACCGCCTGCTGACAATCCGGGTCGCCTTCGACCTCGACGTCGGCACAATCCCAGAACTCGTCGAGGTAGGCGCGTTGCGAGTCCAGCAGGCCGTCCCACCCGGTGAACCGCGCGGCGGCGATGGCGGCGGCGGCCTGATCGTGCAGCGCGGGCCGCGACCGCAGGCTGGACCAGCCGTAGGTGATGTATTTGACGATGCGCAGCTTCTCACCGGGTTTCAGTGCACACACCACGGTGGTGCGTGCCCAGTCGTCGCCCGCGTCGCCGCTGAGCTGTACCCGGCCGGGCGCTTCGACGAGGTGGTCCATCGCGGCCGCCATCATCAGCCCGCTGGCACGGGTGCGGTGCATCAGCGACGCCCCGCGTTCGCTCACTTCGTGGTCCACCGGCTCGAGCGGCTTGACCAGCAGCGCCGCCACCCGCGGATCATCCGACGGGGCGGGTTGGTCTTCGTTGGCGACGAGTTCGGATTGCACGGTGACGCGCACGTCCTCGTCGAGGGCTTCGACGACGTACTCGATGGCGGCCAAGCCCCGCTGCGCCAGCGACACCAGCCGGGTCGACTCGATGCGCACGTGCTTACCGGCCGGCGAGCACCATTCCGCGGTCCTGCGCAGGGTGCCCGCCCGCAGGTCGAGGACCCGCTCGTGGGACAACAGGTCGCCGTAGCGGACGTCGAACGGCTCGTCCTCGACGAGCAACCGGATCAGCTTGCCGTTGGTGACGTCGACGACCGACTGACCTTCCTCCGGGTAGCCGAAACCCGCTTCGGCGTAGGGCAGCGGGCGGTTCTCGTAGAAGCCGTTGAGGTACGTTCCGGGCAGGCCGAAAGGCTCTCCCTCGTCGAGGTTTCCCCGCATGCCGATGTGGCCGTTGGACAGGGCGAACAGCGATTCGCTCTGCGGGAGCAGATCCAGGCACAGCTTGGTTTCCCGGATGTGCCATGGTTCGACGGGGAAGGCCTCGTCGGCGATCATCATGGCAGCAGCTCCCCCAGATCACCCACGACGACGTCGGCGCCGTTGTCCCGCAACGCATCCGCTTGTCCGACCCGGTCCACACCGACGACCACCCCGAATTCTCCGGCCCGGCCGGCCGCCACCCCGGACAAAGCGTCCTCGAACACCGCGGCGTGCGCGGGCGCCACGTCGAGCAGTTCGGCGGCCCGCAGGAATGAGTCCGGGGCCGGCTTGCCGGCGAGGTGTTCCTCGCGCAGCGTCACCCCGTCGACGCGGGCTTCGACGAAAGCGTCCAGTCCGGTCAGCTCGAGCACTTCGCGGGTGTTGGCGCTCGACGAGACGACCGCGCGGCGCAGGCCCGCGTCGGCGGCGGCCTGGAGGTAGCGGCGGGG